>CAYVDO010000081.1:0-23026 GCA_964450125.1 uncultured bacterium
GTTCGCCCCTGTGAGCCATCTCACAAGGCCTGGGGAAATTCGCGAGAGATATTCGGCATGGGCTGAACGGTACGAGATGTGCGAAAGCACCTACCGGACTGGCAGCGCTTCCCCCGAGGTGCCCGTGACGACGCCAACGATCCTCCCCCGCCTCGACCTGGCGGAAAATCCAACAAAGGTAGAGTCGCTGCTCGCCAGGCGCGCGCTGCCGAGCCGACCCGTCGTCGCGCCATCCGAGGCAGCCACCCTCGCCCTGGCACGATGGCTGTGGGCGCCGCTGGTGTTTCTGGCGCTGTGGCACTGCATCGACGATGCGCGCTTCGCGGCCGGGTTCACGCACATCGCCGTCGAGATCGTCACCACGGGCGTGGTGATCGCCGGGGTACTGGCGATCCAGCGCCACGTGGACGAACGCGGGCGCCTCCTCGAGCGCTTCTCGCACCACCTGGAGCAAGCAGGGCGCGAGGCGGACCACTGGCGCGGCGAGGCGCGCACCTACCTGGATGGATTGGGCGAGGCGATCGATCGTCAGTTCCGCGATTGGCAGCTCACCCCGTCCGAATGCGACGTGGGGCTCTTGCTGCTCAAGGGCCTGAGCCACAAAGAGATCGCCTCGATCCGCAAGACCAGCGAGCAGACCGTGCGCTCGCAAGCGCTCACGCTCTACCGCAAGGCGGGGCTGCGCGGGCGCCACGATCTCGCCGCGTATTTTCTCGAGGACCTGCTGCTGCCGGGCCAGCCCGACACCGACCGGGTCGGGCTCGCGGGATCAGCCGAATCCGTCGATTGATCGGCCGACGCGGGTCAGCGCGATTCCGACTTCTGAAAGCGCTCGAAAGGCGTAGGAGCGACCGCCAGGTCGCCCGCAGTCCTACGCAATCCCGACGCAGGCTCGCTCGCGCACGCCCCTACGAAATCACGCCCGCGGCGGCGAGCGCGGCGCGGGCGGCTTCGGTGCGAGGTTGCAAGCGCCGCCGCCGCGCGTAGCGATCGCGATACCACGCGAGCGTCTGAGCGAGGCCCACGTCGAGAGCGCGCGGCTGCCAGGCGAGATCACGACGCGCCTTCGCTCCCGAGAACGCCCACGTGAGCCCGGCGCTCATCTCCACACCCTCGCTCACCACCTCGGGAGGCAGCCCGGCGAGGCGCGCCAGCGGCGCGAGCAATGGTCCCGCCGCTCTCACGAGCCCTTCGGGCGCGCTGAAGAGCGGGCGGCGGATGCCGGTGAGATCGCACGCAGTCGCGATCCACTCCTTCATCGTCACCACGTCCGCGCCCAGCACGTAGCTCTGGCCGGACCTGCCGCGAGTGGCGCAGCGGAGGAGTCCGTCAGCCGCGTCCTCGACATGCACCAGCGTCATGGTCATGGCGTCGAAGCCGCCCACCACGACCAGCCCGCGGATCAGCTCGCGGTGGAAGATTCCAACCAGGCTCGGATCGCCGGGTCCGTAGACCGTACCCGGCATCCCCACGACGATCGGCGCGCCGGCACGGGCTCGCTCCATCGCGCGCTCGTGGGCCTCGGCTTTGGTGCGCTCGTACAGGCTCCGGTAGTGGCCGTCGTTGGCGTGCGTCTCGTCGACGAGCTTGCCGCCCGTGGGTCCGAGCGCCGCAACACTGCTGCAGTGGACGATGCGCTTGGCGCCAGCCTGCATGGCGGCGTCCAAGACGGCCTCGGTACCTTCGACGTTCACGCGATGGATGCGCTCCGCCTGCGCCGCCGGCACTCCCAGCTCGTACCAGGCGGCGAGATGGAAGAGCTCGTCGCAGCCGGCCATGGCCTCGCGAAAGCTCGCCGGCTCGGTGAGATCACCGGGCACCAGCTCGCAACCCAGCTCGCGGAGCCGCCCGGCTTTCGCGGGCGTCCGTACCAGTGCACGCACATCGCGCCCTTCGCGCCGGAGCTGTGCCGCGAGACGACCGCCGATGAAACCGGTGCCACCGGTGAGAAACGCCAGCGGTGAGCGGCGCGTCATGGCGCTGCGGGTGTGGTCGGTGCCGCCGGCGGGGCATCGGGCAGGACGCTCGGCTCGCGGCGCGGTGGCCCCATCCTCGCGCTCTTGGGCGGCTTGGGTGGAGCGGGTTTCCAGCCACCGCCGGTGGTGAACGATTCCCACGCCCATTTGAGCCAACGGATGAGCGAGGCGGCGATCCAGAGCGCCCACGCCAGCATCGCCAACCGGTAGACCCAGAGCGGCAGCGAGATCAGCCACGCGGTGGGAAGCGCGCCCTCGGCGCGATCGGCGAACCAGCGCAAGGTGTCCCCGTTCGAGCCGTTCCCCTGGATCTGCATCCGGGGCATGCCGAGCAATCCCCTCTCGATTCCCCACGCGAGCACCGCCAGCGCCGCGAGCGTGAGCGCCACCAGCGCCACCTGCACCAGATTGAACGTCCCGCGCCGCTCGGGCGAATCGAGCGCCGCGGCTCGTTCGCGGCGGACGCCGAGTGCCAGCAACCAGATGGCCACGATCGCCGCCGCGCTCACCGGCAACTGGGTGAGGCCCAGCCCGAGAAGGAACCAATGGTGGGCACGCAGCGGCGTCAGGGGCACGCGACCCAGCGCCATCGACACCACCAGCAACACGGCGAGCAAGCTCCAGAAGAGCACCGCCGGCCCGAGCCGCGGCCCGTGCACGAAGAGCACCCAGCGATTCGCGGAGACCTCGGCGCGCACCGCCGCGTTCACACTCGGTGCGCCGGCGTCCACTCGCGGAGTGGTGAAGCGAGTCTCGATGCCACGCGCCTCGCGCCACGCGATCTCGGCCACCTGGCTTCCCGGATGAATCGGCAACGTCACCCGTGACCCATCCATGCGCAGCGGTTGCGCCAGACCACCCACCTCGACGGAGGTGAGCTCGACACCCTCCGGCAGCGTGACCACGTGACGACCGCCGCGGCTGGAGCGGATCGAGAGCGTGAGCGTCGAGTCGGTCGAGCGAAGGCCGGGGGTCACCGAGAGCAGGCTCGAGTCGATGGTGAGCGTGGCGCCAGGTACTCCTTCCGGGCGCGTGATCGCGAGCGCGAGCCTCTCACCGGGCCATGGATGCCATTCGGGCACGCGCACGCCCATGACGTCGCCGGGATGGATGGGAGCCAATCCTTTCGCGTCGACGTGCCAGAGCGTGCTGGCGCCGAGCTGCCACACCTCCACGAAGTCCGCCGTGGAAGGTGCTACCAGCTCGAGCGCCGCGCGCTGCTCGAGGGTCGAGGACCATTGGGCTTCGTCGACGTCGGACGCGAGCGTGACCAGCACGTGTCCCTTCTCGACGCGGCTGCCTTCGGTGGTCACCGATTCGCCGGGAAGAAGCGGGATCTGCGCCGTCGCAGGCGCGCCGCCTGGCGAGAGCCGCCTCACGTGTGTGGTGACCTCCCATTTGAGGCCGAGACTGAGCGAGCGGGTGACCGAGAGGAAGGACGGCAGCACCTGCGGTGAATTCGCGTCGAGGGCGTCCGGATCGGCGGGCTCGGTGCGCTCGCGGCGAAGCGTGAGGCTCGAATCAGGCTGGCCGTTCTCGTGGACGCCTTCGATCGTGAAGCCGGGGGCCTTGACCTCGACACGCGCAGGAACGAGCGGCATCGGGATCGCGATCTCGTCGCGCTCGGGAAGCGGACCGTCGAGGAGGACCTCCTTCGATTGGGCGGGAATCAGCGCCCAGAGCGTGCCGCTCTCGTCGCGGATCGCCGAGGCGGGCTTCGCGTCGACGAGCACTTGCACAGGCGACCAGGACGTGGCGCTGCCGGGCAGCGGGATCGCCGTGGCCGCCAGCGCCGCAACTTCCAGGCGCGCCTTCAGACGACCGCCGGTCACGTCGACGTAGGCACGGGAGATGCTCGCGCAATCGGGATGACACACGGGGCGCTCGGTCAGGCGCGATCGGAGCTGATCGAGGATCGCCTGATCGGGGACGTCGGCGCGGGCGGCGTTCGGCGCGGTGACCAGCGTCACGAGCACCGCAGCCGCGATCGCCGGCGCCGATCGTGCGCCGGCGCCGAGCCACTTCAGCGAGCGATCTCCGCGCATTCCCAGGAGGCGCAGCACCAGCAAGCCGAGGAAGGCCGCGCGCAACCCGTTCAGCAACGCATTGATCGTCGGCGAGAGGAGGTAGAGCGAAACGGCTTGCTCGCGCTGGACCGGACCGCTGAATCCGATCGAGACCTGGTTCCACGACCACGACGGGATGCCGGGGCCGGTGTTGACCACCGCATGCGGATCGAAACGCTGTAGCTCGTCGGAGGACGCGCTCGGCAGCCCGCCGAGTTGAAGCCGAAGCGATTTGCGCGGCTCGAGACGATCATCGAGCTGAGCCAGCTTGCGCATCTCGAGATTCTGCCGGCCGCGCTCGGCCGGCTTGTCGACCGCCGACTCCTCGAGCATCGCTTCCTGCGGTGCAGGAGAAGCCGGAGCAACCGGCGCCTCAGACCCGGTCACGGTGTGATACCGAAGAAAATCTGGCCCAGAACCGCCCGGCGGTGCGTCCCGTGTCGCGTACCACGCGTGCTCCAGCGACGGATACATCGCGACGCGCACCTGCCACACCAGGAACGGCACCGCGGTCAGCACCGCGTAGCCCACGAGCACGATCCAGGTCGCGCGCACCCAGCGCCGTGCCTTGCCTGCGCCGAGCAAGCGCAGCGCAGCCTCGAACGCGAGCACCGCGAGGAAGAGCCACGTGAAGCCGTGGGCTTCGGGATGGATGAGCGCCAATCCCACCAGCGCCACGCCGCCCCAGACCCAACCCCACAAACGCCGGAACGCCAACGCGGCGATCAGCACTCCGAAGAAATCGAGAAGTGTCCACCCTTCCACCCAGGTACCCGGCACTTGATCCGCGCCGCGCGCGGCGAAGACGCGCCAGCCGGGCGGCAGATGGAGCGTCGCCGACAAGCTCTCCACGTCGGCGTCCCACGACACCGCCGGCAACGTGCGCAACGCAGCGTCGATGCGGCTCTCCGCTTCCAGCGTGAGCTGACCTTGGCGCACCTCGATGCCATCGCGATCCGATCCCGGACGGCGCGTGACGACTTGATCGCGGCCATCGAGCGCCACGCGACCGAGCACCAGCGTCGGCTGCATCTCCAGCCGGAAGCTCGAGTTGAGCGTGCCCGTCAGGTGATCGCGCACCGTGTAGCCGCCGCCGTCGAAGTCGAGCCAGAGCTCGCGTTCCAGCGCGAGCCGATCGGGCTCGGGTGGCTCGTTGCCGCGCCGCCGCTCGACGAGCTTCATCGTCACGTCGGGCGCCATCCGGTACGCGGGCAAGCTCTTCCAGTCGTCCGGCAGCGTGGTCTGCTGCGGATCGACGGCGATCACGTCCTCGATCTCGACGACGCGAAGCGCGGGACGCGCATCCCACACCCACGTTTCCTCGCCGCCCTCGGCCCACGCGTCGGTGGGCGCGGGCAACACGAGCGATTCCACGGGACCGTCGTGACGGGCAACCAGCTCGATCGTCCAATCGCCGGGGCGTACCTGCACGCGCAGCCGGCCATCGGCCTCGAGACGCGTGGCGAGCGGGCTCACGAGCGAGAGCGGCGTGAATCCGGCGGGGAGCGCCGGGCCGAGATGGACCTCGCGCGCCTTCCCGGAGACTGCGAGCTCGACGCGGGTGGTGAGCTGAAGCGGCACGTCGTCGACGACGCGCCGGCTCACGCGCACGATCACGCGGTCCTCCTCCGCGGGAGCTTCGACCACGCGGCCGAGCCACACGCGACCGGTGGTGTCGCGGCTGGGGAAGGCAACCGCCGCGCCGCGCAGCGTGAGGGCCACGAGGCCCACGTCGGGAGCGACCTCCAGCGCTTCCGGCAGCGCGTCCCAGCGAAAGACGCCGGCGATCGTGTGGGCGCCGATCGCGAGCCTGAGCGTCGGCACCCCCGCGCGGGCGAGCGGTGTGGTGGCCACGCCATCGAGCTTCACGTCCTCGGGCCAGCGTCCGGCACCGCCGGGTAGCGGCACCGTGGACTCGACGTCGACGGTCCACGCTTGGGTGAAACGCCCGCCGCGCTCGTCGAGGTCGAGCTCGAGACGTCCCGGCCACGCACAGCGCGTGGAGTCCTGCTGACCGTGAAGGAATGGGCAGAGCGAGTCGCGCACTCCGTGGAGCGCCCAGTCGACCCACGGTTGCAGCGGCTCCGGGACGCGATCGCGAGCGAGCCGCTCGGCGTGCGCGCGGGGGACGGATGCCGTCGCCGCGAGGAACAGGCACGTTGCGAGGGCGCGCGCAGCACGATGTCGTTTCACCTTCGCTTCCTCCCGAGCCGCAATGGCCGTCGCCTGCGGGCGGCCTCGCGGCCGCCCCTACGCGCACCCTGCTGTCGTAGACGGCTTTCCGTCGCGCGTCACAGTGGATCGGCTCCGGCGTTTCCGGGATGATAGGCGCTCTTCGGCCCGGAGAAACGCCGGAAGATCTCGTGGAGAGCATCCTGACCGACGAAAAGGTTCACGCGCGCGTCGCCACCGCGCGGCGTGGCGGCCTGCCCTGGACCGCGATCGTGACTGCGATCGTGGTGCTCGCCGTCGCGGCGCTGGGCTCGCTGGCGATCGCCCGCGTGAACGCGAGTCGCCGCGCCGAGGACGCGGCCACCGCCCACGCCGTGGGGAACGCGCGCCGCATCGAGGTGAGTGCCGCTGCAGCAGAGGCCCTAGCGCGCGAGCAGGCGAAGTCGAGCGGCGCCCAGCCGAGCGCCGAGCTTCGCGCCCTCGCCATTCGCGATCACGTCGATCGCGAGATCCTCTACCGCGAGGCCCAGGCGCTCGACCTGGGGCGGGACGATCCCATCGTGAAGCGCCGCCTCATCCAGAAGATGGAGGCGCTCATCGAAGCCGCCGTGCCGAGCGAATCGCCCACCGATTCCGAGGTGAGCGCTTGGTTCTGGGCGCATTCGAAGGAGCTCGAGCAGCCGGCGCGCGTGAGCCTCACCCACGTGTTCTTTCGCCGCGACCGGATCGATGGCGATCTCGATCGTGTGGCGGCGGAAGCGATCGCGGCACTCGAGGGCGGCGCCGCGACCACGTCGATGGGCGATCCGTTCGTGCGCGGCAGCACCTTCGCCTCGCGAAATCGCGACGAGCTCGCGACGATCTTCGGCGCCGACTTCGCCGCGCGCGTCCTCGATGCCCCGGAGAAGCGCTGGGTGGGGCCGATCCCGTCGAGCTACGGCTGGCATCTGGTGCGCGTGGACTCGCGCGAAGGAGCGCGCCTGCCCGACGTCGCCGAAGTCCGCCCGCGCATCGTCGCGGCACTCGTGAACGAGCGCCGTGCGCGCACTCGCCGCGAAACGCTCGATCGCCTGCGCAGCCAATACGAGATCCTCACCCCACCATGATGAATCGCGAAACGAAGCTCGCGGCGGCCGTGCTCGCCGGCGTCGCGCTCGCCGCCGGTTGCGACGACGGCGGGAAAGCACAACCCAACGAAGCGCCCCCCTTCGTGCGCACCGAGTCGCGGGAAGCGTGCAGCGACTACGACGCGCTCAAACGCCCCCTCTTCGGCGACCTGCACGTTCACACGGCGCTCTCGTTCGATTCGTACATCTGGGACAACCGGAACCTTCCCGCCGATGCGTACCGCTTCGGCCGCGGTGAGGCGATCGGTCTCGAACCGCTGGACGCCAACGGCCAGGGCACGCGCGTGGTGCAGCTCGCGCGGCCGCTCGATTTCATGGCCGACACCGACCACGCCGACCTCTTCGCGGAGGTGCAGGCGTGCACGGACCCGCGGTCGCGCGTCTACGACACCGACCGCTGCGTGGTCTTCCGCGAAGGCAGCACGTCGAGCACCGTGGCGTGGGGCATGTCGCTGGTACCCACGGCGCCCGAGCGATTTCCGGCCGTGTGCGGCAAGAACGGCATCGACTGCGCCGCGGCGGCGGGCGACGTGTGGGGCGGCGTGCAGGAGGCTGCCGAGAAGTTCTACGACCGCTCCGCGAGCTGCCACTTCACCACCTTCGTGGGCTACGAATGGAGCGGCGCCAACAGCCTCTCCAGCATCCACCGCAACGTGATCTTCCGGAATGCGGTGGTGCCGGCGCTGCCCATCACGCATTTCGAGCAATCGTTGCCGGAGGGGCTCTGGAGCGCGCTGGAAGAGCAGTGCCTGGACGCCGGCACGGGCTGCGACGTGCTCGCGATCCCGCACAATTCGAACCTCTCGAACGGGCGGCTCTTCTCCACGGATTACCTGGGTCTCACGGACGTCGAAGACCAGCGCTCGCTGGCCGCCCGCCGCGCGCGCGTCGAGCCGCTGATGGAGGTGTTCCAGCACAAGGGTGAGAGCGAATGCAGCACCCAGTTCCCCTTCCCCGGACTCTCGGCCGGCCCGGACGAGCTCTGTGCGTTCGAGGAGCAGCGCCCGGTCGCGGAGAGCTGTGGCGAGGGCGAAGGCATCGGCGGGGTGATCGGCTCGGGGAACGGCTGCGTTTCGTACCGCGACTTCCTGCGCGGTGCCTTGCTGCGTGGGATGGCCGAGGAAATGCGCCTGGGCGTGAACCCGTTCCGACTCGGCGTGATCGCCAGCACCGACACCCACAACGCCACTCCCGGCGCCACCGAGGAGGATCGCTGGCAGGGTCACTCGGGCGACCAGGAAGACACCCCCGTGAAACGGCTCACGCCGGCGAGCCTCCTCCCCGGCGGGCTCGCCAACAACCCGGGCGGGCTCGCGGGCGTGTGGTCCGAGGAGAACTCGCGCGACGCGATCTTCACCGCGCTCACGCGCCGCGAGACCTTCGGTACCAGCGGGCCTCGAATTGCGCCGCGATTCTTCGGAGGCTGGCGCTATCCGGGCGATCTCTGCGGCAACCCGGAGATGGTGCGGATCGGCTATCGCGACGGTGTCGCGATGGGTGGCGAGCTCGAGCGAGCGCCGAACAGCACCACGGCACCGACGTTCGTGGCCGCCGCGCTACGCGATCCCGACCTTCCCGATCGTGCCGGCACGCCGTTGCAGCGCATCCAGATCGTGAAGGGCTGGATCGACGGCACGGGCGAAGCCCACGAGCAAGTGTTCCACGTCGCCGGCAACGCCACGAACGGCGCCAGCGTCGACCTCGATACCTGCGAGCCGCGCGGCTCCGGTTTCGACGAGCTCTGCACCGTGTGGACCGACCCCACCTTCGAGGCGGACCAGCACGCGTACTACTACGCCCGCGTCCTCGAGAATCCCACGTGCCGCTGGAGCACGCGCGAGTGTTTGGCGCTCGCGCCCGCCGATCGCCCGCCCGCGTGCAGCGATCCAGCGATCGCGAAGACGGGCCAGGAACGAGCTTGGACGTCCCCCATCTGGTACGAGCCGTGAGCCACGCGCCGCGAGACCGAGACGATCGGGGATTACATCGCGTCGCCAACGACGACGCAGTCATCGCGCGTCACGCGTCGAGACCACGCTCCGATCCAGCGCCCGATCCGCCACGAATCCTCGCAACGCATGCGTAGGGGCGACCGTCAGGTCGCCCACCATCGATCGAGAGAACCCGGGCGGGCATGCGCCCGCCCCTACGTGTGGGCACCACTCGCGACGGGCGATGGCGTTCAGTACCAGCAGCCCTGCGCGGCGGACATGAAGGCCTGATCGTCGGCGGCGAGCGTGCCGCTGCGATCCAGGTCTGCACCGCCGCACCAGTCGTTGCCGGCGTCGCACGTCGCCGACGGACCGTAGATCGACCACGCGGCCTGAAACGCCGTCGTGTCCGCTCCATCCACGGCGTGACTGCCGTCGAGGTCCGGCCGCGCGCAACCGAGGACCGCCCACGTGCAGTCGAGCGCCGAGGGCGAGAGCACGCAGAGCGGTGCCTCGCGCAGGAGATCGACGCCGCCGAACCACTGATGGCTCACGTTCGGGATCGCGTGAAATTCGCCGTCGGCGCCCACGGCCTCGTAGTGATCGCCGGCGCGACGCAGCGGCGGCCCGTCGGGGAAGCGCGCCGCGTACCGCTCCTGATTCCAGGGATGTGAGCTCGCCAGCTCGGCGTCGATGTTGGCCTGGATCTGCGCATCGGTGAGCAATCCCCAGGGCGCGGATTCGCCACGCGTCAGCGCGCTTTCGTAGCCTTGCGCGTCCGTGAGGCCGGGACCGAAATCGGCGACGGCATAGCTCGCACCGCCGACGCCGAAGGGCACCGCCACCATCGCCGCCTGGTAGAGCTGCCTGCTCGACCACGACGCTTCGCCGGGATTGGCACCTGCACCCGTGGCCCAATCGAAGATCGCTTGCGCCGCGCGCCTGTGGACCTCGGCGATCTGGCTGAGTGTGGCCTGCGCGGCGGCGGTGACCGATTCGTTGGCGGTCTGGCGGCCGTAAGAAACGAGCGCACGCGCGCTGCGCTCCGGTTGCTCGAGGGCGTCCACGAGCTGATGGAAGATCGGCAGCCACGCGTTGGCGTCCGCAGCCAGAAGATCGTCGAGCACGTCGAAGACCGGCGTGCCGTTCACCTCGAGACGGAGCAGATCGCCCCAGCTCAACCCGAAGTAGGCGTCGTCGAGATGCTTGCACGTGGGCACGATGGTCGGCGGCGGAAGGCCCAGCAGATCGAAGATGATCTGGAGCAGCAGGACCTCGTACGAGCCCGGCACCTCGACGATCTCGACCGGTGACTGAAGGCCCGCGCTCGATAGCGCCTTGGCCATGTACGACATCTGGCACGAGTTCATCGAGCCCAAGTCTTGGTCCTCGACGCTGCCATCCGGCCGCACGGCGCCGGCGACGATGAGCTGATCGTAGGGCGTGGTCTCGCCGACCGTCATCAAGTTGTAGCCGTGACCCACCACCGCATCGCCCACCGCTCGGCCGACGGCGGCGGCGCGGACGCAGGATGCGTGCAGGTCCGCGTCGACGCTCGGGTCGGCGGCGCACTCGCGCGCCGCGAGGTAGCCGATCGCGTGGTCCGGGAAGTTGTCGCGGGAGTCGTGATTGCCCCAGAAATAGCCCGTGTACGCGCCGAGCTGGCTCACCATGAAGGACGAGCAGCAGTCCGAGATGCGCAGGAAATTCGGCAATCCCGAGAACACGAACGTGATGGCGTACGAGCCCATCGCGAAGAGTGGCTCGGCCGTGAAATAGGTCTCGGTGGGATCCACCCGATAGGTGAAGCGGCCGTCGGAGAAGAAGGTGGAAGCGATCTCGCTTTCGAGGGCAGGCGGAAAGCTTTCGCCGGGGTCCACCGCGTGGCCGTCGTGGGTGCGCGTGATCGTGCCGCCGGCGGTGCCGTCGATGGTGAGCGTCCAGCCCGGCTGCCACTCACGTGAGGTGATCCCCGGATGACCCGAGGCGCTGCCGCCGATCACCATGCCCTCGAACATGCGGATCAACGTCAATGCGAGGTCGCGAGTGCGGAACACCTGGTACGCCTGCCAGGCGTTGAAGGCGCTCTGGCCGATCTCGTTGTTGTCCTTGGGATGCGCTTCGATCTCCCAGTCGTCGCCGTGATGGGCGACGAACGTGGCGCCGAGAGTCATCGCCGGCACCGCGTCGTTGATGAGCGAGTAGCGGTTGTGGGAGCGCACCACGCGGCCCACGCGCTCCTTGTAGAAGAGCCGGAAGGCGTCGGCCCTGGCGGACGCGTTCTGCCACGGGTCGGGCGCGGTGTAGATCGTGTGGCCGAAGCTCGGCGACGCGAGCACGCCCACCTTCACGATCAAGTCGTAGGTGCCGACCGGCTTGGGATCCGGAAGTTGGGCCTCGATCTCGGTCGCGGTACGCGACACCACGGTGAGCGGCGCACCGTCGTAGATGACGGTGAACGTGTTGCCGTCGCCCTCGACGCCGAAGTTGGCGCCGTGGATGGTCACGGTCTCGCCCGCCGCGGCGGGATTCGGATCGACCGAGCTCACGCTCGGTGCGCAGCCCGTCGCCGCGGCGATCGCACACACCATCACCAGCGAGGCCGCGAGCCGCGCGCGCCTCGAAGCACCGTTCACGTTCATCGAATCCCCCGATCAGGAACCGCGGTCGGGATCGCGCCGACCCCGCCGTTCGATGCTACCGACCGCCCGGTAGACCACGCAACGCGTCGCAGCCCAGCGTGTTGTGCACGCCTTCATTACCCTGGTAATCTGAGGTCATGCGTCTCGCGCGATCCAAGCTCACCACACAGGGACAGATCTCGGTGCCAGCCGAGGTTCGCCGCAATCTCGGCTTGGGTCCCGGTGCGGTCCTCGAATGGAAGCCCGAAGGCGACCACTACGTGGTGCGCCGCGCCGGGCAGCGCTCATCGGAGGAGGTACACGAGGCTCTCTTTCCGGCAGGCGCGCCACGAACCCGATCCCTCGCCGAAATGAAGGAGGCCATCCGCCGGCGGATACGCGAGCGCCATGCGCGCCGTTGACACGAACGTGCTGGTCCGCCTGCTGGTTCGCGACGACCCAGCACAGACGGCCGCAGCAGAAGCGTTCGTTGCGTCCGGTGCGTGGGTTTCCCATCTCGCGCTGGCGGAGGCGACCTGGGTCCTCGACTCGCTCTACGAGCGAAGCGCGGCTCAGATCGCACACGCCCTCGAGCTGCTTCTCGAGCATCGCACGCTGGCGTTGCAGGAGCCCGAGGTCGTCACCGAGGCCCTCGCCCGCTTCCGGAGCCGTCCCAAGCTGGGATTTTCCGATTGCCTGCTGGTGGCGATCGCGCGCAAGGCAGGCCACACACCGCTCGGCACCTTCGACCGCGACCTAGCGAAGCTCGACGGCGCGGAACGCGTCGGGTGAGTCGACCGCCGGCTGGCCGGCACGTCGCCGGCCCCGTGTTTCGCCGCTACGGAGTCACGGTGGTGTGGTGGGTCGGCATCCCCGACCACGAATCCGGCACCAGCGGGCCGGCGGCGGGGGTGACGTCGACGACGAAGCCGGTGAGGTGGGCCATGCCGGAGACGCGCTCGATCCGATCGGGTCCGTCGGCGGCGAGCAGGTTCACGTTCACGCCGGTGGTCTTGCTGGCGACGCTGAGGCCGACGGCGTGCTGATGGCCCCAGCCGTGGGGTAGCGCCACGGTCCCGGGCATCAGGTCGGCGAGAAGCCGTACGGGCACGCGCACCGCGGCGGTGTCGGTGCGGACGTCGGCGAGAACGCCGTCGCCGAGGCCGATGCGTGCTGCGTCATCGGGATGAACGTAGAGGTAGTTCGTGTGCTTCCCGTCGGCGACGAAGGGCTCGTGATTGTGGGTCCACGAGTTGTGGGTGTGAACGGCGCGCTTGGTGATGAGCTTGAGGCGCTGGGCGTCGGCGCGCTCGCGCTCGAACCTCGCATCGAGGCTCGCTGCAGCGGCGAGGAGCGGTGCGGGAGCGAGGTGCACCTTGCCGTCGTCGGTGACGACACGACGCCCGAGAAACGCGCCCGGCTCGTGATCGGGACGCAACATCCCGTGCGGCGCGGCCAAGAGCTTGCGAAAGCTACCGCTTCGCGTGGCGCGCAAGAGCAGCGAGAGCAGCGCCTCCTGGGGCAGCGCGCGTCGCCCGCCCGCCCACCACGACCGCAGCCACGTCATCGCCTCGAAGGCGAGCTGCGCCAGCCTCGAGCCGAAGATGCCGACACCGGTCGCGCGACAGAGATCGAGGTAGATGGTCGCCTCGTCGCGCACCTCTCCCGGTGCGTCCGTCACCGCACGCGTCGCCTGCAGATAGGGCTTGCGCTGAAGCCCCAGAAGCAGCGGAAAGAGGAAGGGCAGATCCGGGCGTTCGAGCGGCGTGGTGCAAGGAAGGACGTAGTGCGCGACGGAGCCCGTCTCGTTGCGGAAGAGATCGAGCGTGACGAGCAGCTCGAGCTTCTCGAACGCAGCGCGCAGCCGTCCGGCGTTGGCCATGGTGAGGAGCGGATTGCCGCCGGTCACGAAGAGCGCACGGACTTGGCGCGGTCCCGGGGTGAGGATCTCGTCGGCGAGGATGCCGCCGGGGAAGGCGTCGTTGACCGACGGGAAGTCGCCGATGCGTGAGCGGTCCGGCCGAAGCAGGGCCCCGGTTTTCTTGCCGAATGCCGGGAAATCGATGAGCCCCTGCCCCACCAACGTGCCGCCGCGTTTGTCGAGATTGCCGGAAACCGCGTTGATCGCTTCCTGGAGCCAGAAGCCGAGCGAGCCGCTCCCGCCCATGTTCACGCCCGTCGAGCTGTAGAGCACGGCGCCCCGCGCGCTGGCGTAGGCCGCCACCATCTCCCGCAACTTCGCTGGCGGAATACGCGTCACCTCGGCGGTGCGCTCGGGCGTCCACGGCTCCGCCACCCGAGCCAGCGAATCGAAGTCCCGCATGTGCCGCGCGACGCGCTCGCGATCGACGGCTCCCAGCGCCAGGAGCTCGCGCAAGAACGAGAGATAGAAGAAGACGTCCGTGCCAGGACGGATGAAGACGTGCTCGCCGGCGACCTTCGCGGTCTCGGTGCGGCGCGGGTCGACCACGAAGAGTCGGCCACCGCGCGCCACCAGGTCCTTGAGCTCGCGAACCGGATTCGGCACCTGCAGGAAGCTCCACTTCGACACCACCGGGTTCGCACCCACGAGGATCAGGCACTCGGTGTGAGCCACGTCCGGAAACGGCTGCGTGAAGGGGAAGCCGTACACGTGATGCGCGACCGCGAACTTGTTGGCGCAGTCCTGGGTGGCGGACGAGTACATGCTCTTCGAGCCGATCCCCGTCATGAATCCCTGAGCAAAGATCGGATGGAGCACGCCGAAGCCGGCCGCCGTGCCCACGTACATCGCGACCGAGTCCGGACCGTGCTGGTCCACGATGAAACGCACCCGCGCGCCGATCTCACCGAGCGCCTGGTCCCACGACACGTCCTGCCAGGTTGCGCCCATCCGCTTGGTCGGCCGGAGCACGCGGTCCGGCGACGCGAAGAGCCGGTGCTGCTCGAGACCCTTCACGCACGCGAAGCCGCGCGTCGCCACGTGCTCGGCGTCGGGCGCGATGTGAACGATCCGACCGCCCTCCACGGTCACGTCGAGACCGCAGAGCGATTCACAGATGCGACAGAAGGTGGTCGTGGTGGTGGCCGTCATCGCTCCTCGCGTCCCGTGCCCAGGACGGACGTCAACGTACTGCGCCGCGGGCTGCGACCGAAAGCGTCATCGTTCGCCAGCGGTTGCCGGTCTTCGGCGCGGGGTGGCACCCTCATTCGACGATGAAAGTGCTGGCCATCGAGACGAGCTGCGACGAGACCGCCGCGGCGGTGATCGGCGACGACGGGCGTGCGCTGCTCGCCAACGTCGTCGAGAGCCAGATCGCCGCACATCAGCCGTACGGCGGTGTGGTGCCGGAGATCGCCGGGCGTCGCCACGTGGAGCGCATCCGCCCCGTGGTCGAGCGCGCGCTGGCGGATGCCGCGCTCACGCTCGACGACATCGGTGGCGTCGCGGTGACGCGCGGCCCGGGCCTGGTGGGCTCGCTGCTGGTCGGCATCCATTTCGCCAAGTCTCTGGCCTGGGCGCGCGAGCTGCCGCTGGTGGGGGTGCATCACGTCGAGGGGCACCTCCTGGCGCCGCTCCTCGAGCATCCCGACGACGCGGTCTTCCCCGCCGTGGCGCTCATCGTGTCGGGCGGCCACACGTCGCTCTTCCACGCCGAATGCTTCGGCCGATACCGGCGGCTCGGACGTACGCTCGACGACGCCGCCGGCGAGGCGTTCGACAAGGTGGCGCGGCTCATCGGGCTCGGTTATCCGGGCGGCCCAGCCGTGCAGCGCGCTGCCGAGAGCGGCGATCCGGAAACCTTCCGCTTTCCTCGCCCCACCGTCGATCGCGCGCACCTCGACTTCTCCTTCAGCGGCCTCAAGACCGCGGTGCTCACGGTCACGCGCGAGCTCGGGCCGGAGGGCATCGAAGCGCGGCGCGCGGATCTCGCCGCATCGTTTCAGGCCGCCGTCGTCGACGTCCTGGTCGCGAAGACGCTCGGCGCGCTGGAACGGACCCGCGCCGAGCGAGTGATCCTCTCCGGCGGTGTGGCAGCGAACGGGCCGTTGCGCGAGCGCTTCCGGCGCGAGGCCGAAGCGCGCGGCTTCGGCGTGCTCATCCCGCCCATGCGCTTCTGCACCGACAACGCCGCGATGATCGGCGTCGCTGGCGCGAGGCGACTCGCCGCCGGCCGCGTCGATGCGCCGGACTTCGACGCCGAGTCTGCTTTACCCATGCCCGAGGAGGTCGCGTGCGCGTGATGTCGCGTCGTCGTTCCTTGCGCCGCACGGCTCTCGTGCCGGCGCTGCTCGCGGGGGTCGTCGCTGCTGGCTGCGGCACCAACTACGACAACAATCCCAAGAGCACCGATCTCAACGTCTCGGGAAGCGACCTGCGCCTGGGCGGCTTGCTCTGGGACACGTGGTGGATTCCCACCGGCGGCGCCGAGCCGACCGAGACGCTGTCGCTCTACTCCTCCACGCACGGCGCGCAAACCGGCTCGACGACCTGGCGCTGCCAGGAATGCCACGGTTGGGACTACGCCGGCTCCGAGGGCGCGTACGCGACCGGGCCGCATTTCACCGGCGTGGCCGGCGTGATCGACCGCGCTCCCGGGCGTACCAATCAGGAGCTCTTCGACGCGATCGAGAGCGGGACACCGCCGCCATCGGGCGGTTCCGCGCTGAGCGGCTCCGACCACGCGTTCGGGAGCTACCTGGACGCCAACGCGATCGGTGCGTTGGTACGGCTGCTGCGCGAAGGCTTGGTGGACACCCGCGAGGTCATCGCGCCCGACGGCAACGCAATCGGCAATGCAACGACCGGCGCGGCGCTCTACGCCGCCGCCGCCTCCAGCGCGACGCCGCACGTCGGCCAGTGCGCGCTCTGCCACGGCAGCGACGGCAAGAGCATCGACCTCGCGGACTCGGGCACGCCGGCTTACGTCGGCACGCGCGCCCGCAACGAGCCGTGGAAGACGCTGCACCAGATCCGCTGGGGCGCTCCCGGCACCGCGATGCCGAGCGGCATCGAGAACGGCCTCACCACGCTCGCCGCACAAGGCGACCTGCTCGCGTACACGCAGACGCTGCCGGTCGAGTGAGCCGAAACACCGGCGACACACCCAAACCACGACCACAAACGACACTCTGTGTCGTCTTGACACGACCTAACCGAACGCTATTCTCACGTTCAATCCTTCCTACCAACGACGCCTCACTCGCGCGAGTGAGCCAAGGGGACATGCAATGGCGGATCTCAAGGGTTCGAAGACGCACGACAACCTGAAAGCAGCGTTCGCCGGCGAGTCGCAGGCGAACCGTCGTTACCTCTATTTCGCGAAGGTCGCGGACGTCGAGGGCTATCCGGACGTTGCGGGCCTCTTCCGCGACACCGCCGAGGGCGAGACCGGTCATGCCCACGGCCACCTCGACTTCCTGAAGCGCGTGGGTGATCCCGCCACCGGCCAGCCGATCGGCGCCACCGAGGAGAACCTCAAGGCCGCGATCGCCGGCGAGACCTACGAATACACCGAGATGTATCCGAGCATGGCGAAGGCGGCGCGCAGCGAAGGTTTCACCGAGATCGCCGAGTGGTTCGAGACCCTCGCCAAGGCCGAAAAGTCGCACGCCGGCCGCTTCCAGAAAGGCCTCGAGTCGATCGCCTGAGCCTCACCCTTTCCGTCGCGCACCAGCCGAGCGGGATGGCGGAAACGCCATCCCGCTCGGTGTTTCTAGCGCATCGACCATAAATCGGAACGCGCGCGTCGCCCGGACCCGGAGGGCTGGGCTCGTCCCCCGCCGCAAATCGAGGAAGCGCCGAGGCGCATCGCTCTCATCGGCAGCCGATGAGAGGGGCAAAGCCGTCAGCGACGGGGATCCGTTTGGATCCGCTCGGCCAGCGCGTCCGCGGCGAGGGCGTGTAGCTCGGCAGAGGGGTGCGGATCGGTGGGATGCGCCCAGACGCGCTCGCGGGGCCAGCTCTCGATCGCGGGGTACACCTCCACCAGCGGCACGCCGAGCTTCGCTGCCATCGCGGCGAGATGCTCGTGGACGAAACCAAAGGAATAGCGAGCGGGATCACCCGACATCCCGGGCGTCATCGGAAACTCGAGCACCAAGAAGCGTGCCCCATCGGCGGCGACGTCGTGAGCGAGCGCCGTGAGCAGGGCATCGAAACGCTCCCCGGACGCCCCCGCGAACGACGCTCGCACGTGGGAGATCGTGTTGCGGGTGGTGGCGAGTGCCGAGAACCGGCGCGTCACCAGCGCGCACACGCGGCACCACCCGTGGTCGGAGGCATTCGGCATCCGCCACGGCGTGGCACGCAGGAACGTCTCGTCGTGGATCGTCTCGCCGAAGGGCTGCGCGTCGTTGGGAACGAATGCGTAGACCACGACGTCGGGATGCTCGTCGCGAACGCGGGCGCGGTAGAGCCCCAGAGCCAACTCCAAGTTGAGTCCTTGTAGGCCGCGATTCAGCACGCGGTAGTCGCCCGGGAATCGGGCGGCGAGCCTCGACGCCAGCACGCCGGTGGTGCGCTCGGCATCCATCACTCCTTCGCCGAAGGTGAAGCTGTCGCCGACGACCGCGATCGTCCGCGGCACCGGCGCAACGGCCTCGGATGAGGGGGAGCTTTCGTCGACGTCGCGAAAGCCTCGCTCGCTGATGCGGTAAAGCAAGCAACCGACTGGAGTGCCGTCGGGGGCCCCGCCCTCGCGGTCCCAGGTTCGAGCGCGCCCGGCGGTGCGGTCGTAGCAATGGAACGTCATCTGGCCCGGGCGATAGACCGGCGCGCGTCCACCACCCGGCACGTCGACCCAATCGATCGTCAGCAGACCTGGGTCGTAGTGCGGCGGAAGCGGTAGCCGCGGCGCGGGGCGCACACGCGTCGCCAGCTCGCCGAGCGCCGCCGCGACGAGCAACGCACAGAGCGCCGCCGTCGCCCGAATCTGCCTGCGCCGGCGCGCCGATGGTGCCGCGCGCTTCGGATCGAGCGGCGCGCTCACGGGCGAACCTTCGCGCGCGCCATCGCGCTCGGCCGGGCTAGCCACAACCTCCCACGGCGATTACGCGATTCCGATTGCGACCGCTTTCCTCTCGTGCGCGGATCGGGGTGCCTTACCTTCCCAATCAGCCATGAGCACCTAGCAGGCTGATGAAAAAGGCACGCGCCAGCGGCGCGCCGACGAGCGTAGCGAGTCGGCTCGGGGGTGGGGCCCCGCAAAAAACGCGATTTTTGCGGGGCGGGGGGCTTGAAAAGCCCCCCGGGGAAGCATCGACAGGCTCGAAAAACTCGCTCCGGCGAGTTTTTCAGCAGCCTGCTAGGCCTCCCCCCCGCCAGCCTCTCCGCCTCCCAGCCAATTCGAAGTCCCGGGGCGCGACGGCGCCTGGCCGGACTCCATCCGACGCGACGTCGGCGACTCCACCGTGCGCCGGCTCGACTCGGGCTCGACGGCCGCCGACACCGCGCGTACGGCGCGTCTTCCGACGCACCGGCGAGGCCGTGTGCACCGTGCACGCCGAGCTCAGCGAGCCGTGCGCGACCCAGCGCGTGCGATCGCCGCAACCCCGGCCGAGCGTCCCATGGACGCCTCGGCTCCCGAGGAGGAGGGCCATGAACGAGGATGCGGTCGATGGGAAACGAATCGCCGGCGGACTGCGCCGCTGCGGGCTGGGTGCCGTGGTGGTCGGTGCGATCGTGTGGTGCGTGAGCACCGCGTATTTCTCGGTGCCGGCGACGCATTTCGCCTACGTCACGCGCTTCGGTCGAGTGGTGAGCCCAGAGGCTGGACCGCTCGGTCCCGGTTTGCAGTTCAAGGTGCCGTTCGTGGATCACGCGGACCGGCTGCGGGTGAGCATCGACACCATCGCGCTCGACGAGATCCAGGCCTACACCAAGGACACGCAGCCCGTGACCCTGCAACTCTCGATCACTTACAGCATCCCGCGCGACTCGGTCTACCGGCTCCCCTACGAAGTGGGGCGGGCGGGCAACGTCGACATCGAGAACAACGTGAACGCCGTCAACTGGAAGGGCGAGGTGCCGAGCACGATGGTGGGCGGTGGCGCCGGCACCACGAGCATCGCCATGTTGCCCTTGCCCCAACCGCCGGCGACGGCGACGCAGCGCTGATCCCACGGCGCGGGTGTCGGGACGCGGGGCGATCCCCGCGTCCCGCTCCCGCCTACGACGCGAACACCAGATCGGCGAGCGGCCCAGCGAGAAGCGCATCGACGCGCGCCTCCGAAAGCGCGACCTCGTTCGCCACCGACCACGGGGCACGGGTTCGAACCACGAGCTCGGAGAGCCCAGCGAAGGCACCAGTGAACGCCGCGCGCGTGATCCCGAGATGTCGCGGCTGCCAGTCCACCTGGCAACGCGCGAGGATCGATCGCGCACGCTCGGGCCGATTCGCCTGCAACGTTGCCATCACCACCACACCCAGGCCCACGATCTCGCCGTGGACGAAGGACATCCCGGTTTCCTCCTCGATCGCGTAGGCGAGGTAATGCTCGCTTCCCTCCTCGGGCTGGCTGTGGCCGGCATCGATCGTCAGCCCGTTGACCTCGGCGTAGGCCTGCGCGACGAACGTCAGCGCTTCGAGCGTGGTTTGTCCGATCTCGGTGGCGAGCTCGTCCACGTGATCGAGGATTCGCGCGGCACGCCGGGCCACGTCCCCGAGAAACGGCGCACCGCCGTGGGCCACGCCGTGCTCCCAATCCCAGAGCGCCGTGTGGATCGAAAGCAGATCCCCCACCCCGGCGCGGTTGAAGCGCTGCGGCGCGGTCACGATCAACGTGGGATCCACGATCACGGCCTCGGGTACCACGAACCCGTGATAGACGACTCGGCTCGCCTCGCGAACCGCGATGGTGTTGGTCACGAACGCATCGACACTCACGCTGCTCGGCACCGGGTAATACGGAATGCCGCGTCGCCACGCCACCCACTTGGCGTTGTCGACGACCATGCCACCGCCGATCCCCACCACGGCTGCCAGCGGCGGCAAGGCGGCCTCGGTCGCCTCCAACGCCTCGCGATCGAGCGAATCGATGAAAGCCACGTGGCCGACCTGGGCTCGAGCCGCCTCCGGCACCGAGGCCCACACCGCGGGCTGCGTGAGCACGGCGAAAGGTTTCGGAATCCGCTCGAGCTCCGCGGCGAGACATCCGGCGCCGCTTCGGATCGCCGGATTCCGCGCGCGCTCGCGCAGCTCGCGCGAGATCTCGATTCCGTGGACGAGCTCGGCCATACCGCGCGACGCCTCGGCTGCGTTCGGTCGAACCGCGGTCCCTGCCGCGGATCTGCCCGCCGCTATTCCAAGAGCTTCTGGAACGAGCCGTCCGCGAGCATGGCGCGCGTTTCGGCGTTGCCGCCGATCAACACGCCCTTCACGAACACTTGCGGAAAGGTCGGCCAGCCGCTCCACAGCTTGATCGCCAGCCGCTCCTTCCAGCTGGAGACGTAGCTGCCGTACTCGATGTAGGTGAAGCGCACTCCCGCACCCTCGAGCGCCGTGCGCGCCTTCTTCACGAACGGGTTCTGGGCCATGCCCACCACCACCACGGGGTCCCGTTCCACCGCCTCGCGCACTCGCCCCACCACGCCCGCGTGGAAATCCGCCATCGCCTTCGCAACCTGCTCGGTCCGCTTCTCCGCCGCCAGCACCGGTCTGGGAATCGTCATCGCCATCGCCCTCTTTCTTTCTGGGTCGGTCACCAGACCCCGAGCGTAGCGCGACGACCGCGCTGGCCGTAGGGGACGATCCCGGTGTAGATGCTGCGCCGCCACCCCGTGGTCCTTCGTGACGAGGTCGAATCCAGTTGAGCGACGAACTCTCGGTCCCCATCGAGCGCGGCCCGCATCCGGTCGGGGTGCGCACCTTCCAGGTCGTGGACGCACACCGCGACTGCCGCACGTTGCCCGTCGAGGTCTGGTACCCGGCCCACGAGGCGCACCGCGGCCAAGACCTCGAGCGCGCGACGATGGACGTGGTGCGTGTCCCGATCCCGGGCGGTCCGTCGACGAGACAGAACGCGGTGCGCGACGCGCGCGCCGCGACGACGAACGGACACCCGCTCGTGATCTTTTCCCACGGTCACGCGGGCTTTCGTTGTGCATCGACCTTCCTGACGACCCACCTCGCGAGCCACGGCTTCGTGGTGGTGGCGCCCGATCACGTGAACGACACGATGCTCGAGGTGCTGGCGACGCCGCGGGAGGAGCTGGGAGCCAAGACGTTGCAGTCGGCAAGCGACCGGCCCCAGGACGTCGCCCTGCTCGTCGACGCGGCGAGCACGACCTCCTCGGCGCTGGGTGCGTTCGCGGCGCCGCTGATCGATCCGCGCCGCGTGGGCGTGGTCGGGCATTCGTTCGGCGGTTTCACCGCGATCTTGAGCGCCAACCTCGACCAGCGCATCGGCGCGTGCGTGCCGATCGCCCCGCCAGGCATCCTGGCGCGCGAGCGCGACCCGTTGAAGGTGGGCGATTCGTACCACGGCCTTCCCGTCGGCGCCCGCGCCGTTCCCACGCTGATGCTGGCAGCCGATCGCGACTCGCTTTGCCTCCTGGAGGGGATCGAGCGGCTCTACGAGCGCATCCAAGCACCGCGCGCGCTGGCGGTGCTCGCCCCCGCCGATCACTTCCACTTCGCCGACGCGGCGAAGTCGGCGCATCAACTCTTCGCACGGCTCCTGGGTGCCAGCGCCACCGGTCACCGGCCCATCACCTTGCCACCGTTCGACGAGCTTCTCGACGAGGAAACCGCCGTCACGATCGTGCGCGCGCTCGTGACCGCGTTCCTCACCGAAGCGCTCGCCGATGGCGGCGATGGCACAGGCGCCTCTGCCGCGCTCGCCACGCGTTTCGCTCGGCAGGTTCGCTGGCAGGCGCACCCATGACCGCCGCTCGGTGCCACGGAACGCACCGCGGAGCATGGTGGCACGGCCGCGAAAAGCCGTGGTACTCTCGGCGCCCCCGCGCGGTCGACGTGCATCGCGCTCGACTCCCTCGCCCCTCAGCCCAGGATCCATGGCCGACGAGCTGAGCGCGTCCCCGTCCAAGATCCCCGCGATCCGGCCTGGCCACGAGGTGGCGCGCCGCTACCGCGTCGATCACCGTGTCGGTCAGGGCGGCGGCGGCGAGGTCTACCGCGCCACCGACCTCAA
>CAYVDO010000081.1:23036-23696 GCA_964450125.1 uncultured bacterium
CACGTTCTTCGTTTGGATGTTGGCGGGAGCGTCGCCACTACGTGGCGCGGCGGTACCGGATCGATCACCGCGTGGGCCAAGGTGGTGGCGGCGAGGTCTACCGCGCCACCGATCTCAAGCTCGAGCGCGTCGTCGGTCTCAAGCGCATCCTGGGCGGCGACCCGGATACGCGGGTGCGCAGCGCCGGCGACGAGGCGCGCATCGTGGCGCGCCTCGAGCACACGAGCATCCCCCGCGTCTACGACCTCATCGTCGACGAGGGCGAGCTCTGGTTCATCACCTCGTTCGTCGAAGGGCGCTCGCTCTACCGCATCCTGCGCGAGGGCGAGCGCTGGTCGTTCTCGAACGCGATGCGGGTGCTGCGTGAGCTGGGCGAAGTGCTCAAGTTCGCCCACGGCCGGCGCATCGCCCATTCGGACATCAAGCCTTCCAACATTCTCGTCGGCGACGATGGCGCGGTGACGCTCACGGACTTCGGTGTGGCGCGGGTGCTCACGCTCGAGCGCGGCAAGCGCCCTGGTCCCGCGGTGCTCAAGGGCACCGAGGGCTACCTGGCCCCGGAGATCTACGACGCCGACCCGCGCAAGCTCGACTTCCGGCAATGCGCACGCTGGGACCTCTACGCGCTCGGGGTCGTTTTCTACAATTTGCTGGTCCTCG
>CAYVDO010000082.1:0-19516 GCA_964450125.1 uncultured bacterium
CCGTTGGTGGCGCTCGCGACCCTCGACGGCGTGCTGCGGAAGACTCCCTTCAGCGCCAGCGGCAGCGGCCTGGGGTTCCGACTCGGCGGCGCCGAGCTCACCCTCGGCCAACACCCGATCGCCGACGAGCTGCGTTTCTTGGGGCTTCCCAAGCGCGCGATGATGAGCGGCGGGGTCACGAAGATGAGCGCCCGCTACGACGCGGCCGTCGAGCTGTGATCGCGCGCGTTGGGAGTGCGCGTGTGCGCATCGTGCTCGCGTGCACGGCGCTCGTCGCCGCGTGCCATCGAGCACCGCCCGCAGGCACGCCCGACGCGGCGCTGAACGCGTTGGTGGCCGCTGCCGTCGAGCGCGACGAGTCCGCGGCTCGTCGCTATCTGACGGCACGAACGGTCGAGCTCATGACCTCGATCGAGACCACCGCCCGGGCCATTCACGCCACCAACGTCCCGGAGCACGTGCTCGCGAGCTTCCTCGAGAACTTCGCGCGGCAAGCGCCCGCGCTCACGGGTGTCGAGCCACACGGCGATCAGGCCACCGTCGCGATCCGCTACCGGAGCGGTCATGCGGCGCGCCTCGACTTCCGGCGCGAAGACGGCGCCTGGAAGCTCGATCTCACGAAGGACCTGGAGTCGAGCCTGGCCCTTCTCGAAGGCGCCCGCGGCCGCCTCGAAGCGCTCGCCCGCGGCGAGATCATCCAGGACGACGACGACGATTGAGGTGCCCTCACGCCGCGTGCGCGGCGGCAACCGTGACGAAAGTTGCGCAGGGTGCGCCGAAACTACGCGACGGCGCGTTGCGTCGGTAGGCGACTGCCGGGAATCGTGAGTCGATTCGAGCGATGCTCACCGCAACCGTCATTGGCTCGAATCGTGCTGTGGCTTCAGACGGCGATTCCCGGATCTTCGAGCATGCATGGGTGCGCACTCCGCTCGATGTCTCGCGGCACGCTTGCCGGCTTGGTTGCCGTGGTCGTCGCGGTCGGCGCCCTGCCTGGTGCGGCGCTCGCCGCGACGATCGCGGCGACGATCACGGCGGACGATCTCGATCAGGGACCGAGCGGTAACTGCACGCTGCGCGAGGCCATCCTCGCCGCCAACGGCGACGTCGCGGTGGACGGTTGCACTGCCGGCGATGCCGCAGACACGGTCGCCGTGCCGGCCGGCCACTACCTCCTGACGATCCCCCGCCCCGCCGACGACAGCGATTCACCTACCGTCGGTGACATCGACATCACCAGCGACCTCACGGTCGAAGGGGCCGGTGCGGACACCACGATCCTCGACGCCAACCACATCTCCCGCGCCCTCGACATCGCCGAGGGCGGCCACACGGTCGCCGTCCGCGACGTCACGATCACCAACGGCAACGCGGAACGCGAGGAAGTCGACCCCTTCGGGCTAATGCCGTACGGGGGTGGGATCCGTGTGCGGGGAGGGCACTTCGAGCTGGATCACGACAAGATCATCGAGAACCGCGCGGCGGATGGTCCGAACCCCTGCGGCTCCTTTCTGGGCGCAGGCGGGGGCGTTTCGGTCGAGAACGCTGTCGCCGTGATCCAGAGCAGCTCGTTCGTGGGCAATTTCACTGGCGTTCCCGGCGGTGCGGGCCTGTGGACGGAGCACTCGACGACGACGGCGACGGTTTGGGCAACCGCTGCGACTCGATGCCCTGCGGTGCCGTACCCGGAGATGCACCGCACGGTGGCGCCGCATGCGCGCAGATCGCAGCAATGCTCGCCGCCATCGCGCCGCTCCTACGGGGAGCGCGTTGGCGCGCTCTCGCGCGCTGAATCGCTCGCCGCTCGCTTGGGGGCAGGGGGTGAGCACCCGCGGCTCCGCAACGACGGTTGAGCGCTCTGCCTCCGAGCGTCATCCCGGCGCGGCGTCGATCTCGGTCAAATCGAGCGCACTTCCGCACGCTTGATCCTAGATCCGATCTCGTAGGATCGTGCGCTCCGTTCGATCGTCGCCATCTGATACCCGCATCTGGTGAAAGAAATTCGATCCTGCTCGGATCGAAGGGGAGACTTGCACACCCATGCCCCCGATCACCCACCCGGAGTCATTCGACGAGCTGTACGTAGTTTCCGACCTTCACCTGGGCGGCCAGAAGAGTGATGGGCAGAACTTCCAGATCTTCAACCGCGGCAAGCGGCTCGGGAAGCTCATCGAGTGGATCGCGAAGCAGCGGCTCCAGGATCAGGTCGCGCTTCTACTGAACGGTGACATCTTCGACTCGCTCTCGGAGCGCCACGAGACGCGCTACGCGGCGCTCGACGTCGCGGACGCCCAGCGAATGCTGGACCGCATCTGGACGGACGCCTCGTTCAAGCCCGTGTGGGACGCGCTCGTGACGCTGGTCGCCACGCCCAATCGCACCCTCGTTCTCGTGATCGGAAACCACGACATCGAGATCGCGCTGCCCCACGTCCAGGCGTTCTTGTGCGCGCGGCTCGCCGCAGGCGATCCCGCACGACTCGCACGACTGCGCTTCGCCACCACCGGCGCCGGGTTCGCGTGCCAGGTGGGCGCGGCCCGAGTCTTCTGCACCCACGGCAACGAGGTCGATGACTGGAACTGGGTCGACTACAACCGGCTGGGGCAGCTCGGCAACGCGGTGAACGCCGCGCGTCGCGTGGACGAGTCGCGCTGGGAGCCGAACGCCGGCACACGGCTCGTGATCGACGTGATGAACAAGGTGAAGACCAAGTTCCCATTCGTGGACTTGCTCAAGCCCGAAACCGAGCCGGTGCTGAGCGCGATCCTCACGATCGGCAAGGACGCGCTCGAGGGTGTCGACCTCGAAGACGCGTTCCCGATCGTGAAGGACAAGGTCGGTGGCGGGCGCGTGACCAAAGACCTGCTCTCCGCGACCACCGACGCCCCCGCGGCCGCTCGACTTCGACCACCCCCGGTGGAACGGCTGATGGGCGCCAACCTGCGCGAGGTCGCACACGCGACGCCACGGCGCGGGGGGGCGGCAAGCGAGGACGCGCTCCTGCGAGCGGCCGAGGAACGCCACGCGACGGGTGCCAGTGCCACCGAGCGCGCGTCACTCGAACCGAGCTCCGGCAAGCCAGCAGAGACCCTCGGCTGGTTCGGCTTGTTCGTGGATCGCCTGCGCCAAGTCTCTCCCCAGGAAGCGCTGCGCGCGGCGCTCAAGGACTGGTTGAAGGACGACACGACGTTCGACGTCGGAACCAGAGACGAAACCTACGATCGCATCATCGAGCGTGTCGGGCCGGGTGTTCACGTCGTCATCACCGGGCACACGCACCTGGCGCGAGCCATCCCATCGGCCTTGCATCCTTTCTACTTCAACACGGGCACCTGGATTCGGCTCTTGCGGCTCACGAAGGAAGCGCTGGCCAGCGAAGCGGCGTTCAAGCCGGCCTGGGACGCGATCGCATCGGGGCTGATGGAAAGGCTCGACGAAGCGACCATCCCCGGCCCGAACGACACCGCGCAACCGTTCTTGTTCGATCGCACCAACGTCGTCCGAATCTCGGCCGACGCGACGGGTGTGACGGGTCAGCTGTTGCGCGTGATCGACAAACAGGACGGAAGCGACATCGATCTCATCGACGAAGATCCGAGTGCTGCGAAGTTCGCGCTCAGGAGCTGAGCGCGGCGACTCGTTCCAGCTGCTCCCGCCGACCCCCTCCTGCTGCATGCGAGGTCCATCCCGATGCCGAAGCTGAAGGACGTGAAGCTCGAGATCCTCCGCCCCGGCCCCCCGCACAATCAGCTGCTCTCGCCGCTCACGCCCTACATGGCGATCTGTGGCGAGGCGTCGCCGACGACGTTCCACATCGAGATGGAGCATCGCCAGCTTCTCAACCACCTCGAGCACCTACGCTACGTGACCGTCGACGGTGACGCGGGGCCAGTGGGCATTCCCGAGCGCTTGCGCGGCGCCAAGGTCCAGGAGCTGGGGGAGGAAATCGCGGCGATCTTCGGGAAGATCCAAAGCCTCAACGCCGAAATTTCCCGTACGCAATGCGATTGCGACGGAGACGATCCCAGTGGCTCCGGGATGCTTCACCTGCGGCTGGTGCTCTCGGGGTCCGAGCTCGCACTCATCCCGTTCGAGCTGGCGATCGCTCCGGAGGCGTTTCCCGGCGAATGGCGGAATCTCTTCCTCCAGACCACGCAGCCGATCACGGTGACACGCGAGATCCGGCGCCGCAGCGGCTGGGCGAACCGTTGGAAGGCAGAGCCGCCGCCGCGCGTGCTTTTCGTCTGGGCCGAGCCCGCGGGAATGACGGTGCCCCACGAACGACATCTCGATGCGCTCCGCAACGCGATCTCGCCCTGGGTCGCGTGGAGCCCGCGCGCCGACCGTGTGCTCGCGAACGTGAAGGAGCGGCTCCGGGTCCTACCCGACGCGAGCATCGAAGGCATCCGGGACCTCTGCGCAAGCGAGAGGTTCACGCACGTGCACGTCCTCGCTCACGGCCACCCCTATGACGAGGCGGGCGAGCAGCGCTTCGGCCTGGCCCTCGCGAAGCGAGATCGTCCAGGCGAGAAGGACGTGGTCGACGGCCGCAGGCTCGCGAAGGCGCTGCAGACGGAGAGCGCGGACGGTGTCCGTCGTTCCCAACCTCTGGTCGTGACCCTGGCCACTTGCGACTCCGGCGCCCAGACCTCGGTGCTGGTCCCCGGCGGGAGCATCGCCCACGATCTCCACAGCGAAGGCATCCCGTGGGTGTTCGCGTCGCAGTTCCCGCTGACCAAGGTCGGTTCGGTGCGCATGACCGAGACCCTCTACCCACGCCTGCTGCGTGGCGATGATCCCCGGCAGATCCTCTTCGAGCTGCGCCGTCAGCTCTACATGACCGCCGACCACGATCACGACTGGGCGAGCCTCGTGGCGTACGCGAGCTACGACCGGGATTTCTCGGCGAGCGTCAACCGCTTCTTCGAACGGCAGGCACGGCTGGCGATCAACACCGGGTTCAAGACGCTCGAGGAGTTGGACGGCGCAGGCGAGTCGCTCACGACCGATGTGATCCCCGAACGCGTGCGTGCGGCGAGCGACGCCATCCTCCATTGCCTCGAGATCTGGCGAGAACGCCTACCCGATGGCGGCTCCGACGCGGCCACGCGCGCGCAACGTGCCGAATGCTTCGGCATGCACGGGGCCGCTTACAAGCGCCTCGCGCTCTTGCCGGACGGCGTTTCGGGCGGGCGCGACTACCGCACCACCATGCGCGAGGCGCTCGGCTGGTATCGCCGCGCGATGGAATCCGATCCGCTCGATCATTGGACCGCCACGCAGTACCTGTCGCTCACCGCGGTGCTGGCCGAAGGCTCGGACCTCACGACGTTCCTGTGGACACTGCGGCACGCCGAGATGCAGTTGGAGGCGAAGGACTCCGAGACACGCGCTTGGGCCCGGGGCACGCTGGCCGAGCTCGAGCTGTTGCGCAGCTATCACGATCCCAAGGGGAAGGATTCGAACATCCCCCGGATCGGCGACAAGATTCGCGCGGTCTGTGTCGAGATCGTCCAACTGCGTGGCGCGGACTCGTTCGAGGCCCACTCCACGCGCCGTCAATTCCGTCGCTATCTCGACCGCTGGGCGCCTGACCAACCCAACCCTCAAATCCGGAAGGCATGGCACGACCTCGCAGAGATCGCCTTGAAGGCCCTCACCCCGCCGGGTCACGCGACGGGTGAGTGAGAGGGGCCTAGCAATCTGCTGAAGATGGCACGCGCCAGGGGCGCGCCGGCGAGCGTAGCGAGTCGACTTGGGGGTGGGGCCCCACGAAAACCGCGTTTTTTTTTCGTGGGGCGGGGGTCTGGAACAGACCCCCGAGGAAGCATCAGCAGGCTGCTAGCGTCGCCGGCGGCGTCGAATGCACCGCCAGACCGCGACACGGAGGTCCAGACATGTTCAGCGATCAGCAGGTCACGTTCACGCTCGCCGGGCTCACGTATCGCGGGTTCGACGACCTGCGGCTGCCGATCCCGCATACGGACGATCTACGGCGCAAGCTCCTCGACGGCTTGAGCTCATTGAGCCCCGTGAAGGACGAGTGGGATCTCGTGTGGGGTCCCGCCGCGAGCGGCTCGTCGCTCGGCGGCTTCGACACCAATGCGATGTACGTGGTTCAGAGCCGAACCGCTCCTCATCGCTTGGTGGTGGCGATTCGCGGCACGAACCCCGTCTCGGGGAGCGATTGGCTCTTCGGCGATCTATGGGTCGGCAGGACCGTGCCCTGGCCGTGGGCGAACGACGGCGCGGCGATCTCGACCAGCACCGCGCTGGGGCTGGCGGCGTTCCAAGCCATGCCGAAGAGGGGTGCGTCAGCATTCGAGGCTTCGATGGGAGGCATTCTTCGCGGCGTCGCGGCGCTCATGAACGACTTCGAGGCATCGGCGACGCGCGCCCGCGACGCGTTGGTCGTCGCGTTGAACACCGACGTGCGAGCGCTGGAAACCCGGGTCGAAGCGCTCGTCACACACTGGTGCGATCCTGAACAGGAACAAGATCGCCTTCGGAAGCGGCTGCGCGAGAACCACCCACCGGCCATTCATCCTGAACGCCTGCACCACACGTGGCACTCTCCTGCGGCTGGCGCGACGGACCTGGATCTACTGCAATTCCTCCACGCCCGCGCTGAGAGGGCTGGTGAGCCGCTCGAAGTCACCGTCACCGGCCACAGCAAGGGCGGCGCGCTCGCGCCGACGGTCGCGCTCTGGCTTCGGGAAACTCGCGACGACGCGGACGACGCGGAGGGCTGGGATCCGACCCGGCGGGCGCGCGTGCGCTGCTACGGTTTCGCTGGCCCCACCCCAGGGAATGCAGCCTTCGCCGATCGTGTCGGCGAGATGCTCGGCGCCGATCACCACCGCCTCGCCAACACGAACGACCTGGTCACGCGGGCGTGGAACCCCGTCGACATCGAGGCCGTGCCACGCCTCTACGGCGCCGAGACCGCGCCGTTGAAGCCGCTCGCAGAGCTCATGGCGGATCACGTTCGGCCCCTCGGCTACACGCACATCGAGGTCGGCGCCGAGGGATTCCAGGGTCGCGTCGGCATGGGGCGATCGCTCCCCGCCGAACTGGTCCACCAACACATGGAGGCTTATCTGGAGCACCTCGGGCTCAGCGACATTCCCGTCGAGGAGTTCTTCTTCTGAGCCCGGAAACCGCAGACGGGCTCGTTACGAGACCGACGAGTCGCCGTCAGATCGCGGGGAACGCAGGGCGACGGCCCGCAGTCGTACTTCACCGTATGGCGAGGGCTGGCGTCCCGAGTACCCCGCGAGATCACCGCGAATCGTCGGTGGCAGCAGAAAACGGTGAGGTTTTCGGGCTGGACCCTCACGAGGTGCGCGCGACGAAGGCCGGACGGGGAACGGACGCACCCAGATGCATCGACGTGGCGCCCGAAGGTCACGTGTGTCCGCGCCGGCGCGATGCTGAGCGTGTGAAAGCCAGTCAGGCGATTGGAACGACGCCGCTGAACCGCACTCGAGCCTGTCACGATGGCGGAGTGCGCGCACCACCGCCCGTGAGCTTGGCCCAGGCGGCTTCGAGGCGTTTGTCGCGGGCGGTGCCGGCAACGGCGAGGAGCGGGCGATCTCGTTCCCAGCGCGCACGTGTGGCTTCGTCCGCGCGCGCCCAGCAGGGTTCGATCGCTTCGAGCAAGCGCGCCTGATCGCGGAACGCACCGCCGAGAGCCAAGTGCGTCGCTGCTGAGCGCGAGTCCGAGAGCGCCAGACCGCGCAACATCACGAGGTGCGCGAGTAGCTCCTCGCGAATCGAGGGCGGCCAGTCGAACACGAACGCGAGTCGCGTGAGGTGTGCGGCGAGCGCCGCCGCGACGTGCACGTCCTCGACGGTGCGGAAGGGCTTCACGTAGTCGGCGTAGCCGTCGCCGGGGAGCACGTCGTCGCCCGCAACCGCGACGTCGTCGAGCGTGACGCTGCCGTGGGAGATCTCCGGCACAAAAGCGATGCCGTGCATCGTCTCGACGATCACACCCGGAGCGTCGGCGCGCACCCGCACCAGCTTGATCTCGGGCCGTCCGTCGGCAGCGAGGCCGGCGCGCACGGCGACGAGCAGATCCGTCGCGTGGGGCGAATGGGTGGCCCAGCGCTTCTGGCCGCGCAACCGCACTACGCCGCCGGCATCGCGCGCGAGCGTGGTCTCGATTGCGCGCGGATGATTGCCCTTCGCTTCCGTCACGCAAAGCGACACCACGCGCTCGTCGGGAATCGCAGGCACGAGCTTGCGCAGCGCAGCCTGGTAACCCGCGGCGAAAGCGAAGGCCACACGATCGGAGAGCGCGCCGCGGGCGATGGCACGATCGACGGGCTCGCGCCAGCGCGCGGTCTCGGCGCGGATCGCTGCCCACCACGTCGCCAGCGTTGGACCGCTCTCGACCGGGACGTCCGCGGCGACGAGCGTACCGACGAGCCAATCGAGCATCGCGTCCGTGGTGTCCGCTGTGCCACCCACGATCATGCTTCGCTCGGCGACGCACCCACGAGCTCGAGAACCTCGGGAAGCCGTTCGATCGTGCGATCGCCGGAGCGGCGGTAGCCCACGAAGGCCACCCCGGCGCCGCGCGCCGCCTCCTCGTCGAAGCGCGAGTCGCCCACCACGATCGCCTGGTGGCGCGCGACGGCGAGCAGCTCGCACGCACGCTCGACCATGTCCGGCGCAGGTTTGGCGTTCGCAACGTCGCTTCCACCCACCACGAAGTCGGGGGCGAGGGACGCCACGCCCAAAATCTCGACCGCAAGATCGTGCGGTGTGTTGGTGATCACCGCTGTGCGTACACCACGGCGACGCAGCTCGTGGAAAACGATCGCCGCATCGCGATCGATCCGCAGGTGCGCGCCGTGATCGCGGAAGTGCCGCGTGTAGTAGCGCTCGATCTCGCTGGCATCGTGGCGTGGGAAGAACATCCTCACGTCCGCGTCCACGCCCTGCCCCCACGAGACGTGGAACGACTCGCGCGAGACCGGTGCGTAACCGAGGTCCCGCGTCGCGCCGTTGATCAGATGGAACCAGACCTCGTAGCTCTCGACCAAGACTCCGTCCATGTCGAAGAGCACCGCACGCGCGCCGCGCGACGCGCCCAGCGCTGCGCGTGCAGGTTCCGCTGCCGTCACAGCACTTCGAGCACTTCGTCGGCGTGGCGCGCCGCGTTCACGTCGTCGAAGACGTGCGCGATCTTGCCTTTCTCGTCGATGATGAACGTCCAGCGGCGATTGAGACCGAGGACGCCCATCAGCCCGCCGATCGTCCCGTAGGCCTTTCCGATCGTCTTGTCGGGGTCGGCGAGCAACGGAAAGTTGAGCTTGAACTTGCTGGTGAATTTCTGATGCGAGGCGACGTCGTCGCTGGACACCCCCAGCACCTCGGCACCCTTGGCGCGGATCTCCGAGATGTGGTCGCGGAAGCTGCACGCTTCCTTGGTGCAACCCGGCGTGTCGTCCTTCGGATAGAAGTAGAGGACCACCTTCTTGCCGCGGAAGTCGGCGAGCTTCACCGTGTTGCCGGTAGTGTCTTGTGTGGTGAACTCGGGCGCCGCGTCGCCGGTCTTGAGCTTCATCCGTCTTCCCCCGAAAGCGTGCGAGTGAAGCGCGCAACGTAGTCGAGGGCGTCGTGCAGGCGCAATCGAAGGAAGGGTAACGCATCGTGTCGAGGTCGCGCACCGGCGACTCCGCATGCGTTGCGGGTCCTGGGGATCTTCCCTAGGATCGGCGGCACTTCTCGTGATCAAGAGGTGCTCGATGCAATCATTCTCGCGGTGTCGTCCTTCCCTCGTCGCCACGTTGCTTGCGATCTGCACGTCGTGCGCCGTGCCACCGAGGATCTACGTCGATCACCCGGAGGTCTTCACGCGTGAACGAATGCTGACCGCGCGCAATCGCGAGCAGTACTGGCTCGAGAAGCAGCTCGCGCTGGACGCGGAAGCGGGCATTCAGGGCCTGCGGCAGCTCACGAAGTTCCAGGGCACCTTCGTCGAGGCCGCGGCATCCGTCGGACCTTCCTCGAGCGAAGAGACCGCCAGCGTCGGATCCAAAGCTCCGGCAGTTCCCTCGGCGGGCCTTCCGGACCCATCGAAGATCGTCGCCACGCAGGCCAAGCTCACGCCGATCGAGGAGTTCGAAGGACGGCTCGCCTATCGAAACGCCGTCAACGCCTCGCTTCGCGAGGTTGAGCTCGACGACGCTCACGATCTGTTCGGCCAAACCATCTACACGCTCAAGTTCGACGTGACGGTGCTGCCGGGCGAGAGCGATGCCGATTACGCCGTCCTCGACTTCTGGCTGTGCAACGTCGGCTACCAAGAGGGCCAAGAGACGGACCGATGCCAGCCGGCGAAGATCGACGCGCTGGACCAAGTCGACGAGCCGGCACCACCACCGGCTGCGACGGATCCAGCGGCGAAGAAAGCGGAGGCGACGAGGGCTGCGTCGACGGACGACGAATCGTTCGACGATCCCGACAGCGTCCGCGCACGCACGTTCATCCACCGTTGGGCCGAGAGCGTCCAGAACGAGATCAACACCACGATCGCCTCGTACGAGCGGCGTATCTTCGAGAGGTCGCTGGGCGAGGAAGAACGCGGCCGCCTGCTCGCGGAATCCCAATCGCTCTACGACGAGAAGGGGGCACCCTCCCTGCAAGCGATTCTGCAGGAAGGCGACGTATCCCGGGCGATGCGCGACACGAAGCAACCCGAGGTGGACCCGACCCGTCGCATCGCCGTGGGCCGTGACCTCGCCAACTTGGTCGCCGATCGGTACCGCTTCGCGTTCTACGACCTTCTGTGGATCAGCGAACCGCGCGTGCTCCCGAACGATGGCATCCCCACCCACGTGGTGGGGGTTGCCATCGCGCAGCGCGCTCGCGAAACCGTGGAGAAGGCCGAAACACGCGTCTGGGAAGCGCTCGTGGAGCGGTACGACCAGGACGTGCAGCCGCTGGCACGCGGCACAGGCTTCGTCTACTCCATCGAGCCCAAGAGCTACGCGCAGAACGTTTCCGACGTCGCGGGACGAGAGAGCATGCGTGTGCTCATCGCCTCGCTCGCCGCATCCGGGAAGAAGGATCGGATCGCCGCGAAGGAGTACAACCAGACGATCAACCAGACACAGCAGCTCCTGCAGACGATCGAGCGCCACCCGCGCGTGGTGGGGTACGTCCGCGGGCGGCAGCAATTCGGCTGGCTGATCGGTCCGCGCTTCGCCATCGACGATTCGGGCCGAGTCTCGTTCGAGCACACGCCGGAGCAGCTCTCGATGCAAGTCTCGGTCGCGATTCCCGCGCTCGCGACACATCTCAAGATCTACGGTCGCTACCGTTGGTACCACCCCGACGGCTCGCCCGCGCACCGGCGGTGGTGGCTCGTGGGCGCTGCCAAGTCCGCGGATCTCTGGCCCGAGCACGCGCGCAACATGCTCGCCGTGAGCTTGCCGTACGATCCGTCGGCGGTGACCACGACGATCCTTTCGGCGCGCTATGGCGAGAGCGCCGCCAAAGGCCGTCCGGCGCGCGACGGCACGACCGCGAGCGACGATCGTCCCACGACCAGTGGTCCGGGAACCTCCTGGAGCTCCGCGGCGTCCGCGCCGCTCGTGGAGACGACCCACTACGAGGTCCGCGCCGGCGAGGCTCAGGAGCTCGTGATCCGGGGTCTCCGTCTGTGGAAGAACCCGCAGGTCTTCGTGGGGGGACAGCGCGCCGATCGCGTCGAGGTGCTGCCGGACATGAAGGGAGTCTGGGCACGGTTCGAGCAGCTACGCATGCCTCCCGCCATCGCCCAGGAACGAGCGACGCGCAACGAGCGATCACTGCCGGCGAGGGACGTCTCGAGAAGTGTGGCGCCGGCCTACGTCGCGGCTTCGAAGGAAATCGAGATCGAACGCACGCGGAAGGGGAGCGGCGCCGAGGATACGCGCATCAAGGAGGTGCAACATGCCGTCGCGATCCCCGGCGCGGATTACGTCGACGCGGATCTGGACGTCGTGACCTCGAACGGCGCCGCGCAGATCCCCGGAGGCGTGCGCATTCACCCGCCGATCCCGCGGGCGCTCCTCGAATCACCGACGAAGCCGACGCCACCTGCAGCGCCTCCCGCGAAGCCCGAGACGCCAGCCAAGCCCGCCGGGAGATGAGCGATGCGAGCGCACGAAGCCACGGCTTCGCCGCACGAGCCGATCGCTCGTCTGCGCGCCGTGGCATCGGTCCTCGTCGGAATGACGTTGCTCGCGGGAGTTGCGTGCGCCCGGCTCGGCGCCGCGACGGGCCAGCAGGAGGGGGAGGTCGGCGCGATCCGCCCCGGGATGCTCGCGAACCTGGTGATCCTCGACGGCGATCCACTCGCCGACCTCGCCAACCTGAGCCACGCGTGGCGCGTGGTGAAGGACGGGCGGTTCTTCGATCCCCACGAGCTGGTCGCGTCCCTCGACTGAATGCCCGAGCTGCCCGACATCACCGTCTATCTCGAGTGCCTGGCACCGCGCGTGCTCGGCCAGCCGATCGAGCGGGTGCGGATCGCGAGCCCGTTCGTGGTGCGCACCGCCGACCCGCCGATCCGCGCCGTCGAAGGAAAGCGCGTGGCCGGGCTGCGCCGCCTCGGCAAGCGCATCGTGCTCGCCCTCGACGACGACCTCTTCCTCGTCATGCACCTCATGATCGCCGGCCGCCTGCGCTGGCGCGAGCGTGGTGCCGCGGTGCCGGGGAAGCTCGGCCTCGTCGCGTTCGACTTCCCGAGCGGTACGCTGCTCTTCACCGAGGCCAGCACGCACAAGCGCGCCGCGATCCACGTGGTGCACGGGGAAGCGGCGCTCGCCGCCCACAGTCCCGGCGGCATCGAGCCGCTCGAATGCGACGAGACGGACTTCCGCGCGGCGCTCTCCCGCGAGAACCGCACCCTCAAGCGCGCGCTCACCGATCCTACGCTGGTTAGCGGAATCGGCAACGCCTACTCGGACGAGATCCTGCACCGCGCGCGGCTCTCTCCCGTCACGCTCACCAGCCGTCTCGACGACGACGCGTGGCAGAGGCTCTTCGCCGCCACCCGCTCCACCCTGAACGACTGGACCGATCGCCTGCGGGCCGAGACCGGCGACGGCTTTCCCGAGAAAGTCACCGCGTTCCGCGACGGCATGGCCGTCCACGGCCGCTTCGGAAGACCCTGCCCCGACTGCGGCGCACCGGTGCAGCGGCTGGTGTTCGCGGAGAATGAGGCCAACTACTGCGCCCGCTGCCAGACCGGAGGCAAGCTGCTCGCCGACCGCGCCCTCTCGAAGCTGCTCAAGAAGGATTGGCCAGGCTCGCTCGACGAGTTGGAGGAGCGGCGCGGGCGCGACGTGGCGAAGGCGGGGCCGGCGACGACGCCACCATCCCCCAACCGCACTGCGGCTACATCCACCCACGCGGCAGCGAGAACGCCCCGCAGATCACGGGGTAAGACACGGGCGTGAGGGCCACCGCGCTGGCATTCGACCAGGCGTTGCGCTCGCCCCATCGCAGCAGCCCGAGCACCGCCGAGGTTTCGTAGAGCTCCTCGAGCCCGAACACCCACGCGAGCGTGACGATCGCGGGAGCTTCGAAGAGCCAACCCAGTCCCAGGGCGACGAGCGCGAGCCCAGCGAGCGCGAGTCTGAGCGCAGCGGCGAGAGGCACGCCACTCGCCAATGCGCCGCGTCCATCGCGGTTCGCCGCGACGAACCGCGGAAACGCAACCACCAATCGAGTCAGGCCGAGCCCGAACAGCGCGCCCCCAACGATGAGCACCGTCACCGCCGCCAGCGTCACGATCACCTCCGCGTCGTCTCGAAGTCGGCGGCATCGCGTCGCCACCGAAATCCCCGTCGAAGTTGCGCTCGTGGCCTGCGCAAGCGGCGTGCCGCGCGAACCGTTCGCGCAGGCACGTGCCCCCGCGCGATCGCGATCACAGGCTGCAGCCGCAAGCGTCGGCGCGATGCGGAGGTCAGCAGCCACGGGCTGCCGGACGCCTCAGCGGCACGGCCGCGCGACGGGGGCTCCTCTCCCAGGGGCGCTCGTCGAGGTGCATGGCCGCGAAGCGCAATTGGACGTGCCCCCCAGCCCTTCACGCATGGAACGGGCTCGGCACGAAACCGACCCAGCTCCATCCATCGGATCTGCTTGACCCAGCCTGGAAGCGATCCGTACGATGGCCGAATACACGACAACCGCGCTCGGCGCGGGAAGGAGCACGAATCCATGAATCACACGCGATGGGGGCGGCTGCTTGCCGCAGGCGCCGCGGCTGCCACTTTCGGTGCGAGCATCGCTCAGGCGGGCCCTGGCGACCGGCCGTTCAGCTTCGGAGACACCGAGTTCGTGAGCCAGGAGGCGTTCGTGAAGAGCGGCCGCCGCTGCGCCACACCCGAGATCGACCCGGACACCGCGGCGGAGATCGATGCCCAAGTGCGCGACCACCTCGCACGTCATCCCGGCATCGAGCTCACCACCCCAGCGACCATCAACGTATACGTTCATGTGATCTACAGCGGAAGCACCGGCAACGTGCCGGACTCGCAGATCTCGGCGCAGATCGCCGTGCTCAACGCCGCCTACGCCGGCACTGGCCTCTCGTTCGCGCTGGCGGGCGTGGACCGAACCAACAACGCCAGCTGGTTCGCGATGACGGACGGCACCTCCGCCGAGTCAGCGGCCAAGAACGCGCTGCGTCGCGGCGGCAAGGCTGACCTCAACATCTACACGGCGAACCCGAGCGGCGGGATCCTCGGGTGGGCGACGTTCCCTTCGAGCTACAACTCCAACCCCAAGGACGACGGTGTCGTGATCCTCTATTCGTCGCTGCCGGGTGGAACCGCCACGCCGTACAACGAAGGTGACACGGCGACCCACGAAGTCGGCCACTGGGTCGGTCTCTACCACACGTTCCAGGGCGCTTGTACCAGGACGGGCGACAGCGTCGCGGACACGCCGTCGGAGCGCAGTGCCGCTTTCGGTTGCCCGACCGGACGGGACACGTGCAAGGCGCAGTCGGGCAAAGATCCGATCACGAACTTCATGGACTACACCGATGATTCCTGCATGAACACGTTCACCGCGGGCCAGATCACGCGCCTCAAGAGCATGCTGGCGACCTATCGCTGAGCTGCCTCGCGGCGCGCGCCGCACCGGTCGCAGTCCGAAACAACGGGCGCCCCTCGGGGCGCCCGTTGGCCTTTCCCGCCTCGGTCGTCGCAGCGCAAGCGGCTCGTGCTCGTTCGATCGAAGCCACTGGAATCGGACTGCAGTTGCGGCCACGTTTCCACATCTCTCGTCGTGCTCGCCGCGGGTGAGCGACCGAACACCGTCTCTTGGGAGGGCACGATGAAGGTCCTGCTGGTCGAAGACGAGGCGCCAGCAGCCGCTTACCTGAAGCGGGGTCTCGGCGAGGAAGGATTCACCGTCGACGTAGCGACCGACGCAAGCGCAGCGCGCGAGGCGATGGCCGTGAACGCGTACGATTTGGTGATCCTCGACGCGCGCTTGCCTGACGGCGACGGCTTCTCGCTCTGCACAACTTGGCGGCGGGAGCACCGCACGTTGCCGATCCTCTTCCTGACCGCGAACGACGAAGTAGCCGATCGGGTGCGCGGTCTCGACGCCGGCGCCGACGATTACCTCGTGAAGCCGTTCGCGTTCGAGGAGCTCTTGGCTCGGGTGCGAGCGCTGCTGCGTCGCGGTGCTGCGCCGCCAGCCACCGCACCACTGGTGGTCGGCGATCTCGTCGTGGACTCCGGGCGACGGCGAGCCACCCGCGCCGGCCGTGTCATCGTGCTCACCGCGCGGGAGTACCAGATTCTCGAGTACCTCGTCCGTCACGCAGGCGAAGTCGTCACGCGAACGGCGCTCTGGGAGCGCGTTTGGGAGAGCCATTCGGTACCGGACTCGAACGTCATCGACGTGTACGTCCGATACCTCCGCAACAAGCTCGGCCGCGCGCCCGACCTGATCCGTACCGTCCGCGGCGGCGGCTACGTGCTCGAAGTCCCACGGTGACGGCTCGAACCGGGCCGCCTGTGCAAGTGCGAGCGAATCGCGCCTGGCGACCTTCCCGACCGACGTTTCGCGGCCGGCTCATGGTAGCCATGACCGCGCTCGCCGTCGCGCTGCTGGCCGCTACCGGGTGCGCGGTCTACGTTGCCGTCGAGCGCGCGCTGGCTCGCGACGTCGACCAGACACTGCGCGCGATCGCCGAGGCCGAGATCGCGTCGGCGTTCGATGAACCGGGCGTGGGTGCCCACGTTCACGATGGGCTGCTCGCATCCGGCGAGCTGGCCGAGGACGGACGCGCGCGGCTCGCGATGTTGGTCGACGCGCACGGCCACGTGCTGGCCGAGACCGCGTCGCTCGCGGGCGGGCCGCCGATCGCCGTCGATTCCGCGGTCCTGGTACGAGCGCTCGCCGGTCTCACCATCCACGCCGAGACCCGTCGCGGCGCCGATCCGTACCGGGTGGCCTACCAATCGTTCCGGGACCCCCAGGGCGCGACGCTCGTGGCGATCGTGGCGCTGCCGCTCAGCGCCACGCGGCAGACGTTGCGCACGCTCGCCACCGTGCTCTTGGCGGTGCTGGGCGTGGGCGGCGTGGCCGCGGCGCTCGGCGCATCACGAATCGCTCGTCACCTGACACGGCCACTGGAGCGAATCGCCGAGTCGGCGACCCGAATCGACACGGCCCTCGATCCACAGCCGATTCCGGACGTCTCTCCCGATGCCGAGATCCGTGGTCTGGTGGACATCCTCAACGAGATGCTGGCGCGGGTGAGCGCAGCCGCCAGCGCGCAACAGCGATTCGTGGCGGACGCTTCCCACGAGCTGCGCTCGCCGCTCAACAATCTGCTGGGGACGATCGAGGTGGCGCTGCGGCGGCCGCGCACCGCGGAGGAGTACCGCGACACGCTCACCACCATCGTGATCGAGATCCGCAGGCTCGTGCGCTTGAGCAACGGGCTGCTCACGCTGTCGCGTGCCGACTCCGGTCACATCGATCGTGCCGTCGGTTGCTGCGATCTGAACCAGGTGCTGGAAGCGGCATGCGGCGCCCACGGGCCACGCGCCGAAGCGCGCGGAGTGAGCGTTCGCTTCGAGCCTGCCGCGACCGGCCTGGTCGAGGGTGACGCCGACCTGCTTCGCGAGGTTGCCGACAACCTGATCGACAACGCCTTGCGACACTCACCGGAAGGTAGCGAGGTGCGCGTCGAGGCGCGCGATGGCGAGGGCTACGTGTCGTTCAGCGTCACGGACCACGGCCCGGGGATCCCCGCCGATCATCAGGCGCGGATCTTCGAGCGATTCCATCGCGTCGGCGCCGCTCGGGATCGGATCTCTGGCGGCTTCGGCCTGGGACTCGCGATCGCGCGTGCGATCGTCGAGGCGCATCGCGGCCGGATCTTCGTCGAGAGCACCCCCGGAGCCGGCGCGCGTTTCTCCGTTCGGGTTCCGAGCGCTCGGGGTGAAGACGAGGAGAGTGGGTGACCGAGGCGGCTCTGCGTGGAGCCGCCCCGGCGGATGACGGCACGCCTCAGCGCGCCGTCGCCGTGAGCATGCCGATCCGGAACGCCGTTGCGCCGTTGATCCCGGTGAAGCGCACCGCCTTCACGCCCTTCACCACCGGCGACTGCGCGTTCTTGCCGTTGAACATGACGTAGATCGCCTTCGACGATCCGACGTACGTGCTCCACTGGGTCAGGTAGCGCCAGTTCCCGGCGGTGTCCTGCACCTCGAGCTGGATCGCACCGAGGAAGTTCATGCCGTTGTAGAACTCCGAACCGGTGAGCGCGATCTGCACGATGCTCATGTCGAGCACGCCACCGGAAGCCGCCGAGATCTCGATCGATGCCTCGTTCACGTTGTAGCCCGTCGACGACGGCCCCGACGTGGGATAGGTGGGGACGAACGTGAGCGTGAACAGGTTGTCCGACGTGTTCTGGACGCAATAGCTCACCGCGCTGCAATTGAGCGGGCCGGCGGTGGTGAAGGTTTCCTGGGTCGCGGATGCTTCGCTGGCCCATCCCAGAGCCGCTGCCGCGACGAGGGTCGTTACCAGCGAGGTGGTACCTCGGCTACTTCGCATCATCGAGTTCGCTCCTTGGCGGCCTGGCCGCGGTTCGAAAGAGTGCCGAGCTTGGCGGTCGCTGCATGAAGAATCCGTGAGCGCCGGATGAGAGCTCTCTCATCCGCGGCCCGCGAGTCGAGCATCCGCTACGCTCGCGACATGACCGCGCCGCGCGCAGAGCCGCTGGTGGTGATCGGCGCGGGTGCTGCGGGAATGTTCGCGGCGCTCGCCGCGCGGGGCGCGATCGCCGCCGACGGTTCCTCGAGCGCACCGCCGCCCGACGCACCGTCCGTGCTGCTCCTCGACGGTCGCGGGCGCCCCGGCGCCAAGATCCTCGTTTCCGGGGGCGGGCGATGCAACGTCACCAACACCCGGGTGCGGCCCACCGACTTCGAGACCGATGCACCGCACACCTTGCGGGCGATCCTGGCTGCGTTTCCGCCGGAGGCGGTGCGTCGCTTCTTCGAGTCGCGTGGGGTCGCGCTTCGCGAAGAAGCCCAAGGAAAGCTCTTCCCCGCGAACGGCGACGCTCGCACCGTGCTGGTTGCGCTGAACACCGCACTCTCCGAGGCCGGGGTGCAGCAAGCGTTCGGCAGCGTGGTCACGGGCGTGAATCGCTCCGACCACGAGCTCCTGGTCACGCTCGCGCGTGACGATCGCGCGATCGGCGCGTCACACGTGATCGTGGCCACTGGCGGCCTGAGCCTGCCCAAGACCGGATCGACGGGCGCTGGGTACGGGTTCGCGAGATCGCTCGGGCTCGACCTGCTCCCGCAGCGACCTGCCCTCACGCCCCTCGTTCTCACTGCCGATCATCCTCTCGACGGTCTCGCGGGCATCACGGTACCCGCGATTCTCACGCTCGCGCCGCGCGGCACCATCGACGAGCAGCTGGGCGGCGCGCGCTTCCGGCCGCTGGCACGCGCTGCGGGCAGCATGCTCGTCACCCATCGCGGCCTTTCCGGCCCCGCGGCACTCGACGCGAGCGCAGCCTGTGCACGCGCGCTGGCCGCGGGCGACGCCGTCGAGCTGGCCGCCGACCTCTGGGCGCTCGGCGACGAACGCGGCGAGCGCTTCGGGTTCTCGCGTGCCGGCAAGCCGCCGGGAGCGTGCGTGCCGCCCGACCTCGCACCGACGCTCACGAGCTTCGAGCAGTTTCAGACCGACGTGCTCGCGAGCGCCGGATCACGTGCTCTCGGCCACGCGCTCGCCGAAGCCTTGCCGCAGCGCCTCGTCGAGCGGGCCCTCGCGATCGCCGTGCTCGAATCGCAGCGGCTCCCCAAAAGCCTCCGAGCCGGCGAGTGGCGGAATCTCTTCCGTGCCGTGGCCCGGATGCGCCTGCCGCTCTCGGGGACCTCGGGCTACGCGAAGGCCGAGGTCACGTCCGGTGGCGTGCCGCTCGCCGTGCTCGGCCGCACCACACTCGAGGTGCGTGACGCAC
>CAYVDO010000082.1:19526-23480 GCA_964450125.1 uncultured bacterium
CCCGGCGTCCACTTCTGCGGCGAGGTGGTGAACGTCACGGGCCGCCTGGGCGGCTTCAACTTTCAGTGGGCCTGGTCGAGCGGCGTCGCGGCAGGGCGCGCAGCGGGCAGGACGGACCCCGCGCGGGGTTGAACGGTGTCAAATTGCCGGCGCAGGCTCCGGAAAGCTGGCAGCGTGTTTCGAGATCCACTCCGCGGCGGCCTCGGTCTTGGTGAGCTCGCGTCCTTCGCGAATACGAATCCGTTCTCGGTAGTCCTGGATGTGGCAAACCTGTTCGAGCATGCGAGCGCGGTAGGCGGTGTCGTCACCCAGGAACTGGATGCCGACATCGAAACCTTGCGCGGTTGCCTTGCACCAAGCGACCTGACCGACGATGGCGCCGGGCGGATCGAGCGCATCGATGCGAATGGACACCCTGGTTCCTCGAGGAATCGCGCTCGGCGACGCAAACGCGAGGCCGCCGTAGCCCAGATCGCGGATCGGCTGAAGCCGCGAGGGACGCTCGGAAGCGACTGTGATGGCGAGGGGAATCGACGCCGGATGGCGGATGAACTCGCGACGCTCACGAGCACCTTGCTCGCGGGCGCACGGCGCTTCGACTTGGTCCAACGCCTCACGTCGTGGTGAGGTGATGCGAGGGATCGCGGTGCGGTGAGCGGTTCTCATGGCCCCTCCTGCGTCCACCTTCGGGCCCGAGGAAGTGCGGGACGAGCGACATCGGACTGCAAAGGGCCTGCCCACTCTCGAGAACACCGCGCCGAGTGCGTAAGCACGCGGGCCGTCGGGACTTTTCGGTGTTCTCTCGCGCCAACGAGGTGACGCGCGGCCTGGGCCGATCACGCTCGGCAAATCCGTCCTGGTTCAGTTCGACCCAGGGCAACCGAACGTGTCGCGAACCAGAGCGCGCGTCTCAGCGCGGGGCGACGGGAAGCGCTCGAACGCTGGGCGTGCGCAGCCGGAGCGCGGGGACTGGCGGCTCGGGAGCGGCCACCGTATCGACGCCGATCGAGCGCAGCAGCTCCGCATCGGCATCGGCCTCGGGGTTCGGCGTGGTCAGCAGTCGCTCGCCGTAGAAGATCGAGTTCGCACCCGCCAGGAAGCACAGCACCTGCGCCTCGCGGGTGAGACTGGTGCGTCCCGCGCTGAGACGCACTTGGGTGCTCGGCATCAGGATTCGCGCCGCTGCGATCATACGCACCAAGTCGAGGGGATCGAACGAGCCCTCGCCTTCCAGTGGCGTCCCCTCGACCCGCACCAAGCCGTTGATCGGCACACTCTCGGGGTGCGGCTCCATGTTGGCGAGTGTCGCGAGCAGGCTCGCGCGATCACCGAGCGACTCGCCCATGCCGATGATGCCGCCGCAACACACCGTGATCCCCGCGTCGCGGACGTGAGCGAGCGTGTGCAACCGATCCTCGTACGTCCGGGTGCTGATGATCTCGCCGTAATATTCGGGGCTGGTGTCGAGGTTGTGGTTGTACGCCGTGAGCCCAGCCTCCGCGAGCCGCTCGGCTTGTGATGCGGTGAGCATGCCGAGCGTCACGCACGCCTCCAGGCCCAGCGCGCGCACGCCGCGCACCATGTCGAGCACCGCGTCGAACTCGGCGCCATCGCGCACCTCGCGCCACGCCGCTCCCATGCAGAAACGCGCGGCACCCACCTCCCGGGCACGGCGCGCCGCAGTCAGGACGTCCTCGACGAGCATCAGTGGCTGCTTGTCGACGGGCGTCTCGTAGTGCGCCGACTGCGGGCAGTAGCCGCAGTCCTCGGGGCAGCCGCCGGTCTTGATGCTGAGCAGGGTCGCGAGCTGGATGGTGTTGGGGCGATTGTGAGCGTGGTGCACGACGCTGGCGCGGTGCACCAGCTCGAGGAGCGGCGAAGACAGGATCGACACGATCTCGTCGACGGTCCAATCGTGGCGAAAGCCCGAGTCGAGATTCGTCGCGGCAGCGCTGGTGCTCATGAAGACCTCCGAATCCGCGAGCGTACGTGCGCGCCTCGCCCCCATCAACCCGCTGCAGTCTCTGCGGCGGCGAGGACCTCGGGCGGCTCCACGTGTCCGGCGACGATCGCGTTCATCACCTGCTCGCGCAGCGCGTCGAGATCGGCGAGCGTCTTGCCGGCGGTCCCGATCGGCTCGCCCACCACGACTCGCAGCTCGCGGATCCGATGGGCCAGCGCACGGCCGAGCACCCGCCGGCGCGGCGCCGCGAGCCGCTCCTCGATGGTCACGGGCACCAGCGGCACCTGCGCCTCGATGGCGAGCACGAAGGCGCCGCGTTTGAGTGGCCGGATCTTGCCGTCGAACGAACGCCGGCCCTCCGCGAACACCAAGAGCGAGTGTCCACGCTCCATCTCCGCGAGCGCCCGCGCGTAAGCAAGGCTTCGGGTGTCGGGATCGCCGAGGCGCACGAAGATCATGCCGCTCCTCTCGGCGGCCCAGCCGTAGCCCGGAATGCGCCGCAGCCCCGGCTTCATGAGCGCCCGCCATTGGAAGCGCGCAGCGGCGGCAAAGGCGTAGAAGTCGAGCTCACTGGCGTGATTGGCGACCAGCACCCACGAGCGGCGCGGATCGAGGTGATCGAATCCCACCGCCGTCCACCGCACCCCGCACATCGCCAGCGTGATCCGGCCCCAGAAGCGCGCGAAGAGCGCCTGCCCGATCGAGCCGCCTTCCGGATGGAGCGCAACCAGCACCAGCGAGGGGATTGCGATCACCACGTGCCAGAACACGATCACCAACGCGCGCCACGCGGTGAGCAGCACGTCGCTCGTGCGCTCGACGATCGGAACCGACGCGTCCGCGGCGAGATCGTTCATCGGCGGCTCATTCATCGCCGCGCGGGCCACGGGGCACCTCGAGCGGATTCGCGAGCAACCGCGTGAACGCTTCGGGGCCGCGCTCGTCTCCGGGCCGCGGGAAGATCGTGGTGGAGGTGGCCCGCCACGCTCGGCCGCTCACGCTGCCGGTGGAGTGGAGCACGAATCCGAGCGGCCCCACGGCCTCGCCGCCGCCACGCTGCGAGCGCGCGTTACCCACCCGGAGGGTCGCTTCGAACGGCGCCGCTGCATCGAGGATCAACACGTTGACGAGGGTCCCTGCGTCGCCGTCGACACGCCAGCCGGTGAACGGGGCACCGTCGATGCGACGCACGGTTTCCGCGGAAAGGCCGTCGAGGATCGCGCGCCCGCCGTCGCCGGTCAGCAATCGAAACGGCACCGCGTCCGCGCGCCACCAGCCGGCGATCTCGATCGTGAGCCGGCTCACGACGTAATCGACGATCGCGGGTAGCTCGAGCCGCACCGGAAAGGAATAGGAGTGCGGCAAGAAGCGCGACTGCTGCGTGCTCTCGGCGGTGGTGCGGCCGAAAGGCAATCGAACGCGATAGCCCACCTCTCGGAACACGGCGAGCGGGCCGCCTTCGAGGTTCCGCTGCTCCGCGACCAGGTCGTCGCGGGTCGTGGTCACGTCGACACCGATCGCGACCAGCGTCGCCCGCGAGACCGAGTCGAGCCCGGCCAGGAGGTTCCGACCATCGCCGCCGCAGGCCGGCAACACGACCTGCGTGGAGAGCAGCGCGGGATCGCCCTCCGCGAAGGTGAGGTCGTAACAGCGGGTGGTGATGCGGCGAGCGTCGCGATCGTAGCGACTCGGCGCGAAGCCGGCGCTCGCGTCGCCGCCGATCGTGTCGGGCGAGACACCGACGTAGAAATACCCGAACGCGTCGTTCAGCGGATCGCGCACCTGCACCGCACGCAGTCCCACGCTGCGTTCGGGTGGTGCCTCGGCGCCGAGGCTTTCGGCGAGGACGAGCGACGCGTGCTCGTCCCCGAGCAAGCGCTGCTGCGGCACGGCGAACCAGGTGTCGCCGGCGAACACGAACACTCGTTCGGCGGCGCCCACGGGCCGGATCTCGACGGGCTCGAAATAGCGCTCGTCACGGATGTGCTCGA
>CAYVDO010000083.1:0-23383 GCA_964450125.1 uncultured bacterium
AGCCGCCAAGCGATCGCGACGAAGAGCAACACCAGCGGCACGGGTAGCGCCGCGTACGAGATGCTCAATCCCCACTGGAGGAACGGCCGATCGTCGGTGTCGGGCGGCGTCATCTTCGCGGGATCGATCGACACCGCGCGCGAGCGCTCGTGGTCCATGCCCAGCGCCTCGATGCGCGCGGCCATGCCCTCCACCGCCGGATCGGGCGACACGAACATGAAGAAGAGTGGCAGCCCCGACATGGGCAAGTTGGAGAGCGTGGTCCAGAACGCCGAGGCGTGCGTGCCCTCGGGCAGGTTCGACCAGGCGTCGTAGAGCTCGACTTCCTGGGAGCTGCCCCAGTCGATCACCAGCACGCCGCCCGGATTCAAGAGCCCGAGCATGTCGTGCACCGTGTCGCGGTCGAAGAGGTAATCCTCTTGCGGGATCTGGGTGCGCGGATGGAGGTAGAGCCGGATCATCTGTCCGTTGAGGAAGAGGATGTCGTATTTGTCGGTCTCTTCGCGGATGAGACGCTTCAGGTCGCCGGCGACCGCCACGTGCCCGGGCTTCTTCCAGCGGTCGTTGAAGTAGCGCGAATACGGGCCGGTCACCTGGTCCACCACGGTCTGGTCGTATTCGAGCGATTTCGAGCGCTCGAGCGGGCCGTGCCACTTCTCGATCAGCGACAGGTACATGCTGTCGGTGCGGCCGATGGCGAGGGCGCTCTTGCGCCCCTCGCCGGCGATCCGGAACACGCTGCTGATCTCGCGCGGCAGCCTGTCGGGGTCCTGGCAGTGGTACCAGAGCATGAGGTTGTCGTAGATGCCGCCCATGCACGAGTCGCTACCGAAGCTCGCGAAGTCGAGCTTGTAGTACGGCGTCCAGTGCTGGCTCCGGATCTTGTAGTCGGCGAGCCGCCACGCGAACGGCGCCGGCGTGATCCGCTCGGACCAGAGCCCGATTCCCACCAGCGCCGCGACGCCGATTGGCAACAACGCGCGGCGGTGCGCCACCAGCGCCACCAGCATCAAGATCGCCCACGCGACCATGGTTCGATACGGATTGACGAGCTGGTGAGCGAAGTACGAGGTCACGCCGCCGGCTGCGAGCCCGGCTGCGAGCGCCCCCAGGGTCGCGTGCAGGCGCTCGGTGTTGCGCACCAGCACCGCGATGCGCCCGCCGAGAACACCCGCCAGCATGCCGCTCGCGATCCAGGCCACCGCCATCCCCACGGCGCGCGCCAGGTAGTGCGTGGGCTTGGGATACGGGTAGTACTGGTTGGTGAGCAGGTAGTGGACCGAGACGTTGCGGATGCCGCACATCCCCGCGGCGAGGGCGATTGCCAACGCTGCGAGCGCCACGTCGGCGACCAGCGAACGCTCGCCGGAGATGCGCCCCAGCAGGAAGGCGCCCAGCAGGCCGGTGAGGTAGCACATCACCACGATCGTGAAGCGCACCGCGAACTCGTTGGTGCCCTGCCAGATGCCGAGCGTGCCGATCAGCGCCACGATCGCGGTGCCGGCCCAGAATCGGCCGCCCAGCGCGGCGCGCGTTGCGGCGCCGAGGGCACCCATGCCGATCCCCGCCAGCGTGAGCGTCAGGAAGAGCGTGCCGAAGAGGTTGATGGGAAACGAAACGTAGAGGAATCGCTCGAAGCCTTGGATCAGCGCCTGGAGCAGGAAGCCGAGCGCCAGCCCCAGTCCCACGTGTCGAGCTCTCACGATGCAGCCTCCCTCGCCGGGGGATCGGTGGGCTTGCGTGTCGTCGCTTCGGCAGCCTTGATCACCACCGGCCAGCGCGCGTCGATCCGGCCGATCGAGGTGATCGGCATGCGCGGGGGGGGCTGGCCGGTGTCGTCGTACGCCCAGTCGACGAACGATTGCGTCAGTTTCCGGTAGTTCCAGCGCGCCCGCAACTCGAGCTCGCCGGGTGCCACGTCGGCGGGAATCGCCACGGTGTAGCGATCCACCACCGACTCGCTGTTGGCGATGTGGCGCTCGATCTTCTCCTCGCTCGTCGCCCAGATGCGGTGGTAGGCGAGTGGCTTGCCGTGCTCGTCGAGGACGTAACCGCCCAGGCGGTGCGCCGACGGATCCACGTACCCGCGCTCGTCCACGGCGCCGCTCGCGAGCAGCGCGCGTCCCGAGGCATCCCGGAGCTCCACTTCCAGCCACACGTCGATCAGGTCGAGCGGCGCGGCGGGAAAATGGTGCTCGATGCCGACGTTGGTGGTGTTGATGCGGAGCTCGACGGTAGCGCCGGGTCGCACGTCGCCCACCAGGTCGGCGGACGTACGGAGCCACAGCGCGCGGTGCTGGCCGGTCTCGCCGCGTGGGCGCAGCTCCCACGCCGAGCCCCAGTTGTCCAGGTAGAGCTTCTTCTCGCCGGTCAGGAAGCCGCGCAGCGCTTCGCTGGCGACGGCATCGTCCAGCAGCGCCGGAATCGCGGTGTTGGACGCGGGGAAGATGTGGTTGCGTGCGTTGCCGGGGCGGCCGAGCTGGTCCTGCGGCTGCATGTGGCACGAGACGCACTTCGGCCGCTCGAATCCCGGATCGACGGAAGCGTGGATCTCGTTGTGGTGGCACGCGAGGCAGAGCTCGTTCTCGCCCACCAGACGGGTGCGCAGCGCGCGGCCGTGGCCGATGGGGTTCATGCGCACCAGCGCGAGCGCGAGCGCGCTCGGCTCGGAGTCACCGCTGGCGTTCACGAACATGCGCAGATGATCGAGTGGCGGGTCGAGGACGAACGTGGAACGCCCGGGACCCACGTCGAGGTCCACCTCGCGGATCGCATGGCAAGAAACACACGTGAATCCCGGAGCGTTCGCGTAGTGCCGGAAGCTCGGCTCGTCGGTCGCCACTGCGAGTGGGTAGTGACAGCCGGCGCAGACCAGCGTGTCGCGGGCGCCGCGTTCGCGTTCCATCAGCGCCATGGTGCGTTGGAAATGGTGGGTCTCGGGGGAGCGCAAATGGTTCGAGTGCTCGAAGTCGTCGACCACCGTGGGATGGCAGCCATCGAGGGCGCACGAGCGGGTGGCGGCGAGGGCGGCACGATCGAGACCCGTGTACGGAGCTTCCGGCGGCGCGGGATGAGCACCGTCCGGAATTCGGGCGAGCAGCGTGGGCTCTGGCGTCGCGTGCGCGAGCACCTCGTATCCGACGATCCCCAGCACGAGCGCCGTCGCCGTCGCGACGCCGGCGCTGGCGAAAAGCAGGTCGCGCCGCGCTTCCTGCGCGGCGGCGCCCTCGCGGCGTTCGGCCCGGTAAACCTGCACGAAGAGCACGTGGGTCACGTAGATGGCGCCGCCGACCAGCGCGAGCACGCGGTGCAAGATCAGCGTGTCGTGCGCAACCGGTGCGCCGTGCCACGGGAAAAGCGCAGCACCCGTCGCGAGCGCCACCGCCCACGCGAGCAGCGCCAGGCTCCCCAGGACGATCGACGGCACGTGGCTGAGCCGTCCCACCACGAACGCGAGCATTCCCCGTACTGGCCGGAAGAGCAGCGCCAACGCCGCCACGAACGGCAGCCATCGCAGGCCGCGCAAGCTCACCAGCCCTTCGCCGAACACGATCCCGAGCGTCGGCAGCAGCAGGAACACTGCGAGGCCCGCTGCGCCCACCTTCACCTGCGACTTGAGCTTGTCGCGCAGGTGCTTGGCGGCATAGCCGATCAGGATGCCCGTAGCCGCGATCCCGAGCAGCGGGTGGAGGATCAGGTTCCAGCGATATGCGGCGTTCCACGAATCGCTGGCGAGCACGTACACGCCCGACGCGATCGTGAGCGTGATGAGCCAGTTGGTGACGCGGCTCATGGCGTGAGTCGCACGCGTTCACCGGCGCTGGTGAACGCGGATGGAATCGCCGGCGGTCGGCGGGGAAGCGGCTTGAGGGGCGTGGCGAGCACGCGGCTTCGATTCGTGGCGGTGCCGCGACGGCGAGGCGACGACGGGCCAGAGCTCGGCTTCGGAAGGGACACGGATCGTAGCGTCCAGCGGAACGAAGGGTCAAACGGTCCGAGACGATCTCGCGGTGAGCGACCCGCGCTCGCCGCCGGTGCTCCTGCCTACGCCGTTTCTTGACCCTTCGACGAGGCCTTTGCGATCATCGTCGCGTCGCGCGGCGGCACGCCGCGCGACACATTCGCAACCACACTCGGGAAGGGGGAAGAGATGAGACGAGCTTGGCTCGCGCTGATGGCGCTCTGTGCGGCGACACCGGCATTCGCGACGACGCTGGTGGCGCTCGACGTGGGGCAGCTCACGCGCCACTCGAACGCGGTGGTGATCGGCAAGGTGAGCGACGTGCACGTCCAGGCCGACAGGCCGGGGGTGGCGCTCACCCGCGCGGTGGTGCACGTGAACGAGTCGCTGCGCGGCGACCTCGCCGGCGACGTCGAGGTGCTCTCGCCCGAATTCGCTGGCTCGCCGAGCTTCGCGGCCGGTGACGAGCTGGTGCTCTTCATCACCAGCCGCAACGGCCTCAACGTGCTCACCGGCTTCCAGCAAGGGCATTTCCGGGTGCTCGCCGACCGGAACGGCAACCGTGTGCTGGATCGTGCGCTGCCCACCCACGATCGTGCGGCTGCGGGCTCGCGCTCGCTCGACGATCTCATCCGCCTCGTGCGCGCGGCGAACTGAGGGAGGACGACGATCATGAACCGCATCCACGGCACTCTCTTGCGCGCCGCGCTTCTCGCTGCGGTCGTCGCGGTCATGCCGCTCACGGCCTTTGCCGGGGGCGAGCTCTATCTCTTGAGCAACAGCCCGCCGCATTGGACCACCGGCCAGTTTCCAGTCGGCTACAACGTCAATCCCGGCTCGGCCACCGGGAACATCGACGGCGTCGACGCCCCGGCGCAGTTCGCGAACGCGGTCACCTCGGCCTTCCAGAGCTGGGAAAATCTCGGCACGGCGGCCATCACGTTCCAGCGCAACGCCGACAGCACGCTACTCCTCGACAACAACGGCACGGACGGCGTGAACCTGATGGTGTTCAACAACGTGGCCATCGTGCAGGGCATTCCGCTGCCGCTGCCTGCCGGCGTGCTCGGCGTGACCAACACGTTCTTCGATCTCTCGACCGGCCTGATCTCGGGTGGCGCGATCACCCTCAACACCGAGCCGCTGCCCGACCACCCGAATCCCGACTACTCCACCTCGGGCCTGAACGGCACCCTCGACGTGGAGGCGATCATGCTCCACGAGGCGGGCCATTACATCGGCATGTGCCACTCGGCGGTGCGCAACAGCACGAACGGCGATCTGGTGGGACAGCCGACCAACGCCGCCGTGATGTTCCCGTTCCTCGGTGACGACATCGCGGACTCGCGCGTTCCCGACGACGACGACGTCGCGTGGGCGAGCAAGATCTATCCGACGCCGTCGTACAGTACGAGCTTCGGCTCGATCCAGGGCGATCTGCCGCTCGCCTCCGGGGCCGGTTGCGGCGGTGGTGCCGACGCCGTCCACGTGGTGGCGCGTCGCCTCGACCAGGTGATCGCCGGACAGCCGCGCATGGTCGTGGGCACCTACAGCTACACCGAAGATGGCCCGAAGGGCCGCTGGACCATCCCTGGCTTGCCGCCGGGGCAGTACGCGGTGTGGGCCGAGCCGCTCGACGGTAGCCCGGTGAGCAATCTGCAGGTGAACAGCCGCACCCAGTTCGGCGCCACCACCAACGTCCTCGAGGACTGGTACTCGGGGGCGAACGAATCCGGCACCGAGCCCAACCCGGGCGACGTGTCGACGGCCACGTTGGTGACGGTGACGGCTGGCAACACGACGAGCGGCATCAACATCACCGCGCAGACCGCTGCAGCCGTGAACGGGCTCGCTCCGATGGCCGCGCCAGTCGGGTTGCTTCTCGCCGGCCGGCTCGCGCGGCGTAGCCGCGTGGGACGTCGCGACGGCTGATCTTCTCGTCCTTCTTCGCGCGCCGCTCGCGGCGGCGCGCGAATCTCGACGCCCCGCCGACGTCGTTCGTGCTCGGCGGGGCGTCGTGCGTCTACTCGCGGTGGTTGCGACGGTGGCGAGCCCGAAGTCTCAGCCAAAGCCAGGCAAGGGTGGCGTCGCACCGGCATGGATGACGCGTTCGCGCGACGTCCACGCATCGTGGCCCGCGACACGTGCTTCGAGATCGAGAAGCGTGCGCTTTCGATCGAGACCGCCGCCGTAGCCGGTGAGCGAGCCGTCGGCGCCAATCACGCGATGGCACGGAATCACGATCGCAATGGGATTGCGGCCATTGGCGAGTCCCACGGCGCGAGTGGCCGTGGGCTGGCCGATGCGCTCGGCGAGAGCGCGGTAGCTGATCGTGGTGCCGTAAGGGATCGTGGTGAGCGCGTGCCACACGCGCCGCTGGAAGCCGGTTCCCGCTGGCGCGAGCGGTAGATCGAATTCTTGCTGTGTGCCTGCGAAGTACGCGTCGAGCTGGGCACGCGCGCGCTCCAGCACGCCATCGGTCTTGCGGTGATCGTCGGCTTGAAGCGGCGCCTCCGGATCGTCGAGCATCTCGACACCGGTGAGCGCGTGGCCGTCGGAGCGAAGGCGTAGGCGGCGGATCGGGCTATCCACGTCGAGCACGAGGGACGTCATGAGGGTGCCTCCCGAGGTTGTCGATGGCGCCCAACGTAGCGGCTTCCACGGTGCGACGCTCGCCGAATTCGGACCTCGTACGGGGGGCGCAAGCGCAGTTGAGGAAAGGCCTTTCGCGGGCGACGACGCTTCTGGCATCATCAACCTGCCGACCGGTAGGTGAGCGCTTCTGGTCGCAGGAGGAGCCCATGCCGCAGCGCCGTTCCACGCGTCGATCGAAGCCGGCCCCACGAAGCCGTGCGACGCCAGCGGCGGGCTCGCGCGTCGCCAGCAAGGCATCACCGGGAGCCGAGCGCGACTACGTGGGCCGCCGTGATCTCGAGGAAACGCTCGCCGCGCTGGAGCGGCGCGTCACGGATCCACGCGCTGGCCTCTTCGGTCCGAACAGCATGATGTGGGAAGTGGGCCGTGAGTCGGCGTGCTTCCTGGCGGGGGGCCGCGCGGCGCTCTTGCAGCTCGCCCACCCGTACGTGGCCCATGGCGTCGATCAGCATTCGAAGACGCGGACCGACCCGTTCGGCCGCTTCCAGCGCACCTTCGCGAACGTCTTCGACATGATCTACGGCGACCTCGACTCGGCCCTCGAATCGGCGCGGCGCGTCCATCACATCCACACCCGCATTCACGGGCCGATCCGCGAGCGAGTCGGCCGCTACGCCGAGGGCTCGCGCTATCGCGCCAACGAAGTGCCGGCGCTCACGTGGGTGCACGCGACACTCTGGGATTCCGCCGTGCAAGCGTTCGAGCTCGTGGTGCGCAAGCTCAGCGCCGAGGAGAAAGAACGCTATTACGAGGAGACCAAGCTCTTCGCGTTGCTCTTCGGCATTCCGCTCGAAACCCTCCCTCCCGATTGGCCGAGCTTCGTCGCCTACAACCGCCGTATGTGGGAGTCCGAAGACGTGGTCGTCGGGGACGCGGCGCGCGAGATCGCGTCGTTCCTGCTCACGCCGCCCGATCGGCTGCTCACGCCGGTGACCGCGTGGGCGAAGATCGTCACGGCGGGGCTCCTGCCGCCGCGGATTCGCGCTGGATTCGGCTTGCGATTCGGCTCGGCCGAACGGCGAGTCTTCGACGCGACGATCCGGGCACTGCGTGCGACTCACCGAAGCTGGCCGTATCGCGTGCGATACGTGCCCGCTTACATCGAGGCGCGCCGCCGACTCACGGGCCGCACCGATCGCGACCGGATCGGCGAGCTGTTGACGCGCATCACCATCGGGCGGGCGCGCGCTGCGGCGTGAATCGCGGCGCGGCCCGCGGCGGCGCCGCGCTCATGGCGCGGGGCGGCGCACCAAGATCGCCTGGATCTCGTCCAAGCGCACCAGCGCGTCGTAGAACTCCATTCCGCCGATCTGGGTGAGGTGCACGGCGTTCTCACCCACGGCGACCACCGTGCCCGTGAGGTCCTTGTCGCTGCTCGCGAGCCTGAGCGTCACGGATTGTTTCACGCGGCCCTCGAGGGCTTTGCGCATCGGTTGAGCACCTTCCACGGCGAAGAGCGCGCCGTCGGCGTGTGCTGCGGGTGCGGCGGCGACGAGCACCGCGCCGAGGGCGGTGGCGCCGAGGGCGAGTCGGAATGCACGCGTCGCGATCATCGTTTCCTCCGTGAGTCGAATGGCGTCGTGGCGCGGCAGTGTCTCACGCTGGCGCGGTCGATGCATCCACCGCGTGTCGCGAGCAGCGATGACGCCGGCGCCCTCGGCGTGGCGGGCGCCGCTCCTCGGCGAAGCTGCGACGGTAGGCCGCGAGGACGTCGCTCCGGGTGAGAAAGCCGGTGACGCGGCGCAGATCGCGCCGGTCCACAACCGGCAATCGCCCCACGTCGGCGTGCACCATCGTCGCGAGCGCCTCCGCGAGGGTCGAGTCCTCGAACGCCACCCGCACCGGCTCGCGTGCGATCTCGCCCGTACGCCAAGGGCGTGAGCGGTCGGCGCTCATCACGTCTTTGCGCGTGATGACACCCACCAACTCGCCGTGGGCATCGACGATGGGGAATCCCTGGTGTGCCGATCCCGGCTCACCGGAGCTCATCCACTCGCGCAGCTCGTCGAGGAGCTGATCCGCGGAGGCCGTGACGACGGGGCGGCTCGCGACCGCCGCGACCATCACTGCCGCGAGCGGGTCCGAGGCGTACTCGCCGCTCGCGTGCACGCCGCGACGCGCCATCTTCTCGGTCATGATCGAGTGGCGCATCGTGAGCCACGAGACCAGCAGCGCTGCTGTCGAGCCGGCGAGCAGCGGGACCAAGCCCATCGGCTGGCGCGTGGTCTCGAACGAGAACACCACCGACGCGAGCAGTGCTCGCGACGAGCCGGCGAACATGGCCGCCATGCCCACCAGCGCCGCCACGTGCGGATCCACGGCCGCGTGTGGCCAGATCGTGAGCAGCGCGCACGCCAGTGCGGCGCCGCACGCGCCGCCGATGGTGAAGAGCGGAGCCAGCGTGCCGCCGGAGGTGCCGCTGCCGAGTGCCACCGACCACGACAACAGCTTGGCGAGTGCCAGGCCCGCGAGGGCGCCGCCCGTGAGCCCGCCGCCGAGCACCGCGTCGATGTTGTCGTAGCCCACGCCCAGCGTCCGCGGCGCGACCAGCCCCACGGCCCCCACCACCACGGCGCCGAGCGCGGGCCACCACATCCAGTGAATCGGTAGATGCTCGAAGGCGTCTTCGATCGCGTACACGAGCCGTGTCGCACCCACGGCGGCGAGACCGACCACGGCACCGAGGCCGGTGTAGATGGCGAGCCCCTCGAGCCCCACGGCCTCGGTCGTCGCCATCGTGAACATCGGCGCGGACCCGTAGAGCGCCCAGCGTGCGGCGGCCGCGGTGGCCGCGGCGAACGCGACGGGAATCACCGAACGCGGTTTGAGCTCGAACAACAGCAGCTCGATGGCGAGGAGCACCGCCGAGATCGGTGAACCGAAGGTCGCCGTCATGCCCGCTGCGGCGCCTGCGGCGAGCAGCGTCTTGCGCTCTGCTGCCGACGTGTGAAGGATCTGCCCGAGGACCGAGCCGAGCGCGCCGCCGGTGGCGATGATCGGCCCCTCGGCACCGAACGGGCCGCCGGTGCCGATGCTGATCGCTGCCGAGAGCGGCTTGAGCCACGTGAGCCGCGGCTGGATGCGACTGCCGTTGGTCAGCACCTGCTCCATGGCCTCCGGGATGCCGTGTCCGCGGATCGCCGGGGAGCCGAAGCGCGCCATGAGTCCCACGACGAGCCCACCCGCCACGGGCACGAGCATCGCGAGCACGCCCAGGTGGTTTCCGCCCGGCGCTGCCGCCTCGCTGGAACAGCGCCCGAAATACGCGAGATTCGTGACCGTCGCGATGAGCCAACCGAGCACCCGCGCCACTCCGGTGGCGACCAGCGCCAGCGCGATCGCGAGCGCTGCGATCCACGGCACGCGCGCGTCGATGGGGCGTGCCGAGCGGGGCGGCTCGAGCGCTGGTGCCGTGCGCGAGGCGCGTGGCGATTCGTCGGTCTGCATCGCGCCCGATCGCACGCCTCGCGCGCTGCGCCGACTCAGCCTGCGCCCGTTTCGAGCGCTGCCAGGCGCGCCCGTAGCTCGCGCTCGGTGTTCCAGCGGGCGGTGTCGTCGCGCAAGATCGCGCCGATGCCCGTCACCGCGCCGGTGGTGTCGGTGAGCAGCGCCACGGTGAAGGCGATCGAGAGCCGCCGCCCGTCCTTGTGAAGGGCCGGCACTTGCAGCAGCGAGCCGGCGTGACGGGTGCGCCCGGTCTGCATGGTCGCGCGGAAACCGTCCCAGTGCCGCGCGCGAAATCGTTCGGGAATGACGATGTCGAGGCTCTGGCCGAGGGCCTCGCTCTCGGCGAAGCCGAAGAGTCGCTCGGCACCGCCGTTCCAGAGCACCACGCGACCCTCGCGGTCGGCGACCACGATGGCATCGGCTGCGCCGGCGACGAGTGCTGCGAGATCGACGGAGGGCGGCATGCGAATCTCCCGAGGGTGGATGCGCCGACAGTGTATGGGAGACCATACGATTGTCCAGGCGCACGAGGGCGAGCCCTGGCTGCGCGCCGTCGCACCCGGCGCGCGTGCCGCGCGGCAGCCGGCTCGAAACGCTCGGTGGCGCCCACGTCTTGGGCGGCGCGCCAGCCGAGCGGCTAGCGCTTACGTCGTCTCGCCCGCGGCGCGGGGTCTTCGAAGAACATCGGGATGGCTTCGGACGCGGTCTCCATCTCGTCCACCAATCCCGTCAGCAGCCTCGCCAGCGCCGCGCGGTCGCGGCGCGGCATCCGCTCCAGCCCGGCGATGATCCGCGCCTGCGTGATCTCGGGGGCCCGGCGGAGCAGGGCCCGGCCGGGCGCCGTCAGCACCACCTCCATCCGGCGCGCATCGCGGCTCGACGGGCTGCGCTTCACCAGCCCACGGTCGACCAAGCGCGATACCACCACCGACACCGAGCTCTGATCGGTGAGTGTGCGCGCGGCCAAATCGTTGATGGAGAGGGGTTCGCCACGGCCGACCTCGTGGAGCACGAAGAGCTGTGCGGTGCTGATGCCGAGACGCTCGTCGGCAGTGCGCGCCGACTGGCGCAGGCTGCGCACGATGCGGCGCAGCGCATCCATCACGCGCTGTGCTTCGGAGGGGGCGATCGGGGCGCGTCGCGAAGCGGGCATAGCGGCGCGCTGGTATAGGTCGCGTCACGCGGCGAGTCCAGAAGGAACGCGATGGCGTGGGGGCTCGCGATTGGGGCTCGCGCACTGGTTCGGCCATGTTGCGCGCGGTCGAACTCGATTCGAAGGGAGGCGCGATGCCGATCCGCCGTCGTCGTGGTCAGTTGCACCGCTTTCCCAAGCTCGTCCGGCGGGCCGTGTTGGTCGCGTGCGTGGTTGGCATGCCGTGGCGCTTCGCGTTCGCGGCGACTGCCTCCGGCGAGGATTGGGTCGAGCGCAGCAACGCCAACGCGCAGATCCTCCTGGCCGTGACCCGTGCTTACGACCCCGAGTTCGCGAGCCGCATCGGCATCGCCAGTGCCGACGAGAACGTCGTCGACCTCGGCGAACGGTACGATCTGCGCAACGCCGAAGCGCTCGCCCGTGCCGTCTCCGAGCTCGAGCAACGACTGCCTGTGGAGGCAGATGCCCGCGTTCGTCAGGATCTCGAGATCCTGGTGGACGCGGCGCGCCGCCAACAGCATCGGCTCGAAGTGGGCCATCGCATGCAGCTTCCGCTGTTGTCGCCGAGCGCCATCGCGTTCGGTGGATCGCAGGCGCTTCTCGACGAGCAGACCGAGCCCGCGCGCCGGAAGGCAGCAGCGGTGCGGCTGCGGCGATACGTCGGGCTCGAAGCAGGCTCGACCTCGATCTTCGAGCTCGCCAAGCAGCGGTTTCGCGAGCGCGCCGGCGAGGCGGGTCTGATCGCACCGACGCGGGCGGCGGTCGAGAAGGAGATCGGCGATTCGGCGACCTACGCCGACGGCGTGCGCCAGCTCTTCGCGCACTGGAAGATCGATGGCGCAGAAGATGCGCTCGCCGCGCTCGCCAGCCAATCCAGCGCCTACGCCGCATTCTTGCGTGACGAGGTGCTGCCGCGCTCGCGCGACGATTTCCGTCTCCCGCCCGAGCTCTACGAGCTGGCGCTGGATGCCGTCGGCGTGGACATGCCGGCTGACGAGCTCGAGCGCCGCGCCCGCACCGCGTTCCTCGAGATCCAGACCCAGATGCAGGCGCTGGCACCGCGGGTGGCGCGAGAGAAGGGCTGGAAGCTCACCGATTACCGCGACGTGGTCCGCGCGCTCAAGAAGCGCGCCCTCGACGACCGGACGATCCTGCCGCATTACCAACGTCGCACCGCCGACCTCGACGAGATCATCCGCAAGCATCGGATCGTGACGCTTCCCGGGCAGCCGATGCTGGTCGAGCTCGCGAGCGCGGCGGAGAGCGCGGCGGTCCCGGCACCCCACGTGCGCTCGCCGCGCCTGCTCGGCAACACCGGGGAGCGTGCGGTGTTCGTGCTGCCACTCAGCATCCAATCACCCGAAGGCCGGACGCTCAGCTTCGACGATTTCAACTTCGAAGCCGCCTCGTGGACGCTCACCGCTCACGAAGGCCGGCCGGGCCACGAGTTGCAGTTTGCGCGCACCATCGAGCAAGGAGTGTCGATCGCTCGGGCGATCTTCGCCTTCAACAGCGTGAACGTCGAAGGCTGGGCGCTCTACGCGGAAGCCGAAGCCCAGCCCTACGAGCCGCTCGAGGGTCAGCTCATCGCCCTCCAGCACCGGCTGATGCGCGCCGCGCGAGCCATTCTCGATCCGGGCCTGCAGCGTGGAGCGCTGACGAAGGACGTGGCGCACCGGGTGTTGCGCGAGGACGTGGTGCTCTCCGAGGCGATGACGCGGCAGGAGATCGACCGCTACACGTTTCTGGCGCCGGGGCAGGCTACCTCGTATTTCGTGGGATACGTGCGCTTGCTCGAGACGCGCGCCGCCGCGCAGCTCGCGCTCGGGGAGCGCTTCGATCGTCTCGCGTTCAACGACTTCGTGCTGAGCCGTGGCTTGGTGCCGCCGCGGTTGCTGGCCAAGGCGGTCCAAGACGAGTTCGTTCCCGCGCACCTCGCCCCGATGAAGCCCGCGGAGTAGCATCGCCACCGTCACGGATTCGCTGGCCGCTCCTTCAACGTCTCGCGCAGCGCGAAGCCCGTCGCCAGCGAGACCATCCCCGGCGCCAGCCGATAGAGCAGCGCTACGAGGCGTGCGATCCGCGGGACGACGATCAGCGCCTGATCGCGCTCCACGCCGCTGAGTGCGGCGTCCGCGAGCTTCGACGCCGGGTAGGGCGGCCCACAGAGCCGCGTCAGGAACTGGCGAATGTCGGGGCGCCATCCGAGCTTGGGGAGGTCGGTGGGATTGTCGCTGTCGAGCAGCGGCGTTTCGATCGCCGACGGGCAGAGGGCACTCACGCGCACACCGTGATTGCGTGCTTCGATCCGCAGGCTCGTGCTCAAGCCCACCACCGCGTGCTTGGTCATGGCGTACGGGACGAGCAGCGGCGCCGGCGAGAGACCCGCGACAGACGCGGTGTTCACGATGTGTCCTCGGCGCTGCTTCACCATGAGCGGATACGCAGCCGAGACGCCGTTCACGACGCCGCGAACGTTGACGTCGATGATGCGGTCGTAGTGCGGTGGCGCCAGCTCGTGGGCCTCGCCGCCGATGCCGATGCCGGCGTTGTTGAAGAGGTAGTCGATGCGGCCACGATCGCGTGCGACTCGCTCGATCACGGATCGCACCGCCAGCGCGTCGCGGACGTCTAGCTTCGCCCAGCGCGCCTTGGGACCGAGCGCTTCGGCGGCTTGCTCCACACCCGGCCCGTTCACGTCGGTGAGCCAGACGTCGGCTCCACGCTTCACCATCGCGATCGAGAGCGCCAGGCCGATGCCCGACGCCGCTCCCGTCACCACCACGTTCGCACCGTCCCATGGTTTCATCGGTCTGCCTCGCTCGGGTGCGCGCAAGCGCGGGCGCGCGTCGTCCTCGTGGTTCGGCTTTCTGGAATACGGATGCGACAGGCTACCGGATGAGCGAATCCGCGTGCACGGCACGGTGGAGCGTGGCAATCTGCTGCGCCCGCGATGACGACCGCAACACACACCAGCGCGGCCGAGTTGGGTCGCAACCTGGCCGAGCTGATCGAGCGCCGCGCCTCGGAGCGCGGGGACGCGACCTTTCTGGTGTGGGATCCGACGCATGGGCGCGACCGGAGCGCGGTGGGACGGATCGGCTATCGCGGTCTCGCCGCCAACGTCGAGTGGCTCGCGCGCGCGTTCGCCGCCCGCGGCATCGTGCACGGCGATCGGGTTTGCGTGCACCTCGACAATCGCCCCGAGTTCTTGCTCGCGTGGTGGGCGTTGGCGCGGCTCGGGGCGGTGTGTGTGTCCACCAACGCGCGCTCCGCCGCCGACGAGCTGCGCTTCTACCTCGAGGATTCGGGCGCCAAGGCCGTCGTGACGTCCGGCGCGCGCCGCGACGTGGTTGCGGCGGCGTTGCCGCCTGCGATCGAACGCGTGGTCCTCGTCGACGACGATGCCACGGAGATCGTCGGCGAACGTCTCGTGACGGAGCACCTCTCGGCGTTGGTGCGCGAGGGGCAGGCATTGCCGGCCCTCGGGCGATCACCGGCCTCGCCGCTCGATCCGTGCTCGATCCTCTACACCTCCGGCACCACCAGTCGCCCCAAGGGAGTGGTCCTCACGCATGCCAACTACCTGTGGGGCGCCGGCCAGATGGCGCGGCACCAGCGGCTCACCGCGGACGACGTCTATCTGGTGCAGATGCCGCTCTTTCACGTGAACGCGCAGATCTATTCGGTGCTGGCCGCGTGGGTCGCCGGCGCGACGGTGGTGCTGGTGCCCACTTTCTCGCGCAGCGGCTTCTGGCGCGCCGCCGCCGAGCACCGCACCACCACGAGCTCGATGATCCCGTTCTTCGTCATGGCGCTCTTGCGCAATCCGGATGGCTCGCGCGTGGCACGCGAGGCGTTGCCGCCGCATTCGTTCCGGCTGTGGGGCTACGGCATCACGTCGGCGAAGGTGGACTCGCGCTTTCGTCTCAAGACGCTCGGTTGGTACGGCATGACCGAGACCGTGTCCGCGGCGGTGATCGGACCTTGGGACGTGCCGGCACCCGAGGGCGCCATCGGCCGCCCGGCGAACGGCTATTCGGTGCGTCTGCTCGACGACGAGGGCATCCCGGTACCGCCGGGTGTGCCGGGTGCGGTGTACGTGCGCGGCGAGCGCGGCGTCACGTTGGCGCTCGAGTACCACGACCGGCCGCGCGCTACTGCTGCAGCGTTCGCACGCGACGGCTGGTTCGCGACGGGCGACCGCATGCGCTACGACGAGGACGGCTGGCTCTACTTCGTCGATCGCGAGAAAGACATGCTCAAGGTCGGTGGCGAGAACGTCGCATCGTCCGAGATCGAGCGGGTGATCCAGGAGGTTCCGGGGGTGCTCGAAGTGGCAGTGATCGGCCTGGCGGACCCGCTTCTCGGTGAGGTGCCGGCGGCGTGCGTGATCGCCGCGCCAGGCGCTGACCCGGAATCGCTGACCGCGCGGATCCTCGACTACGCCCGCGCCAAGCTCGCGGATTTCAAGGTGCCGCGGCGGGTCGAGCTGGTCGATGCGCTGCCACGCGCCACGCTCGAGAAGGTGAACAAGGCAGCGCTGCGTGCTGCGGTCGCCGAACGGGGCGACGACCGCAGCGCCGACGCGATCGCGCGCTGAGCGCGCCGCTCGCAACGCTCGCGGGCTAGCAGGCTGCTGAAAAAGGCACACGCGCCAGAGGCGCGCCGATGAGCGTAGCGAGTCGACTTGGGGGTGGGGCCCTTTGAGCACCGCGCTTTTCGTGGGGCGGGGGTCTGTTGAGACCCCCGAGGAAGCATCTATAGGCTCGAAAAACTCGCCTCTGCGAGTTTTTCGGCAGCCTGCGAGTGGGCCGCAGCCGCTCGTGGCGGTCGCCGACGTCGCGCTCGCCTTGCCCCGAATTCGAGGCGATCGGTAGCATGATCCGGTTAGCCCACCCGCGGGCGCGAGAGGACCGACCATGTACCCGATTCTCATCGTCGGCGCTGGAAAGATCGGCGCCAGCATCGCCAAGCTGCTCGCCCATTCGGGCGACTACGACGTCCTGGTCGCCGATCGGGACGAGGCGGTCCTCGATCGCCTCGCGCGCCAGGCGCCGATCAAGACCCAGTTGCTCAACGTGCGCTCCGCCGAGCAACTCACGGAGGCGCTCGCCGGCAAGCGCGCGGTGCTTTCCGCCACGGTCTACGACGTCAATCCGGCGATCGCGAAGGCCGCGCTCGACGCCGGTGCCAGCTACTTCGATCTCACCGAGGACGTCTCGACCACGCGCAAGATCAAGGCGCTCGCCAAGCAAGCCCGCGACGGCCAGATCTTCATGCCGCAATGTGGGCTCGCGCCCGGTCTCATCGGCATCCTGGCGCACTCGCTCACCAAGAAGTTCGAGAAGCTCGACACGGTGAAGATGCGTGTCGGTGCGCTGCCGCAGTACCCGGCCAACCACATGAAATACAACCTCACGTGGTCCACCGACGGGCTCATCAACGAATACTGCAACGCATGCGAGGCGATCCACGGCGGGCGCAAGATGGAGGTGCTGGCACTCGAGGGACTCGAGCATTTCGCCCTCGACGGTGTCGAGTACGAAGCCTTCAACACCTCGGGCGGGCTCGGCACGCTCTGCGACACGCTCGCCGGCAAGGTCGACGAGCTCAACTACAAGACCGTGCGCTATCCCGGTCACCAATACCTGATGCACTTCCTCATCCGCGGGCTCAAGATGGGAGCCACCAAGGCGCGCCGCAAGCAGCTCAAGGAGATCCTGGAATCCGCGCTGCCGATCACGCGCCAAGACGTGGTGCTGGTGTTCTGCAGCGTGAGCGGCTGGCACGACGGTCAGTACCTGCAGATCGTGGATGCGCGCAAGATCTACCACCAGCAGGTCCTGGGTGAGCATTGGTCGTCGATCCAGCTCACCACCGCCGCGGGTGCAGCGGCCGTGGTGGACCTGCATCGTGAGGGCCGTCTCGCAGGCAAGGGATTCGTGAGCCAGGAAAGCGTCGATTTCGACCAGTTCCTGGCGAATCGTTTCGGCGAGTACTACGCCATCGACCGCCACGCGCAGAAAGTGCCGGTGTGATCATGCTCCAAGAGATCGCCGATCCGCTCGGGTTCGTGAAGTTCGAGGAGGAGGGGCGAGTCGCGTCCGCGCTCATCGACGGCAACGCGGTGTTCGGGGCAGGTACGGCCCGCGCCGTGCGCTCGCCCATCGACGGCTCTCGGCTCGCTCGCGTCGCGCCCGCGAAACCCGAGCTGGTGCGCAACGCCGTCGCCGGCGCACGACGCGCTCACGACGTGTGGCGAATGGTGCCCGCGCCGCGTCGCGGCGAGCTGGTGCGGCGGATCGCCGAGCGCGTGCGCGAGCGCAAGGTGGAGCTGGGCGCGCTCATCACCGCGGAGGTGGGGAAGATCCGCGCCGAGGCCGAGGGCGAGGTCCAGGAATGGATCGACATGTGTGACTTCGCCGTGGGCCTCTCGCGCCAGCTCCACGGCCTCACCATCGCCAGCGAGCGGCCGCAGCATCGGATGATGGAGCAATGGCACCCGCTCGGCGTGGTGGGCTGCATCACCGCGTTCAACTTCCCCATGGCGGTGTGGGCGTGGAACGCGATGCTGGCGTTCGTGTGCGGCGATTCGGTGGTGTGGAAGCCGTCCGAGAAGACGCCGCTCGCCGGTCTCGCCGCCGGTCAACTCGTGCAAGAGGTGATCGACGAGTTCGCCGATGCGCCGGCAGGTCTCTCGCAAGTCGTGATCGGCGACGCTCCGGCGGGCCGCGAGCTGGCCGCTTCGCCGTGGGTGCCGCTGGTTTCGGCAACGGGCTCGGTGGCAATGGGACGTGCCGTTGCTCAGGTGGTGGCGGCTCGCCTCGGTCGATCGCTTCTCGAACTGGGCGGCAACAACGCCATGATCGTGACGCCCACGGCCGATCTCGAGCTCGCGATCCGGGCGATCGTGTTCGCCGCCGTGGGAACCGCGGGGCAGCGCTGCACCACACTGCGGCGGTTGATCGTCCACCAATCGCTCGTGAAGCCGCTGGTGAAGCGTCTGGCGGCGGCGTATCGAAGCCTCGCCATCGGCGATCCCCGCGATCCGGGTGTGCTGGTCGGGCCGCTCATCGACCGCGCCGCCTTCGACTCCATGTCACGCGCGCTGCGCGAGGCCGCGGCGCAGGGAGGCAGCCTGGTGTGCGGCGGCACGCGCGTGACCGCCGGCGTGCCGAAGGGCGGTTACTACGTCACGCCCGCGATCGTGCGCATCGACGGGAATCGACCCGTGGTCGAACGCGAGACGTTCGCGCCGATCCTCTACGTGATGTCCTACGGCGACGTCGACGAAGCCGTGGCACTTCTCAACGGCGTCCCGCAAGGGTTGTCGTCGGCGATCTTCACCGGAAGCATTCGCGAGGCGGAGCGGTTCGTGGGACCGGCTGGTTCCGACTGCGGCATCGCCAACGTGAACATCGGTACGTCCGGGGCCGAGATCGGCGGTGCGTTCGGCGGCGAGAAGGACACCGGCGGCGGTCGTGAGTCGGGTTCGGACGCGTGGAAGGCGTACATGCGCCGCACCACCAACACCATCAACTACGGCGATGCGCTGCCCCTCGCTCAGGGCATTCGCTTCGACGTGTGAGCACGCTGCACATGCACCCTACGGATTGGACGGCCGCCCTTCGTCGCGGCCGCGTTGCCATCGGATTGGCGCTGGCCGTGATCGCGTTCCCCCTCGCTGGGTGTGACGGCGGAAACGACGATGGCTCGTTTCGCGACGATCCCGCCCCGTTCGTGAGCCGCCTCGACGAGCGCTACGCGGCATTCCTGGACCAGTGCGCGCGCGATGCGGCCAATCCCGGTAGCAGCATTCATGCCCAGATCTGCGCACTCGATCGAGGCACCACTCCCCTCGACGACGCCTCGCTTCAGGCCACCCTCGCCAAGATGGACGCGCGCCAGGACACCGCCGATTTCGGGCTGGCCGCGCTGGTGCGCATTCTCGCCAAGTACCGAACCAGCCCCGGTGTGTCCGCCGATCAGCTCGCCCGCATCGAGACCTCGATCCGGAACTTCAAGTACTGGATCGACGAGCCCGGCATCGACGCGATGGTCTATTGGTCGGAAAACCACTACGTGCTCTTCAACTCCGCGGCGTTCGTGCTCGGCCGGCTCTACCCGGACACCGTGTTCACGAACTCGGGTCTCACGGGCACCGAGCTTCGCGCCAAGGCGCGCGTGAACCTCGACAAATGGCTCACGTGGCGTTTGCGCTGGGGCTTCAGCGAGTTCCACTCGGACGTCTACTACAACGAAGACGTGGCGCCGTTGCTCAATCTGGCCGACTTCGGCGACGACGAGTCCATCCAGGTGCGCGCGCGCATGGCGGTGGATCTCTTCCTCTACGACATGGCGCTCAACAACCACGAAGGATTCTTCGGGGTGGCCCACGGCCGCAGCTACGTGAAGGACAAGACGCGCCGCGACGACGAAGACACGCCGGGCATGATCTGGCTGATGAGCGGAAAGGGCTCGCCGTTGGGCGAGTCCGGCAGCATGTCAGCGGTGGCGATGGTCACCTCGGACACGTATCGCGTGCCGGCGGTGATCGAGTCGGTGGGCAGCGCGCGGCCGCGCGGCCTGGAGACGCGCGAGCGCTTGTCGATCGACGTCGCCGACGGGCCGTCGCTGGGCATCAGTCACGACGACTTCGACGACGGGATCCTGTGGTGGACGATGGGTGCCTACGTGATGCCCGAGACCATCAACACCACGTTGCTCATGGCGAGCGCCTGGAATCTTTTCGACCATCCCGACAGCTTCTTCGCGCTATTCGCCTTCGCCGAACCGTTCGCCGGCACCGCGCTGCCGCCCCAACTCGCCCGCGACGCGTATCCGCTCACCAGCGGTTACGCGCTCGAGCAAGTGAACACCTACGCGTACCGGACACCCGAGGTGATGCTGGCGTCGGCGCAGGCGTGGAAGCCCGCCACCCTCGGCGCGCAGACGCACACATGGCAGGCGACCCTCGGCGATACGGCGGCGGTCTTCACGACCTACCCTGGCGATCTCCTCGAGAACGAGTTCGCCGGCCATTGGACCGGCGGCTGGCATCCGCGGATCGCCCAGAACCGCACGGCCGCGATCATTCTCTACGACCAGCCCACCTACGAGAACGCGCTCGTGCAGCTCGTCTCGAACGCACTCTTCCCCGAGTACACCCACGCATTCTTCCCCCGCGGCGAGTTCGACGAGGTCCGCGAGATCGGCAAATGGGTGCTGGCGCGGAAGGGTGACGGCTTCGTGGCGCTCTTCTCGAACAACCCCGCGAGCTGGGTCGACGGTGACGAGTGGATCGATCAAGAGCTACGCGCCGACGGGGTTCGGAACGCCTGGATCTGCGAGGTCGGCGACGCCACCCAATACGGAAGCTTCGACGAGTTCGTCGCGCAGGTGACGTCCGCGCTGGTGGTCGTCGCCGGTGACCTCACCGTGAAGTACGACTCGCCAGGACAAGGCCTGATGGACTTTTCGTGGACGGGCCCTTTGCTCGTAAACGGCGAGGAGGTCTCGATCGGCCCGTATCCCCGCTACGACAGCCCGTATGCCGTGAAGGGATACGACGGCGCCGATCCCTACGTCATCCGGCGGGGCGGCCTCTCGCTCATCCTCGATCCCGCGACCCTCACCCGCGCCGAAGGCTGACCCGCTCGCCGCGCCGGCTCAGAACCGCGCGAGGCTGCAGAGCCCGGCGATCAGCAGGCCGAAGAGCAGCAGGTAGCCGCCGATCACTCGCCAGGCGGTGGTTTCGTGAGCGCGTGCCTGCGCCAGGATCGAGATCACCAGCGCCCACAGCGTGCCGATGCTCTGGCCGATGCCTGGCAGGAGCTGGAGCGGCGCCGCCGAGCCCGATGAGTAACAAAGCGCCCGGAACGTGGTTTCCAGCGAAATTCCTGCGCCCACCAGCTTGAGGCCTGCATGAATCGCGAGCGTTCCGATCAGCAGGCTCATGATTGCGCCGGCAAAGATGACGAGCGGCACGATCAGCAATAGACCCACCGGGCCGAGCCCGATCTCAACCAGACGCGCCAACCCAGCGACTGGCGCACGACCCAGGGCAGGATCGCTCGGCGCCGAGCTCGCCTGCGCCGCGGTGAGCCGCCGTTCGAGCTCCTCGGGCGAGATCTCGCCGCGTTGCGCGGCCATCATCGCGTCGGCGAACGCTCGCGCTTGCTCCTCGGTTGGCGCGATCGGTGCGCTCGCGACCGGAGTCTGTCCCCATTGGTGCGCGAGCTGCCGCAGCTCGCTCCCCGCGAGCCAGAACATGCCGATCCACGCAGGGAGGAAGACCAGGTGCATCATCATCACGTACGTGAACGGTCGAACCAGCCCGCCCTCGCGGCGCATGTTCGAGAACGTCACGTTGGGCTCGAGCAATGCCGAGCGCATCGTGGCGAAGAGCGCACGCAGGTCGAAGAAGCCGTTCGCCGCTTCCCATGCGGGCCCGGTTCGCTCTTCCGCCATCGGCGCGGTTCCGGGGAGCTCGAAGCTCTCTTCCGGCAGACGTGTGCCGCAGCTCCTGCAGAAGGTGGCGTCGTAGACGTTGAGGGCGAAGCACGAAGGGCAGCGCGGCGGCGAGCTGCGAGGCCGTCGCGGTGCGGCCCCCGGGGCCGCCGCGGCGTGTGGTGCCCCGGCTCCCGGAGGATCGAATGAGGCTGTTGATTCCGCCGCAGGCGTGTCGTGCGCCGCGGAAGGCCGTGCCGGCGGCGGTGTCGGCAGCTCGCGGCCGCACATCCGGCAATTGCGATCGGCTCGGGCGTTGAGGGTCCCGCAGTCGGGACACTGCATGGCGATGCCCTCCTCTCGATCGCGCGCGCCGCTGGCGTGTCCCCCGGATCTCGGCGCGGCCTCAGTTCACGAGGCCTGAGCTGCTGGCGGAAGAGCCGCCGTCACTGGGATCTATCTCCTCGAGCTCGTGGGGAGAAGGTGGCTGCAGCGCTTCGAGAATCTGCACCGCTTCGCGTTGCACCTCGGGGTCGGAGTCGGTGCACGCATTCGCTAGGGCTTCGAGCACCTCGGGCGCAGGTACGGCGAGTGCGCGCAGCACGCGCGCAGCGCGAATGCGGGTCGTGGGGTTCGGGGCGCTCGAGAGCGCTGCGGCGAGCTCGGGCACGATCGCAGGGCTCATCGTCGCGAGCGCGTCCTGGATCGTGCTGGCGACGGCATCGTCGGGATCGGCGAGTGCCGCGATCGCTGCCGCTCTGGCGCCCTCGGCTTCGCGTCCCATGCGAGAGATCACGACCGCTGCGCGGCGACGGGTGTCGGCGTGCGGGCTCTTGAGCAGCGCGACCACGCTCGGCGTCGCGCGCGCACCGATGCGCGCCAGCGCGTGCGCCGCGAAGATTCGCGTGTCCTCGCGTTCGTCTTCGGCGGCCATCCGTCCGGCCAGCGCGGCGACGGCGGCGGCCGCGCCAGGGCCGATCTGCTCGAGCGCCGCGACGGCCCAATAGCGCAGCTCGGCGTCGCTCTCTTCGAGCACTTGCACGAGGCTCGGCACGGCGCGTGCGCCGAGATCGGCGAGCCCCTGCACACCCGTGAAGCGCCGCTGCTCGTCCGAATCGCGCAGCCGCGCCAGGTTCGTATCGAGGGCTCGGCGGAGCTCGGCGACGCCCAAGCTCTCCGCACGCGGCGAGTCGTCGTGTGCAGAGCCCCGTGCGCCGGCGGAGCGCAGTCGGCGGCGAACGCGGGCGACGACGAAGACGAGCCCAAGCATCGCTCCTGCACCGAGGGCGGTCGCTGCGGCCCAACCCGTCGGGACTGGCAGCACGAGCCACGTTGCCGGGGCGACCGGAGGCTCGGGTGCGGGTGGCTGAGGCATCGCGAGGGTTGGTGGCGGCGGTGGTGGTTCTCCGATGACGTCGAGCGCCGCACGCGCCGCGCGCTGCACGCTGGCGTTGGTATCGGCGAGCGCTTGCATCAGGCGCTCACGAGCGGCGGTGGCGTGCGGCCCGATCGCTGCGAGCGTGAGCGCGGCGCCTTCGCGCCTCACCACCACAGGTGAGTCGAGAGCCGCGACGAGCTGCGGCACGGCGGCCTCGTTGCGGCGCGCGATCTGGTCGATGACCGCGCGCCGAACGGTTGCGTCGGTGTCGCCGAGCGCGTCGATCAGCCCGTCGGCCACTGCCCACCACGGCGGGTCGAGGATGGCGATCGTCTGG
>CAYVDO010000084.1:0-22915 GCA_964450125.1 uncultured bacterium
GACGTCGCGATTCACGACTCGAATGCGTACTCCGTGACGTTCTCCCCCGACTACGTCGGGGGCGATCGTACGGAGACACTCGGATCGACTTCGGATTTCAAGCTTCAGCGACCAAACGCCGTGAACGGTACCGTCGCACGCTGAGATTCGGCTCGAAAGGCGCAGTCGTCCGACGATCCCACCGTGCCGCGAGCGAAGCGAAGCGCCTTGGGGGTGGGACCCGCCGTGGCTAAGCCACGGCGGGCGGGGGGCTGGAACAGTCCCCCGCGGAAACTCAGATGCCCATGCCCTGATCGACGAAGGCGGCGGCCTCGTCGTCGGCGGGCGGCTCGGGCAGCGCCCGCGTCGGGAACTCGATGTGGTGCTCCTCGCCCGCGGCATCCGTCAGGATCCACTCGAGGCTCTTGCCGCGATAGCTCTTCACCACCAGCGAGGTCTCGGCGCCCGTGACCCAGAACGGCATCTTCACCTCGAGGGCGAAGCGCGGGCACACCTTCACGCACGCATAGCAGCCCCAGCACTCCTTCACGTCGCGGATGCGCACCTCGTTGGTGCGGAAATCCTTCTCGATCACGTCGCCAGGGCACACGCGCACGCACGGCGGCTCGGGCATGAGCCCGCACGAGTTACAGGCCTTGAGGTCGATCTCGATCATGGGCGTGCCTCGGAATGTGTCGCGCCGAGCGCTCAGCCGCCCGCGTGGGCGAACCGCAGCTCGCTCGCACCCTGGTGCGGCCGGCGCTCGACCCGGACCTCGCCAGTTTCGGCGTCGCGGCGGCTGACCAAGAAATAGAGCGGAGCGTCCGCCTGGGGCTCGGCGACGTCCACGCGGTGCTGGTAGCCCGGCCAGCGGCGCTCGTCGCGGGCCAACAGATGCTCGACCAGCGCCCGCGCCACATCGATGCGGTCGATCACTTCGTGGACCAGCATGAGCTGGTGCGGGTTGGACGCCTGCAAGTGATCGAGGTGGGACCCGAGCGAGCGCAGCTCATCGCGCGCCACCTCGAGACGCTTCGGGTGGAGATCGAAGAACGTCGACGGCCCACCCGCGTACTCGTCCATGATCCGTTGCAGGCGGCGTAGCACGTCCTCGTGACCGAGCCCCTGGCGCCCGAGCAGCCCACGTCGGAGCGGCGCCAGCACGCGTCGCATCTCATCCTTCCACGCCGAGGTTTCCGGATCCTCGACCCGCGCGCACTCGGTGAGCGCCGTGCGTGCCGCGATGCGCGCCTCCACCCACGCTCCGCTCACGTACTTCTTGGGCGCCCCACCCGCGACGTCGCCTGCGGCGTAGAGGCCCGGCATCGACGTACGCCGATCCACGTCGACCCAGTAGCCCGCAGCCGTGTGGCCACCCAGAAGATAGGGCCCCGAAGTCCCCATCTCGATCCGCAACGGTCCCTCGCGACCGGCGAGGGTGCCGAGATAGAGCAAGAGCGAGGGCGCCATGTCGAGGTAGGCGCGCGCCGCCTCGTCGACCTTTTCGCGACGCAGGTGGGAAAGATCGAGGTAGATCGGCCCGCGCCCCGCGCGCAGCTCGTCCATCATCGCCGCGAGCTGCTGTGGAAGCGTCGGCTTGCGTCCGTCGCCGAAGCCCGCGCGTGCCTTCGCGAACTCCTCGCCGAGCGCATTGACCTGCTTGGCACCGAACGCCTGCACCAGCGTTCCCGTGGGCGCCTGCACGTGGCGCACGCGCGTCGGGATGAAGCGCATCTCGAGGGTGGTCAGCTCGGCGCCGGCGCGCAGCCCCACCGCGTAACCGCTGCCCACGTTGTAAGGCGAATACCAGAGCCGGCTCATCATCGGGCCGTCGGAGCGCGGCGGGTAAAGCCCTGCGGCTCCGCCCGTGGCGCAGATCACAGCACCCGCCGACACCACCGCCAGCTTGCCGGTGCGCACGTCCACACCGAACGCACCGGCGACACGTCCGTCGCGCACGATGAGGTTGGTGACGGCCACGCGGTTTCGCACCCGCGCGCCCGACGCGTAGACGCGCTCGGCGAGCACCAGCTTGAGCGACTCGCCGCGGATCTGGATGCTGCGCGGACCTTTCGAGATCGGCTTGCCGTCGGCGTCGCGGTGGATCTGCATACCCCACGACTCGACCAAGTGCGTGGCCTCGTGGAGGCCCTGCGCGAAGCTCAACACGAGGTCTTCGCGGACCAGCCCGTGGGAGTCACGCCGCGTGCTCTCGAGGTAGCTCTCGGGGCTCTGGTCGGCGCGCAGGTACGCGTTCACGGCGTTGAGCCCAGCGGCAACGCAACCCGAGCGCACGATGTCGGCCTTCTCCAGGATCAACACGTCGCGGCTGGGGTCGACGGCGCGCGCTTCCACCGCCGCCATGCAACCGGCGGCGCCACCTCCGATCACGAGCAGATCGGTGCGTAGAAACTCGGGCTTGGTATCGATCATGGATGCGAGAGTCCGCGTGGGGCGTCAGATGTAGTACATGGGCGGGGTCGACAACCGGCGTTCGTCCTCGCTGAGCTGCGAGAGGCGCACCGAGCGCAAAAGCTCGCCCACCGTCGCGTCCACGCGTCCCCACAGCGCTGCGAGCGCGCGGCGCGTCGGCACGCGGCGCGTCGGTGCGTCGGCGCCACCGGGAACGCACGAGAGCGAGTGGCTGCCGCCCTCGATCGACTCGATCACGTCGTGGACACTGAGCTCGCGCGGATCGTGGGCCACGATGTAGCCGCCGGACGGACCGCGGGCGCTTCGGATGAGCCCGGCCTTCCGCAGTGTGACGAGCACCTGATCGAGGAACGGCTTGGGAATGCGCGTGCGTTCCGCCAGCTCTCGGCTCGAAACCGGCGTATTCACGCCTGCTTGGGCGAGCTCGAGCATGACGGCAAGGCCGTATTCGATCCGTGCGGAGACCCGCATCGCGTGATCCTGATTAACCTGATCGAGACAGTCAGGTTTATCCAGTGATCCGACTGAACGTCAAGCGCGTTGGGCACTTGTCGCCACCTGCGCGTGCACACGACACCACAAATTCAGCTTGCCCACGCTTGTCCATGGGTCGCGCGACATTCACACTACGGCTCGCTCGGAAAGGAGAGCTTGTCATGCCCACGTTCAAGCACATCACCCTGCCTGCGGGCGACCTCGTCGAGATCCAAAACGGCCGTCCCATCACCCCCGATCGTCCGATCATCGGAGTGCTGCGCGGCGACGGCATCGGCATCGACATCACGCCGGTGATGCAGAAGGTGGTGGACGCGGCGGTCGCCAAGGCGTTCGGCGGCAAGCGCCAGATCGCGTGGTGTCCCATCTATGCCGGGCTCGAAGCGTGGACGCGCTACGGCGAGATTCTCCCCGCCGAGGCGTGCGACGCCATCCGGCACCTCAAGATCGCCATCAAGGGACCGTTCACCACGCCCATCGGCGACGAGAAGTTCGTGTGCCTCCATTGCGCGCACCAGCAAAACGTCCAGACGGCGTGCGAGGAATGCGGCAAGACCGACGGCGTGACGCCACGCTTTCGCTCCATCAACGTGGGCTTCCGTCAGGCCATGGATCTCTACGCCTGCATCCGACCCGTTCGCTATTTCAAGGGGGTTCCTGCACCCAACAAGTACGCCGACAAGGTCGACTTCGTGATCTTCCGCGAGAACACCGAGGACGTGTACGCAGGCCACGACTTCGAGATGGGCGGCGACGTCGCCAAGGCGATCATCGAGCTGATCCGCGAGCGCACCGGCAAGAAGATCCGCCCCGACAGCGGCATCGGCGTGAAGCCCATTTCCGAGACTGGCTCGAAGCGCCTGGTGCGCTCGGCGATCCAGTGGGCCATCGCACAGAAGCTCCCCTCGGTCACTCTGGTGCACAAGGGCAACATCATGAAGTTCACCGAGGGCGCCTTCTGCAAATGGGGCTACGAGGTCGCGGCACAGGAATTCGGCGCCGAGACCATTTCCGAGAAGAAGGTGTACGACGATCACGGCGGCAAAGTTCCCGCCGGTAAGATCCTCATCAAGGACCGGATCGCCGACTCGATCTTCCAGCAGATCCAGACCCGCCCAGACGAATACAGCGTGCTGGCGCTGCCCAACCTGAACGGCGACTACCTCTCGGACGCCGCCATCGCGCTCGTGGGCGGCTTGGGCCTCGGCCCCGGCGCCAACATCGGCGACGACGCGGCGCTCTTCGAAGCCACCCACGGCACCGCCCCCAAGTACGCGGGCAAAGACAAGGTGAACCCCGGCTCGATCATCCTCTCGGCGGTGATGATGCTCGACCACATGGGCTGGCAGGACGCGAGCCGAATGATCGTCACGGGCATCGAGAAGTCGATCAAGGACGGCATGGTCACCTACGACCTCGCCCGCCTCATGACCCGCGAAGGCCGCAAGGACGTGAAGGAGCTTTCGTGCTCCGGCTTCGGCGAAGCGATCATCGAGCGGATGTGAGCCGCTGAGGCGTGCCGCCAAGCGCGGCACGACGCGAGTTCCCCATGAGGCGTCGGCCGAACGGCCGGCGCCTCTTCCTTTGGCCAGGCGAGACCCTCTCGGGGCCCCGGGAGCCCTTTCGGCCCCATTTCGAGGGAAACCCCGCGCAAGCTCGAAGCGCTTTCCCCCGAAGAACTCGTGCATGGGAAGCTGCGGCCGCGACGCGCGGCCCTCCATCCTGATTGCGCGCTCGAATCGATGGAGGGCACGGGGCCTGCGGCCCCTGCTCCGTCGGCGCCGACGCGCTGTCGCGGGCACGAGCGAACGGCACTTGCGACGATGGCAGGTGTCAACGGGGTGATTCCAGGTGTCTGGACGCCGCTGAATAGATCGGGCTAGCTCGATGCCTCCTCGGGGGTCTCAACAGACCCCCGCCCCGAAAAAGGCGTGACTTTTTCGGGGCCCCACTCCCAAGCCGGCTCAGCTTCGCTCGCCGATCCTCGCCTTCGGCGAGGCTAGGAGTGCGTTGGGAACGAATTTCCCGACACACTCCTAGGCGCCGCGCCCGGCCGCGACCCACTGCCCCGAGCAGATCCAACTCGTGAACGGCCACCCGTAGGTCGGTCTCGCCCGCGACACCTGCGATGGCGGCGGCGCACCGAAATGAGCGCGCACGCGGCCGTCGACGGACGAGTGACGTGGACGCGTCACAGTCCCTCGCAGCCACGAGGCGTCCGACGCGCGCAACCGGCGACTGTTCGTCGGGGCGACCACCAGGTCCCCAGGGAGCGGGCCTGACCGGCACACCTGCGTCGGCTTCCCGGCGGTTTCTCGGCGGGCTCTCGCCCGCCGCCAGCCCGACGGCACCTGGCGCTGGGCCATCGACCAACCGACGATCGCGCTGGGAAAGTGAGGCTCGGCGCTCGGAACGGATACGCGGGCGACGCCGCGATTCGACGGTCAACGCGCTAGCTCGCGCGAGTGAGCGGCAATGCTCCTTCCCCCGAGTGGTCTCGTGTCACCCACCGCCGCACCCGAGTGGCTCGTGCCTCACCGGCGACAGCGGCCGGGGCCCATGACTCCCTCGGGGAAGACGATGCCCCTGTTGCTGCGCGATACCGAGGATGCTTCGTCCCGCGTCGAATCGGAGCTCGACCTCGCGCAGGCCCAAACGCTCCTGGAGAAATCGTGTTCGATCACGTCAAGTTCGGTGTAAGCGACTACGCGGCGAGCAAGGCCTTCTTCCTCGCGGCACTGGAGCCGCTCGGTATCGTCGTGGTCGCGGAGGGGCCGCCGGCGTACGGCGTCGAGCTCTGCCGTCCGGACGGCAAGTCTTCTCTGTGCCTCTACCAAGCCGAGCACGAGCCAGCGCCGCTTCACCTAGCGTTCACGGCCGAGAACCGCGAGCAAGTGGACGCCTTTCATCGTGCGGCGCTGCAGGCCGGCAGCCAGGACAACGGTCCGCCTGGCCTGCGCCCGCACTATCACGCGAACTACTACGCGGCGTTCGTCATCGGTCCGGATGGGCACAACATCGAGGTCGTTTGCCACCAACCAGACCCATGAGCCGAACGGTCCGTCGCAGCCTCGACTCACGCAACAACGGGTCGAGCTCAGCGTCGGCCACGACGGCGTGCTGGCGACGACTTGGAACGTGCTCTACGGCTGCGACCCTGCCGGAACCCACTGCCGCACACCCCGCGCTCGGTGGAAGAGGCCGGAGGGGATGCCCGCTCGCAGGCCGCGCGCATGCGCCGACGCGCAGCCACTTTCTTCCCGCACGACGCTCCGAGCACGCGGACCAACCGGATCCGGTGCAAGCGGGTGGTCACGACGCAGGCGCGCCCAGTTTGCGGCCGTATCACTGCGCCAACTACGTTTCGGTATTCGTCCCCGTTCGCCGGGTCGTCGAAGCCTCTCGACTTGCGGCTGGTGGGCCGCCAGGAGTTCCGCTCCGGGGCCGTGGCGATGCGCTACGAGCCGAGACGATAGGTCGACGACGGATGGGCGCGGCTGGAGCACGTGTCGAATGGCGACCGTGTCCGCCGAGAGGGTTTGCGGCGGTCTTCACCGCGTTCAAGCGCATCGATCTGCCCCGCTTCGCAGCCCAAGACCCCGTGCACATGAGCGGCGTTCGGTGCTCGCTCGTACGGTCGGGGAGGTCGTGTGATGCCACCGAGCCAGCGTTTCACGTCCCACGACGAGTATTTCGCCGCCGCACACGAGCGCGTGCGCCCCATCCTCGTGCAGATCCAGCAGCTCGTTGAGCGCGCGGTGCCCGGCGCGACCCGCTGCATCAGTTACAACCTGCCGGCCTTCCGAGCGGACCGGACCTTCTTCTACTTCGCGGCTTTCCAGAAGCACATCGGGATCTATCCGCCGGTGACGAAGGACGCCGCGCTCATCGCCGAGCTCGCGCCGTTCCGAAACGAGAAGGGCAACCTGCGCTTCGAGCTGCGCGAACCCGTGCCATACGAGCTCATCGAACGGGTCGCCGTGGCGCTCGCCGCGGAGCACGCGCGCAGGTAACTCTCCCGAGCTGCGCCGCGTAGGTGTTTCGCATGCCGCCGAAACACGTCACGCTCATCCAGGACGGTCGGATCGTCACCTCGGCAGGACGGTGGCCGCGGCGCTTCGTGGACGACGTCGAGCTGGCCCGCGAGGTGGCGGAGCTGATCGACCAGGGTTTCGCGTTCGTCGATCAGCCCGCCGGCTGGCCGCCGGCCGCGGTCGTGCGGGACCTGCAGGAGCGCGGGCTCCTACAGCGGCCGTTCACCGCGATCACCTGGCGCGGGCCTGACGACTTCTACACGTACCCGGTGGCCGCGACCTGACCGCGGGCAGCCCTGCGAGCGCTGTGGGACCGGCGACGCGGCTCGGGTCCTGCGCCAAGCTGGGGCCGCCGCGTTCAGCGCAGCGCAGCCGCCTGCCTCGGCGCCGAACGAGGCGCACGTGGGGAGCGCGGGTTGGAGACGATCGACGCCCGAGACGAGTTCGTGGAGGTACCCGGCGGGCGGGTGTTCGTGCGCTCGTGGGCTCCGATCGACGACGCTGGCGAGGCGCCGCTCGTGCTGCTTCACGACTCGCTCGGGTGCGTCGAGCTCTGGATGGGGAGGTGGGTCGGAAATTAGTCAACGTTGACTAATTAGGCGCGGTGACGTAGGACGACGCCATGGCCGCGTCATCCGCCACGTACGCCAAGCCCCGACGCGCCCAGGCCAGAGGCGAGGCGACGCGCCTCCGCATCCTCGAAGCGACGCTCTCCTGCATCACGGAGGAAGGTTACGCACGAACGAGCACGGTCCACGTTTGCCGACGCTCGGGTACCTCGCGCGGTTCCCTTCTGCACCAGTTCTCGACCCGCGCCGAGCTGATGGCGGCAGCGGTCGCTCATCTCTTCGAGAAGCTGACTGCCGATTATGTCGAGGCGCTCGGCGCGCTCCGGACAGACGCCCTGCACAGCGTTGCCCGGCGCGTCGAAGTCGCGGGCGAGCTGTTGCTCGCCGGCTACGCGGATCCACGCCTCGCCGCGGTGCTCGACATCTACGCGGCGGCACGCACCGACGCGGAGCTGATGGCGGCGCTGAAGCCGGTGGCCGCGCGGCACCGCGAGGCCGTACGGGAACTGGCGCACGAGCTCTTCCCGGCGGCGGCGACGTCGAAACGCGCGGCCCGTGGGCTCGCGGTGGTACTCGACGCCCTGCAGGGGCTCGCCTTCCGCAGCGTCGTGAACCCGGAGGGTGCCCGCGACACGATCGACGGCGCCAAGGAGCTTCTCGTCGAGGTCTTCCGCCAATGAAGCGGCGCACACTGACCGAACGAAACATCCCCGGCGCGCTGCTGGCGGGGGCCCGTTGGCTCGTCAATCCGGTTTCCGAGGGCGGCGTCAAGCAGGTGCCCCGTATCAAGCTCTTGGTGGGCGGCCCGGAGATCCTCGCCGACATCGCGCGGATGCGGACCCACCCAAGCGGCAAACGAATCCTCGACGAGCGACCCGATCTCGGCACTGCCCTCTCGGACTCCGCCGCGCTCGAGGCCATGCCCGCGGGAAGCCTCGGCCGGACGTTCTACGAGGCGATGGAGATCCCCGGAGGCGTTCCCGGCTTTCTCCTGGCAGCGACGATCTACCTGGACGGGTTCTTCGATTCCTTCGAGATGAGCGAGGAAGCACAGTATTACATCGCACGATCCCGATGGTTTCACGACCTGTTCCACATCGTGACCGGCTACGGCACGGACCTGCCGGGGGAAGGACTCCTGATTTACTTCGCGCTCGGATACGAGCACCGCGTGCCCTACTGGGTGGCGTCCCTTTCGCCCCTCGGTCTCGGCCCGGGACTCTTCATCCGACCCAGTTGCGGGCAGCGGCCCTGGCGAGCGCTCCTGCGGGACGCCCATGCGCGGGGGCTCGCAGCCAATCGGGTCAGTCCACCCGAATGCGTGCCATGGGAGGAGTTGCTTCCACGTCCCCTCGACGAGGTGCGCGAGGCGCTCGGCATCGTCCCCTTCCTCGAGGACACTTCGCGCTGGCTCGACCATAGTTGGTTCGGGCGGCAGGCGGCGGTCGGCTTCGGCGCTTACCCGAGGGCGGCGAAACGCGCACAGCTCGCCCTCACCGTCGTGAAGGCGGGCGTCGACTACAGGGATCTCTTCCGCATGAGTGGTGGGAAAGCGCGCGAGCTCTTCGACCTCGCTGCCGGCGGCGCCTCCGCCGAAGAGATCCGCGCCGCTGCATCGGCCTGAACCCACAGGATTCCCGACGATCCGAGACTCGACCGACCGCTGGTGCGTGCCAGATGCGGTGACCGTCCTCCACTTCGCGCGGGGCGCACGACGGACCGTGCACCTCCGGAGGGTCCGCGCAGGTCCGGGCACCTGCGCGCGAGCGCCGGGGTTCGGCCAAATCACAGGCCAACGATGGGAGCGATGCTCACTGGCGCCTCGTCGGTTTGCGGCGGGGGAAGAGTCCTGCCCTTCGACGGATCCGTGCTGCGCGTTCCAATTCCTGGCCGCTGATTTAGGATGCGGCGCGCGTTCCGCGAAAAGGGTGGAGGCGATGCTCGAGGGTTCCTGTCACTGCGGCGCGGTGCGGTGGACGTTCGCGACGGAACCCGAGGGCGCCACGGCGTGCAACTGCACGGTGTGCCGTCGCTACGGCGTGCTTTGGATCTACGACTTCGAGAACGAGGCGATCCGCGTTTCCGGCCCGACCACCACGTACGTGCGCGGCAAGCACATCGAGTTCCACTTCTGCCCGACCTGCGGTTGTGTGGCGTACTGGCGCGCGCAGCACGCCGGGGAGGACGGGCGCCGCCGGATGGCGGTGAACCTGCGGCTCACCGAGCCTGAGCCGGTCGCGAAGATCCCCATCGATCACTTCGACGGACTCGACAGCTTCGAGGATCTTCCGCGCGACGGACGCTGCGTCGCGGATTACTGGTTCTGACCGCGCCCGGCGCACCACGACGTAGAGCCATGTCGACCGTTCGGCTGACCATCCACGACCGCCACCCGGCATCGGAGACGGCGGTCGTCGACGTCGGCCTCGGCGCCTTCAACGACGAGGCCGCACCACTTCACGAGGTCCAGCCGATGGCGTGCTTCGCCCACACCGAGGACGGCGTCGTGGTGGGTGGCGCCGTGGGACGCTGGTGGGGCGGCTGCGCAGAGCTTCAGCAGCTCTGGGTCGAGGCCGCGCTCCGCAAGCAGGGGCTCGGCGCGCGGCTGGTCGGCGCGTTCGAGGAGCATGCGCGCGCCAAGGGCTGCACCTATCTCTACGTCGAGACCTTCAGCTTCCAGGCGCCGTCCTTCTACGAGAAGCTCGGCTACCTCGTCGAGTACGTGCGCCGCGGCTATCCCCACGGCATCGCGAAGTACCACATGGGGAAGCACACGGCGCCGCCTCCCTCGGCGAAGGAGCGAGCGCCGAGCCCATCCACGCTCCGCCTCAGGGCCGCTCGCCCCGCAGACCTGCCCGGCCTGCAGGAGATCCGGCGGTCGGCGTTCGCGCCGGTCTTCGCGTCGTTCCGCGCGTTGCTCGGCGACGAGCTCTACGACCTCGCCCAGCGTCGCGAGGACGAGGCGCAGGCCGGGCTGCTCGCGTCCATGCTCGAGCCGGGCTCGGTGTGGAGCGTGCTCGCGGCCGAGTGTGGCGACGAGCTCGTGGGATTCGTGGCGCTTCGCGCCGATTCCGAGACTCGCATCGGCGAGATCGGCCTCAACGCCATCGACCCGGCGCGCGCGGGCCGCGGGCTGGGCACCCGGATGTACGAGCTCGCGCTGGCGCGTCTCCGAGAGCGGGGCATGCAGGTGGCCACGGTCGCCACCGGCGGCGATGCGAGCCATGCGCCAGCGCGACGCGCCTACGAGAAGGCCGGCTTCGTGGCGCGTGTGCCGAGCGTGTGGTTGGTGCGCAAGCTCTGACCACGCTGGCGACGCTCCGCGACGCGCGTCACCCCAACCCGCCGAAACGCGAAAGGGCAGCCGCGCGGGCCGCCCTTCGGGAACATCCACCACTGGTGCCGAGGAGGGGACTCGAACCCCTACAGGCTTTCACCCACTAGGTCCTGAACCTAGCGCGTCTACCAATTCCGCCACCTCGGCGAACGGCGAGCGCGAACTATGTCGTCTGACGCGACGCTCCGTCAAGGAACGCTTCGCGTGCACGAGCAGTCCTCGACGCGCGCCCTCGGACTCCGCGCGCGGGCTCCCTCTCACCGCGAGCCAGCGGCGAGCCGCGAGCCAAGCGAAGCGCCTTGGAGGCGGGCCCCGCCGCGGCTTGGCCGCGGAGGGCGGGGGGCTGGAACAGCCCCCCGAGCAACCTGCTACGCTCGGCCGCCCACCTCGTTCTCGGAGCGTCCATGCGCACGCACGTTCGGTACCGCTGGCACGCGCTCGCGTCGTTGCTCTTCGTCGCCTCGATGGCGTTCATGCCGTGGGCTGGGTGCTCGGGCGGCGGCTCGTCGAAGGACGCCAATCCGGAACCCACCCCCACTCCGACTCCCGAGCCGGGCGGCCGCGTCACCCTCACGCTCGCCCCCTTCGAGAACGCCCAGTCGGGCGACATCCGCAAGGTGCGGGTACGGGCGCTCAACACCGAAGGCACGGCCGCGCTCGCGCAAGCCGAGATCGACCCCGTCACGGCCTTCCCCGTGAAAGCCACGATGCAGGTGCCGGCCGGGACGCAGCTCCCGATCACTGGCGAAGGGTTGGATGCCGACGGCAACTCGATCTTTCGCACCGCGACGCGCATCGACCTCACGGCGGCGACCGCCGTCGAAGTGACGGTGGGTCTCGGCGAAGCCCCGCCGCCACCGCCCACGGAGAGTCAGCCGCCGACCGTCACCTTCGAATCGCCCGCCGACGGCGGTGTCTTCGTCGAAGGCCAGCTCATCGTCTTTCGCGCCAAGCTCGCGGACGCCGACGACTCGGTGACGTCGCTTCAGGTGCTCTGGAGCAGCGACATCCAGGGACCCATCAACGTCGACCCCGCCGATGCGAACGGAATCGTGGGCTTCCAGACGGTCGGGCTCGCGCTCGGCGTGCACCGCATCAGCCTGCTGGCGCTCGAACCGAGCGGGAACGGCACGACCGCCGCGATCACCATCGAGATCCGCAAGCCCGAGCCGGGCCCCGGCCCTGGCCCGGGACCTGGTCCTGGACCCGGCGAGCGAAGCCAGCCGCGCGTCGACTCCATCTCACCGGACGAGGGCCCCTCGATCGGCGGCACCCTGATCACCATCCTGGGTCGCGACTTCCAGGAAGGCGGCGCGGTGTTCTTCGGCGACCAGCCCGTCGGGGCCGTCTTCCGCGGCTCGAACAAGCTCGAGGTGTTCTCGCCGCCTTCCGACGGCAACCGACGCCTCGACATCACCGTCGCCAATCCCGACGGCGGCCGAGTCGTCGTCGGCAACGGGTACCTCTACGACTCGACCCTCCACGTCAGCGCCGACGCCGCGGATGCGTCCACGCAGGACGGCTCGTCGCTGCATCCGCTCTCGTCGATCGCGCTGGCAGCGGTGCGCGCGCGCCCGGGCTACACGATCCAGATCGCAGGCGGCCTCTATCGCGAGACGGTGATCGTGCCCAGCGCGCATTCGCTCACGTTCCAAGGCGCCGGCGCCGGCAGCACCTTGATCGACGGCAGCCTCGGCAAGAGCACGGATCCAGCGTTCGGCGTGGTCGAATCGGACGACATCCACCTCACCGGGCTTTCGATCGGTGGCGGCCCGTCGGCCGGCCTCATCGCCGTTGGCGGCGGCGAGGTATCCGTGGACGGTGTGGTGGTCACACGCAATCAGGACGGTGTGCTCGTCGGCAGCGGCTCGACGCTTCGGATCACCAACTCCGTCATCACCCAGAACCGAGGCAACGGGCTCCTCGTGGCCGGCGGCGAGGCGTTCGCCAGCGACATCCAGGTGATGGGGAACGGCGACATCGGTGTGGGAGTCGTGATGGAAGCCGACGGTGCGGCGCAAAGCACCGAGATTCGAGAATCGACGATCAGCGGCAACGGCGACTTCGGTGTGCTCGGCGTCATCGACGAGTCCATCGACCACCTCACGATCGCGGGCAACCAGATCGAGGGGAATGGCGAGGACGCGCCGCTGCCCGGCGTGATCCTGATCGCCAACGCCAGCGAGCAGCGCCGCGAGGTCTACCGCGTGGTGGGGAACGACATCGGTGGCAACCCGGGATCGGGCGTCCAGGTTGCCGACGGCGCCAACGCGACGATCGGCGGCTCCGGCGCCGACCGCAACTCGATCCGAGGGAACGGTGGATATGCCGTGGGCTGCGAGCCCGGTGCCTTGGCCACCTGCCCCGCGGGCGGTAACGGCATCGGCGGCAACGATCTGGGCGACATCGACCCGAATTGCCCGGCGAGCTGCAAGCCATGAGAGCCACGCGGCTCGGCCGCGTCGTGCCCACCGTGCTGCTCACGCTCGCCGCGTGCACGCCAGCAGCCCAGCGATTCACCGAGCGAGGGATCGAGCTCGCCGGCGCCGGGAACCTCACGGCCGCCGAAGCGAGCTTTCGCGATGCGATCGCGAACGACCCCAGCTACGCCATGGCGGCCTACCAACTCGGCGTCCTGGCCGAGGACCGTGCCGACGATCGGCTGGCGAGGGCCTGGTATCGGCGGGCCGCGAGCCGCGCCAAGGACGTGCGGGTGGACGAGTACGGGCGGCCGGTGTTGCTCTCGGTGTGGGCGCTCCGCGGCCTCGATCGCGTCACCCGACGGATCGCGGCGGAAGAGGCGCCACCGATGCCCGCGGTGCCTTCCACCCCCGCGCTTCACGAATGACCCGGCCGCGCTGCGCGCGCACCTGACGTCGGAGCCCGAAATGCAGCGGGGCGCCGCGGTTCTCCGCGACGCCCCGAGCGAACGATTGCGACAGTGGCTCAGCGCTTGGCTTCGAGCGCCGCCTTGAGCGTGGTACCGAGCGCCGCGGGTGAGTCGGCCATGTGCACGCCCGCCGCCTGCATCGCCGCGACCTTCTCCTTCGCGGTGCCCTTGCCGCCCGAGATGATGGCGCCTGCGTGTCCCATGCGCTTGCCGGGAGGTGCCGTGCGGCCCGCGATGAAGCCCGCCACGGGCTTGGTCACGTGGGCCTGGATGTAGGCCGCCGCGTCCTCCTCGGCGCTGCCACCGATCTCGCCGATCATGATGATCGCGTCGGTGTTTGGGTCGTTCTGGAACATCTCGAGGACCTGCGTGAAGTTGAGGCCGTTCACGGGGTCGCCGCCGATGCCCACACAGGTGGACTGGCCGAGGCCCACGTTCGAGAGCTGCCACACCGCCTCGTAGGTGAGCGTGCCGGAGCGCGACACCACGCCGACGCGGCCCGGCGTGTGAATGTGTCCCGGCATGATGCCGATCTTGCACTCGCCCGGCGTGATGACACCCGGGCAGTTGGGACCGATGAGCTTCACGCCGCGGGCGTCGAGGTACGGCCGCACTTTCACCATGTCGAGAACCGGGATGCCCTCGGTGATCGCCACGATGAGCTGAATGCCCGCGTCCGCGGCCTCGTACATCGCGTCGGCGGCAAAGGGCGGCGGTACGAACAGCATCGAGACCGTCGCCCCGGTCTTCTTCACCGCATCCGCGACGGTGTCGAAGATGGGCACACCCTTGAAGTCCTGGCCGCCCTTCCCCGGCGTCACGCCGCCCACGATCTTGGTGCCGTACTCCAGGCACTTCTCGGTGTGGAACGAGCCGGCCGAGCCGGTGATGCCTTGCGTGATGATCTTCGTCGACGCGTCGACCAGGATGCTCACGACGCACCTCCCGCCTTGGCAGCGGCGATGACCTGCTGCGCCGCGTCCTGGATGTCCTTCGCGGCGATCACGCGAAGATTCGATTCCGCGAGGATGCGCTTTCCGTCCTCGACGTTGGTTCCTTCCATTCGCACCACCAGCGGCACCGAGAGGTGCACCTCGTTGCCCGCCTCGACGATGCCTTTGGCGAGCACGTCGCACTTCAAGATGCCGCCGAAGATGTTGACCAGCACCGCCTTCACCGAGCTGTCGGCGAGGATCAGCTTGAACGCCTCGCGGATCTTCGCCGTGTCGGCGCCGCCGCCCACGTCCAAGAAGTTGGCCGGGGTGCCGCCGTAGAGCTGGATGGCGTCCATGGTGGCCATCGCGAGCCCGGCGCCGTTCACCATGCAGCCGATGTTGCCGTCGAGCGCGATGTACGAGAGGTCGAACTTCTTGGCCTCGCGCTCGCGTGGGTCCTCCTCGTCGGGATCGCGCAGCTTCTCGATGTCCGGGTGGCGGAAGAGCGCGTTGTCGTCGAAGTTGAACTTGGCGTCGAGCGCGAGCAGGTCACCCTTCGCGGTCACCACCAGCGGATTGATCTCGACGAGCGAGCAGTCCTTCTCGACGAAGAGCTTGTAGAGGCCGTCGAGGAACTTCGCCATCTTGTTGATGCTGCCGCCCGAGAGCCCGAGGCCGAAGGCGAGCTTGCGCGCCTGGAATGGCTGCAGGCCGACCGCCGGATCGATCACTTCCTTGAGGATCTTCTCGGGAGTTTCGGCGGCGACCTTCTCGATCTCGACGCCGCCTTCGGTCGACGCCATCACCACCGGACGCCTCAGCATGCGGTCCACGACCACGCCCAGGTAGCACTCACGGGCGATGTCGCAGCCTTCCTCGATCAGCACCTTCTGCACCAGCTTTCCTTCCGGGCCGGTCTGGTGCGTGACGAGCTGCATCCCCAGGATCTCGCTCGCCAGCCGCTTGACCTCCGCGGGGCCGTTGCCGAGCTTCACACCGCCGCCTTTGCCGCGGCCGCCGGCGTGGATCTGCGCCTTGACCACGAAGCGGCTGCCGCCCAGATCCTTGGCGATGGCCTCGGCGCCTTCCGGCGACGACGCCACCTTGCCGGCCGGGACTGCAACGCCGTAGCGGCTCAGCAGCTCTTTCGCCTGGTATTCGTGAACGTTCATCGGTCTCCCCTCTCGATGTCCGCAGCGAGTCGACTCACGCGATCCGTGCGTCCACGTCCTTCACCAGCGACTGCACCGCCGCCAGCGACGCATCGAGCTGCTTCTTCTCTTCCGCGTTGAGCTTTAGCTCGACGATCTTCTCGATGCCACCGGCGCCGATCACCACCGGCACGCCCACGAAGTTGCCGCGCATGCCGTACTGACCGTCGAGGTAGGCGCAGCACGGCAGCAGGCGCTTCTGGTCGCGCAGGAAGCTCTCCGCCATGTCGATCGCGGAGGCCGCCGGCGAGTAGAAGGCACTGCCGGTCTTCAGAAGCTTCACGATCTCCGCGCCGCCGTCGCGGGTGCGCTGCACGATCGCCTCGATCTTGTCCGCCGACAGCAGCTCGGTGAGCGGCAATCCGCCCACGGTGGTGAGCCGCGGCAGCGGCACCATCGTGTCGCCATGGCCACCCAGCACGATGCCGTCCACGTCCTTCACGCTGACGCCGAGCTCCATCGCGACGAAGGTGCGAAACCGCGTCGAGTCGAGCACGCCGGCCATGCCCACCACGCGATTCGCCGGGAAGCCCGTGAGCTTCCAGTACGCGTGAACCATCGCGTCGAGCGGGTTGGTGACCAGGATCGTGAATGCGTTCGGGCAGGTGGTCTTCACGCCGTTCGCCACGGCGCTGATGATCTTCAGGTTGACGTCGAGCAGATCGTCGCGGCTCATGCCGGGCTTGCGCGGTACGCCGGCGGTGATGATGAGCACGTCGGAGCCGGCGATGTCGTCGTAGGAATTGGTGCCGGTGACCTTCACGCTGTAGCCGGCCAGCGGGCCGGATTGGGCGATGTCGAGTGCCTTGCCCTGCGGCACCCCCTCGACGATGTCGTAGAGGACGATGTCGCCGAGCTCCTTCTGCGCGGCGAGGAGCGCCAGCGTTCCGCCGATCTGACCTGCGCCGATCAAGCCGATCTTCTTCCGCATGTTCACTCTCCGTTCCTCGTCCTGTGCCAGAGCGGCTGGGGACAGAGGCGCTCGACCACTCGCGAGGGCTCCGCCGGCGCCCAGGCGCAGGCGAGATCCCACCGCGAGTCAGCCCGTTGCTCGATCCGACTTCCGACTGAATTTCCCTGGATTTGCGTCGAAGAAGCGACGCGGGGCGCGAAAGGGTACGGGCCGCTCGGAGAGGTGTCAAGGCGCGTCCAGACGCGCGACGAGCGTGTCGCGCGAGCACCAGCTTCCCGCTCGGGCCGGGCGTCGCCGACGCCGCCCGGCGCCCACCTCAGCGGCCCGAAGGACGCGGCGGAATGACCAGCTTGGTACCGGCGCGCACGTCGCCTGAGCCTTCGACCTTGGCGCGATTCGCGTCTCGGATCAGCGTCCAGTACGTGGTGCTGCCGTACATCTTCTTGGCGATCGAATGGAGCGTGTCGCCCTTGCGCACGGTGTAGGTCGAGCCACCGCTCGATGCCGGTGAAACCGCTCGCGGGCTAGGAATCGGCGTGGACGCCGGCGGCAGCACCAACCGCATGCCGGCACGCACGTCTTCTGGGCTCTCCAGACGATCGCGGTTCGCCGCGTAGATCAGAGTCCACGCTTGCTCGTTTCGGTACTGCGACCGGGCGATGCTGCGAAGCGAATCGCCCTTGTGCACGAGATACGTGCGTGACGAGGCCGACGGCGCCGCAGGGGGCACGGGCGCCACCTCACGGTCAGCCGCCGGCGGCTCGGGCTGAAGCGCCGGCTCTTCCTCCGCGGGTGATTGGTCCGCGGCGCGCTGCCGGCGCTCGCGCTCTGCTCGAATCGCACGCGCCGTCTCTTCTGGCGTGGCCGCTGCGCGCGGCGCGGCTTCGGCAGCATCCGGCGGCTCGGCAGCCGGCGTCGGCTCCAGCTGCTCGGGCAGCGGCGCCGGAACGGCGGACGGCGGCACGGGTGGAGGCTCGATCGCCGCGGGCGTGCTCGGCGCACCAGGCACCGCCTCAGGCGCAGGTTCTGCCGGGGCCGCACGCGCGCCGCCGCGAGATTCGAGGAGGGGCGAGAGCTGGACCCCCTCGCGCGTAGGCGGCGCTTCGGTGAAGCCGCTCTCCACCGGCGCCGGCGCGGGGCCACCGCCAGCGCTCGCATCGGCAAGCCGGCGGGCGCGCTTCAGGGCGTCGCGGGCTTGCTCGAAATCCCCTTGATCGATCCAGTCCTGCCCTTCGACCAGCGCCGACCCGGCTTCCTGGAAGCGCTGGGGATCACGATCCGCAGCACCAGCGGTGGAGGCGTTCTGATACGAGCGCCAGGCCTGATCGAGCTCGGCCAACGGCGGACGCGCGCACGCACCCAGGAGCAGTGCCAAGGCGGCGATGCTTCGGCCATGCCGCTTCATGATTTGCCTCCCGCCTCGCCGGCTGCGGATCGCGCCAGACGAATGTGGAGCTCGCGAAGTTGCGCATCGGAAACACCGCCCGGCGCGCCGCTGAGCGGGCAAGTCCCCTTCTGGGTCTTGGGGAACGCGATGGTGTCGCGGATCGACGCGGCACCGGTGAGGATCGCGATCAGGCGATCGAAGCCGATCGCGAGACCCGCGTGCGGTGGCGCGCCGAACGAGAGCGCGTCGAGCAGAAACCCGAACTTCTCGCGCGCCTCCTCGTCGCCGATGCCGAGGAGCTTGAACACGCGCTCCTGCACCGGCTCGGAGTGAATACGAACGCTCCCCCCGCCCACCTCGCTACCGTTGAGAACGAGGTCGTACGCGTTGGAACGGACGGCGCCGGGATCGGATTCGAGGCGGTCCAGATCTGCGGCCAGCGGCGACGTGAACGGGTGGTGCATCGCCACCCAGCGTCGCGCCTCCGTGTCGTAGTCGAGGAGCGGGAACTCGGTGACCCAAAGCAGCGCCAGCGCATCGTTGCGAATCAGCCCGAGCTGGGCGCCGAGGTGCAGGCGCAGCCGGCCGAGGATGTCTTGCGAGGCCTTGCGCTCACCCGCCACGAAAAGCGCCAGATCGCATTCTTCGAGCCCGAGGATCTGCGTCAGCTCGCCGCGCACCGCCTCCGGGAAGAACTTGGCGATCTGGCCGGACCACGTGCCTTGCGCGCTCTTGATCCACGCGAGCCCCTTGGCCCCGAACGACTGGGCCACGGCAGTGAGCGCGTCCATCTCGGTGCGGCTGAAGGTCGCTGCTCCCGGAACGCGCAGCCCCAAGATGCAGCCGCCGCCGCGGACGATGTCGAGGAAGACCTTCATTTCCGAGCGGCCCGCTGCTTCCGTGACGTCCTTCAGCTCGAGCCCGAAGCGCAGGTCGGGCTTGTCCGAGCCGAAGCGACTCATCGCTTCGGCGTAGCTCATCCGGTGGAATGGCCGCGCGACTTCCACACCACGCCCGAGCTGAATCGCTCCAGCGACCACGTCTTCCACCACCGCCATCACGGCGTCGGCGCCTGCGAACGACATCTCGAGGTCCACCTGGGTGAACTCGGGCTGGCGATCGGCGCGCAAGTCCTCGTCGCGAAAGCAGCGTACGATCTGGTAGTAGCGATCGAGGCCCGCCACCATCAGCACCTGCTTGAAGAGCTGGGGCGACTGGGGCAACGCGAAGAACTTCCCGGGCGCGAGACGGCTCGGCACCAGGAAGTCGCGGGCGCCTTCGGGCGTGGAACGCGTGAGCATCGGGGTCTCGACCTCGATGAAGCCCCATGCGTCGAGGCGGCGCCGCATCTCCTGCGCGACCCGGTGGCGAAGCAGCAGGTTGTCGCGAATCACGGGGCGCCGAAGGTCCAGATACCGGTACTGGAGCCGCAGCGCCTCGCCAGCTTGCGACGCGTCCTCGATGGTGAAGGGTAGCGGCCGCGAGCGATTCAGGATCTCCACCTTGTGACCCACCACCTCGATGGAGCCGGTGGCGAGCTTCGGGTTCACCATCTCGGCGGGGCGCTTGCGTACCGTGCCCTCGACGCGCACCACGAATTCGTCGCGCAGCGTCTCCGCGGTGCCGTGCGCGTCCGCGTCGGTGTCGGGCTGGAACACCACTTGGGTGATGCCCTGCCGGTCGCGTAGGTCGGCGAACACCACGCCGCCGTGATCGCGCACGCGGTGGACCCAACCGGCGAGCACCACGTCGCGCCCTTCATCGCTCGCGCGCAGCTCGCCGAGATGGTGTGAGCGGTAGGGCGTGGCTTCGATGGGCAGCGGCACGGCGACGGCGCCGGCGGCCAGGGTCGTGGGGGTGTCGCTCATACCGAGGTCCTTTGCGGTGGTGCAGTCGGCCGCCGGCGGCGCTCGCGGTTCGGCCAGTGATGCGAGTCGGCGGTGTGAGGACGTGCGAACCGACCCGAGAGACGAGGTGCGATCATGGCATCTCGGTGCCGCTGCGTAATCGCGCCAAGAGCGCTTCGACGTCCCGCGGCACGTCCTCCTCCGCGCCGGTGCCCATGTCCTTGAGACGCACGGTGCCGGCGGCCAGCTCGGACTCGCCGAGCATCAACACGCGCGCAGCCCCGATCTTCTGTGCGCGGCGCATCTGGCTCTTCATACTGGTCGCCTCGAGGCTGGTCTCGATGCGCACACCGGCGACCCGCAGCCGATGGGCCAGCTCGAAGCCCACTCGCCGCGCCTCCTCGCCATGGCTCGCCAGGAACAGCCGCGGCGCGACCACGGGTGTGGGGCCGGCGAGCTCGAGCACGCGCTCGAGCCCCATCGCGAAGCCCACCCCGGGCGCGTTTGGCCCCCCGAAGCTCTCGACCAGCCCGTCGTAACGGCCCCCGCCCGCCACCGCGTTCTGCGAGCCGAGACGATCAGTGGTGACCTCGAACGCGGTACGCACGTAGTAGTCGAGACCGCGGACGATTCGCGGATTCGGCGAGAACGGGATCGCCAGCGCCGTCAGCAGGCTCTCGACCCCTGCGTGGTGAGTGCTGCACGCCGCGCACAGGTGCGCGGGGATGAGTGGCGCGTGGGCGAGCACCGCCCGGCAGCGTTCCACCTTGCAGTCGAGGATGCGAAGCGGATTCGTGATGCGTCGCCGATTGCAGTTCTCGCAGAGCTCGGCGGCGTGCTCGGCGGCGAACGCCTGCAGCAGCGCCAGGTAGCCGGGGCGACAGTCGCGACAACCGAGCGAGGTGAGCTCCAGCCGGATCCCGTCGAGCTGGATCTCGGCGAAGAATGCCCACAGGAGCGCGATGATCTCCGCGTCCGCCTCGGGCGATCCTGCGCCGATCACTTCGGCGCCGATCTGGTGAAATTGCCGCGAGCGCCCCTTCTGGGGCCGCTCGTGACGGAACATCGGCCCCAGATAGAAGAGCCGATTGGCAGGCGCGCGCTGGGTGAGCGAGTGCTGGACGAATGCCCGCACCACCGGGGCGGTTCCCTCGGGGCGCAGGGTCAAACTTTCCCCGCTGCCGGTGGTGAAGGTGTACATCTCTTTCTCCACCACATCCGTGCTCTCGCCGAGCGATCGCACGAAGAGCTCGGTACGCTCGAGCACCGGTGTCCGGATCTCGTCGTAGCCGAAAGCTCCGAAGAGCGCGCGGGCGCGCTCCTCGACCCAACGCCAGCGCCCGACCTCGTCGGGCAGGACGTCGCTCATCCCGCGAATGGTGGTAATGGACACGAGAACGTATGACCGCGCCCGAGTGGTCGCGGGCCGAATGCGAATGAATGCGGTTTTTTTCGAACGATTCCCAGCCGTTCGCGGGGACGTCGGCGGCGCAAGCTAGCGGAGCGGGGATTCGATCGTCAACGCGTGTCCGGCCTCGCTCGAGGCATCGGGTGCGCGCGACGCGGGAAGCGTCGTCGTCGTGCCGCGAGCCGAGCGCGCCTCGATGGCCTCGGGAGTGACGCGCACCGTCACGGCGCCTTCGCTGCCGGTGCTGTGCATCGCGACCCCCAGCGCGGCGTAGCGCGCCGTCACCGTCGGCGCGGGGTGCACGCGGGAGCTTCGCGACGTGCTCACGATCGCGAGCCGCGGCGCAACCGCGCGCAAGAGCGCGTAGCTGGAGGACGTGATCGAACCGTGATGCGGCACCTTGAGCACCGCGGCCCGGGCGTCGCGTGCTCCGGCCGCCAGGATCTCCTCGCCCGCCCGTTCCACGTCGCCGGCGAAGAGCACGTGCTCACCAGCGAGCGTCACGCGCAGCACCAGCGACGCGTCGTTGCTGGTGAGCGCCGTGTGCATGGGTGGCGGGTGCAGCACATCCACCACCACACCGTCGTGGCGAAAGGTCTCACTCGCCGCATCGAGGGCGAGAATCGCGGTGCCGCGGCGCGCGGCTTGGGCCAGCTCGCTCGCCAACCATGCGGGGATCGGCACGCCGCGCGGCAGCCACAGCTCGCCGACGTCGAATCGCTCGAGCACCGCTCCCACGCCGCCGACGTGGTCGAGCTGGAGGTGACTCGCCACCACGACGTCGAGGCGTCTTGCGCCGAGCGCTGCGAGGGCGCGCACCACGACCGAGTCACTGGAGCCGAAGCGCCGCTCACGTTGCGGCCCCGCATCCACCAGCCACGTGTGGCCCCCAGGGAGGGCGAGGATGGCGGCGTCGCCGTGACCGACCGCGAGAAACACCACCTCGGGCGCGCGGCGCGCCAGTGCCAGTGCGCGCGGCCCCAAGACGGCAACGACCAGCACGCCGACCACGCCGAGAGCCGCCGCACGCCGGTGCACCCTGTGCTGCGCACCGAGCGAAAGCAGCGCCAGCGCCGATCCGGCGATCGCCACCGGCTCGGGCGCCAGGGGCGTGTGACCATCGAGACCAGGCCACGCAGCGATGCCGCGCAGGATCCCGAGCCCTGCCGCCACCGGCACCTCGGCGACGCGGAACGCCACCGTCGCCGCAGACGGCGAAAGCGGCGCCAGCGCCACGCCTACGAGCCCCACGGGCACGGCGAGAGTCGCGAGCAGCGGCAGGGCAAGTGGATTCGCCACCAGACCGAGCGCCGTCCAGCGACCGAACGTACCGATCGTGAGCGGCAACGTCGCCCACGTCGCGACCAGCGTCGCGAGCCAGGTCTGTACCGCACCCTGCGCCAGCCTCGACACGGCATCACGGGGCAGCGAGCCGCTCGCCGAAGTCGCCATCATTCGCCCCGACGCGAGCACCAAG
>CAYVDO010000085.1:0-22880 GCA_964450125.1 uncultured bacterium
GGCCTCTTCGATTGCCCGGCCCGAGTAGCCGTGCATTATCGAATCAGACTTGCGATCCCGCCAGTAGTAAACAAAATTAGTCGGCTGTCGCCGCTCAAGCGCGCTGACAAGTCCGTCGGCGTTCGCGTGGCGACCTGTGCTCGCGTACTCCACGACGACCTGTAGCTTGCGGAACAGACTCCGTTCACCTGGCATCGTCTCACACCCTCACGCGACCCCGTCGCCCCACTGCCCATCGTTCACGGCACACCCGTTCCAGAACGATCTCGGATCGATGGAACCTGCGCGAATACAGCCTTTCTCAGGAGTTCTACCTCGCGCAGGAACACATCAAGCTTCGCCCCCTTAACCGAGTCGAACGGAAGCAACGCACCAGCACTCGCCGCAGCAACAACGCTAGCGAGCGCCTCAAACGCCGAGTCGGATTCTTCCATCTCCTTCGCGCTCAAACGTTCCAGCCGGTAAATGGATCGGATTGCGCGTCGAATGTACACGCTGAACGCCGTGATCAGGCTCGCGCTCTGACCAAATTTGCAGACAACCGCGTCATCCCAGATTGAACCATCACCGCTTTGAATCCTTTCAATAACTGCCGCCAACTCGTTATCCGGCACCTTGACGGCTCGCTCTCGTGCCGAGCGGTAGTCCTCACGATTGTCCCTTCCCTTGTTCTCAACTTCTCTTGCTGTAAACACCAGCACTCTCGCAAAACGCGCCAGATCCGCATGCAGATTCGGCACGACATCCCTTCCGCCGTCCTCTCGAATGATGCGCATTAGCTCGTCATATGCCCGGTTCCAGTGGCTCAAATTAAACCGAATATCCCCAACCGTCGCCTTCGCATTGGCGTGAGTCCCAATAGCTCGCACCTCATCCTTCGAGAAGCCTCTGATCAACTCTGCCAACCTATTTACAAGATCGACCTCTCTCGCTTCCAGAAATCGTGTCTGACCACCATCTACGGCCTCGTCCATCAGCCAAGATTCCCACTGGCTTGCGTCAATTCCCGGATACACCTTGCACGACTCCTCTTCCGGACGACCCTCCAACCGAAACAGTCTTCGTGCATTGCCTAGCGACGGCTTCAACTTCTCCACGATTTCAGTGCTGTACGCCCACTGGTGTCGCCGTCGGTCCAGAAACTCTTCGCTCAGCGAGGCGCTGCTATCCGCCGAACGGTCTATCTTCAAAGCCCGACCCGGCCCGTGAAATCCCCGATGACTTCCAAACGGCGCAGCGAATCGAACATGCCCCGCCACATGAAGACCGTCCCAGATTCGACAGTGAAACTCCACCAGCTTGTCGAAGTAGATCGCCTTCAAAAACTCCCTATTTTCCTTGCCGCCCTTCCAGACCTGCAAGAGTCGCGCGACGATACGAATATGTCGCGCTACATTCTCGCCGAACCGAGGCTCATCCTCGGTGAAGACGTCTAGGTCCTTGGAAGCCATTCGGTACCTCTCACACCGAGCTGACGACGAAGCTTTTCAGACACAATCTCGCCCGCAGGGGCAAAAGTTCTAACCGCCCAGGTGGAGCCATCTGAACCCTCCACCTCCTCGACGTTTGTCGTCATGATCCCGGAGTCGATAAGCCGATCGGGAACGGCCGTCATCGTCGCCGCGTCGATTTTAAGTTCTGCTGCCGCTTTCTCCGAAATCTCTGCCAACTGCTGCCACGACCTTCCCTCCAGCAGACCGTCCATCTCAGCATCGCGGTCCATCTCGGCAAGCAGCCGCGTGATGACTCGATAGCTCAAATTCACCAATGCAGCCTCTGGGATGTGATGAACTGCATCCGCACGGGCGCTCCGGCGCGGTCTTTTCGTTTTCGCATCCGCAACAACGTCTCGTGTATATCGCCAGAGCGCCTCGGCATCGATCCGAGGAAACATCGCCGACAAGTGAGAAAAGGTGTCCGGCGGCACTTCTATGACGATCTTTCCTGCGCGAACAAGATCACCCAAAGCCGTCACAACTCCCCGAAGTGACTCTATGGATGCAAGAAGGCCAACGAGATAAAAGATCTGTTTGGCATTCTGCCTATCTAGCGAATCCTTACACACAAACTCCGGAAGCCCGCCCAACCACTCGTCATCAACTACGCAACGGGTGTTCGGATAGAAGATCGGCATCACCGAAAATGTCGAATGATCTCGCTCCAAAATCCGTGCCTTGTTCGCGACATGCTCTACACTGCTTCCCTTTGTCAGCCACCGCTGGAGTAGGTCTGGGTGCTCGATATCCGGACTCTGCACGGTTAGATTCAGTCGCCTCGACCCTGACACAAAGGAATGCGCATGCCCCGGCGGCGCTGCCCGCGCTACATGCCGATAGAACTCGGCCACATCGCAATCGACTCTAACCGTCAACTCGATGTGCTCTGTGTCGAGCAGGAGCGATCCATGCTCCTGTAGAAACTCGACAATAAGCCCGCGGACGACCTCATAGCGTTCCAGGTCGAGAGCCGCGAAATACGAATAATCCGGACGCGTAACGCAGCGCTCCCACACTGCGAAGCCAGCGGTCACGATCCTTGTGTCGGGTGAGGCAACGCGCGCCACGCGCTCTTCCGTTGTCCTTAGCGTACGGCCGTGATGGACCAGCTCATCGAAGATGAGCACCCGGCCACCAGCCACCTTAGACCAATCGTACTGCTCAAGAATCGAGCTAGATACGATCTTGTCCCACCGCCAATTAAGCCGGGGCGGTTCAATTTCTTGAATTAGAGCACGGAGAACGGCAGTACCCTTGCGTTCTCCACAAACGATGACGTCAGCTCGCGACCGCTCCACCACAGTTGCAAGAAATTCGAGGAGCTGTCGTTCGATAGGTCGTGATTCGAGAGTCACGCTGCGCTCCGAGTGATCGCTTCGATGTACCGCAGGACCTGCTCCGGACTCTCGAATCCCGGAAATACATTCATGATTTCAGTCACCTTTGCAGCCAAGTCGGTATGCGTAGTCTTCAGCCGCTCAACCAGCTTGTCTTTGAGCTCTTGAAGAGCGTTCGTCGTGGCCTCCAACACTAAGCGTCGAAAGAAATCCTCCCCACCCATATGAAGATAGATAGCTTCACGGGCCGCCCATACCTTCGCTGCCACGCTTCGTTCGACAGGGTCAGTGCTGAAATCCACGATGTAGGTCAGCTTCTTCAATCGGTCGCTTCGTCGCGCCAGGATCTGATTCGCTTTCGAGTAGAGCGCGCGGATGTTGGGGTCACCCAGAGAGTAGCCTACGAACACAAATGGCTTCGTTTGCAGTTCCGCCATGAATAGTTGGAGCAACGGACGCTCCGGGTCCATGAGATCGCGCTCGGAGATCAGTGGACTGTCCTTAAACGTCCCATGAAGGTGAACGACCGCCGTCTTTCCCTTTGCGTAGAGCTCTTCGATCTGCGGCAGACGTGCTTCCGTCACAGCCTCGGCTGCACCATCACCGATTGCATCGACAAGAAGGTTGTCCCAGTTAGTCGTGTAGAGGTTCCGCAAATTGAATTTCGTCACTAGCGAGGCCAAGGCTCGGTGACCTTCGTGGGTCTTCGGAGTTTTCCCTTTGAAGACGACACGCTGAACCATCTGCTCTAAGTCAAATGTTTGCTGAGGTAGAAGTGGGGCAACTGCCGCAGCTAGTGCTTCGAGAGGGAATTTCGCAACGACCGAGCCAAGGGATTCCTTGAATTCGTCGGTCAGGGGTTCTCGCTTTTGCGGAAAGATGCTCTTCCACACGAGCTCGAAGGCGAGTTGCTGCCCAGAAGTGCTGCCGCTCGGAATCGACATACCAGCGCCAATCAGGAAGCCGATTCGACCGCCCATAAGGGCGTTTGCAATCTTGGCGATATGGGCGTCGGTATCTTCGTCTTCGGTCGTGGTCATTTGTCAGTAATCTCCGATGCTGTACAAGCACTTCAGGCCGAGGTCGACAGATACGCCGCCAGCCCCGAACGATCCGAACTAGATAGGTGTCCGACTGCCACACCAACGTCGAGAAGCTTGCTGAGAGTTGTGACGGCATGAAGGTTGACACCGGAATTGCGAAGCGAGCTCTCGCCGCCTTGTTCTCGATCGAGAAGCACGAGAGCATCAGTGACCGTAGCCCCAGCCGCTCGCAGGGCGTTTATAAAATGAAGCTTGCTACCGCCATCGGTGATCAGATCTTCGACGAGCAGGACGTGTCGTCCCTCGACGGTCTGCCCTTCGATCAAGCTAGCGATGCCGTGCGTTTTGGCCTGCTTCCGCACATAAACCATGGGCAACGATATGGCGTGTGCCAGATACGCCGCGAAGGGAATGCCAGCGGTCTCGCCACCTGCGATGACGTCGAGCCGAACACCATCTTCCATGCATCTGAGGTGTGCCAGCGAGGTAAAGAGATGCATCAGGACCGGATCGGAGATGCTGACACGACAGTTGATGTAGATGGGGCTGAGGCGACCAGACGCGAGTGTGAACTGCTTCTCAAAATCGACACGGACCGCGCCGACTCGCCATAGCTGAAGTGCTGCAAGTTCGCTCGCGGCATTCGCTGTTCGGTCGTTTGCAGTTGAGTTCATTTCGGGAGCTTCCCAATGAATTCCTGCAAGGCCGCAACTGGGTCGGCGGCCCGGTAGATGGACGAGCCTACGATCGCAAACGGTGAATGCCTTCCGACGGCGGCAAACGCCGTCTCAATCGCGCCACCTTGAGTGCCGATGCCGGGCATAAGAATATCGACGGGCCTGACGGTCGAGAGGTGCTTCGTTGCGAACTCGCGAATGATAGATGGTTTGGTTCCGGGCAGGACGAAGCGCGTCACGCCGAGATCTAGAGCTGCTCGGCAGATCCGCGCCGGGGAGTCATCGGCCAAGAACCCACCCTCGGATTGCAGATAGGCATCATGGCTCATGACGAGCCCCACGATCGGGCTGAGGGCCTGTTGGAAGGCGGCGCGAACAAACGCCTCCAGAGTCGATGGTCCGGCGTGGGGGAAGATGATTACGCTGTCGATCCCGGACTCCTTGCAGACCTCGGCGAAGGGCACCCCCATTGCTGGGATATCGGTGCCGGCCTTCTGATGATCGTAGATCAGCGAGATATCAAGAACTGACTTGACGCGGTCGGTGAGGGTTCGGAGACCGTGCCGCAGGGCCAATTGGAATCCCAGCTTGATCGCGGTGACCTCTGCCCGAGCCCCCGCCGCGAGCTCAGCGAGGCGTTCCAGTTCGCCAAGGGTGGAAACGTCGGCGGCGAGGATGATGCCTTGCCGGCCAGATGGTGAGGGCGCCACACTATCGTTTCGCATCAGACTCACTCGCGCTGTCGCCACCGCCACAAGGCGGAGGGGACGATGGCCGGAATGGCCGGCGACCCGCGCCACGCGCTAGGGCTACGGTCACCAGTACAACTTCCTCACCTTCCAGAGGAAATCGCACCCGCGAGCCGGGTTCCGCAGGGTGCGTGAAGGAGTAAGCGGCCAACGCTAGCCTGACGCCCAGGCCATGGCAAGGGCAGATTGCCCAGCCCAAGGTCCGTGGAGGCGGGGCGACAATCCCCCCCGAGCGAGCACGCGCGCTCGCCCTCGTATAGCACCATGGGGTGCCGGGGGCCGCCGACCGGTGCACCAGGGCCGACCGAACTAGCGCCCTGCGGCGGCATTTCCGAGCCAAAGCCACTTGCCGCTTTCCCCGCTTATTCATCGCTCGTGGGGCGCCTTCCAGGCGCGGAATCGCGCCAACGCATCGGTGCCACCGAGGAGCTCGCGAGCGCGATTCAAACGGTCACGTAGAGCGTTGCCCTCGGCCTCGCCAAGCTCGGCAGCCTGGCCCTGTGCATCGACGAAGAACGCCTCGACCTGCTTCGCGACGGCCCAGCGCTCGATGATGCCGAAGAGCTCGTCGCGGCTCTGCTTCGTGTTCTGCGCTCGACGCTTCTCGGCCTCCTCGCGAAGCCATTCCTCCCGCTCGGCCAGCCAGCGCTTGTGCGCGATCGCGGCCTCGCGCTCACCCTCGGCGACAAGTGCCGCGATCGTGGTTGCCGCGGCACCCAACTCGCGAACGATCTGGGGTGCCTTACCCGCGAGGTCGCCTGCCTTCTCCTCGGGCCACCGTCTCTCCCACGTCGCCAACTGGTACGGCGACGACGCTCGCAGGCAGAGCCTCCCCGTGGGCATGTCGTGCTTGGACGTCCAGAAGTCCGCCAACGGCCCGGCTCGCGCCTTTCGCTGCGACGCGGGAAGGTCGGTCAGCCGTACCCACTCTCCATCGCCGTAGCGGGCCTCGCACTCTTCGCTGAGCTCGAACAGCGTGAGCCCGATGGCCACTGCTCCGACGTAGACGACCGGTGGCCGATCGGGCCTCCAATTGATGTAGCTGCAGTGGTGCGTCCCGCCGTGACAACGCTCGACGTCCGGCCGATGTAAGGGCTCCTTGAGATCTGCGAACGTGACCCGATGACCCCGCTCCTCAAGCGCCAGGAACAACGTGTTTGCCAGATCCAACGCCCGGTCCAGCGTCCCCTTCGTGACGAAGACATCGACGATCCGCTTCTTGGCGGGTCTCAAGTAGCCGCTGTCCAGCACCTTCGCCTGCTCGAAGTGTTCACGAGCTCCGACGAGGACGCCGTGGCGCGACGGTCGGTGATCGCTCGCCCGGCGGGGTACCCTCGTGGCACCCGCCGTTGGCCGCGGCCGAGCTCGCGGGAGACGGCGCGGCTCAACGTCGTTCGCCCACTCAACCTCGTCGCCCGGCAGCGCCTCCGGGAGTTCTGGCTTCGGCGGCGCCTTGCCGACCTGGAGCTTCGTCCAATAGCCGCTCGACGGTCGCGGCACGTTCAGGCGGTCGCAGACCCGTGCGAGGAAGCTGGGCGACACGCCGTACCGGGCTGCGACCTTGGTCAGCGACTCCGCCCAGACTTCCTGATAGAGCAGTTCGCGGGTGACAGGCATCGGAGGGAATCGTAAGCGCGTCGGACCGCGTCGGCGATCCCTCGCTCCGATCGCGGTTGCAGGTGGGCCGAGCCAAGGCTCTCCAGGACCAGGAAGGTATGACCCAAAGCCGCCGCGCCCAGCGGGAACCAGGCCGCTTGGCGGTGTCCACCGCGGCGGTTCATCCCGGCGCCCAGGACGATCAGCCCCCATGCACGCTCGCCACTTCTCGCCGGCCGGCGTGGAAGGGCCGCGCCCTTTCCGCTGTATGCCGCTCCATGCCGCACCGCGATCCGTAACCGCCTAGAATGATTGCCCTCAACTCAAGGTTGTGGCCCTGGAGGTCGCCGGTTCGATCCCGGTCACTCACCCCAGACGAGACGAAGGCCGTCGGGATCGCTTCCCGACGGCCTTTTCGTTCTCGGCGTGACCGACGGCTTCTGCAATCAGATCGAACGCTTGGCGGCGGGTGACCGAGAGGTGCCCGTCCGTCCAATCGAGTTCGATCCCACGATCTGAGCAGTTGCCCGCCCTTCCCGCGGTGCCAGGCGCCAGAGCGAGCGCACCGATGACGAGCCATGGCTTGTCGAGCTCACACGGTTCGCCTTCAGGAGGAGGTACCTTTCTCGGGAGGCCACTACCCCAGTGCCTGCGGCCGTCGAGATTGTGTTCGCGGAGATCGGAACCACTCGGAAGTGGAGAAAGGCCTCAACGCGCGCGTACCTCATAGGTGAATACCTCGCCGTATGCAGTGACCACGGCCAACTCCTCGTTGCTCATGAAGGTCAGGTCGGCGGGGGCGTCGATAAAAAACACGCCGTGCAATGACAAGGATCCTGCCGCAAAGTCGGTCCGCCATACCGCAACCTCGTCCTCGCCGCAAGTTGCAACGTACGAGCCGTTGCCCGTCACCGCGATCCCCGCTGTCGGAGGCCGGCCGGTTGCGGCGCCAGCGCATGCGCGCCCGGTCGCGAGCTCCACCACCCACACCAGCGAGTGTTCGTGGTCTACACTCTCCCAGTAATGTCTGCCCACGACCGCATAGTTGCCCGTGGAATCCATCTCGAGCTTCACACGATCCACCGAGACTGCGGTCCGAGGCTTCAGCCACCGCGTCTCATAGGTCGCTCGGGATCTTGATGCCGAGTAGAACGTGATCAGTCGCGCACGATCCCCTTTGATACCTAGAAAGGCCACTCGCCCACCACGAGAAACTCCGTAATCGTAGAAGCCGCGCTCGGACTCGGCCAGCTCCACGAAAACAGGATCCTCCTGCAGATCCGACAACCTCCAGCGCGCAAAGCCCTCTGGAAAACCTGGCACGTTCTGATGCCAATGCGCCCATGCCTCGTCGGTCGTTTCCGCAATGCACACGCTGGAAGCGTGGCAGATTCGCGCTTCCCCAAGCACTACCGGAATTGAGCCCACGAGGCGCAGCTCTCGAAGGTGTCGGTTCAAAGCCAAAATCTGTGAGCACTCTTCTGAAGCGGCATCGCGAGTGACTGTAATGAAGCTTCCGCCTTCACTAATGGTCAAATGCTTGAACCAATCGGATCCGAATCGAGAGCTTTCATCGGCGCGTAAAGAGGGATCCGCCACCAAACTAACGCGCAACAGCTTCATCCGCCCGCCCCTCAGCAGTGGAAGCCCGCTAAGGACGGCCGCACCATTTCGCGAAATGTGTCGATCCATCGAGAAATCTCGGCCGACACGACATTCGATAACGGCGTTTAGGCCTTCCGTCCACATATGGAGAACGTCTGGATCCCTCTCGCACCAGACCGCATGCGACCCACCACGACCCAACGTCAGCCGGCGTGCATGGACACCTACTCGCTCCGGCGAGGGAAATGGTCGATGGGAACGCTCGTCGAACGGTGGGTCGGCGGCTGAAAGGAAGCCATCACGGTCGCACCAAAGAAACCTGCGTGCGTCCGGCGCCATGGACCAGTCACCCTTGAACGCTCCCACCCGACCGCCACTCCTGGACCCGCGACCCATCGAGCCCATTCCGCGCTCGACGGCCTTTGACACGGAATAGACATCTATGAATTCGTGATGCGATGCCACAAGATACTCACCCGCCTCGCTCAGCCAGAGCGTTCTGGGTCCGAAGACCTCGTCGATCGTCACCGTGCCAGCGGGCGACACCACGACCACGTCGTGCGGTTGAAACCACTCAGATTCCCGATAGTCCGGCCATGAATGCACAAGTCGTTCCGCAAACGATGGGCTCGTGCCCGCCCACACCGAGATCCGCCCATCGGCACTCGCTGCAACACCGCTGATGCTTCCACCCGGTATGGAGAACACATCCTCGAAATCGGGGCGGTTTCCGATCGTCCAACAAAGGCCGCGACCCATTGCCGTCGCGATCAAAACCTGGCCTTCGGCCACCGCGTATGCGCGGACCTCGTCGCCCTCGGTCACCGACGTGAACCCGCGCATCCGACCCGTCGACCAGTCCCAGGCGACGATGCACCTTCCGGCCCAGACAGCAACGATCGAATCCCCGTCCGGCGTCGATGCGATCGACGTCATTGCTTCATCGTCCGACCTGGCACGCAAGTCGGTCCTCGTCCCGTCGGCTCGGACCACGGTAGCGGCGATGTTCCGAAACGTGTCCCGCTCCATCCACGGCAAGGCCTCGGCGCGCTGCAGCGAACCGTCGGTGCGGAGCAACACGACGGCCTCCTCCGTGCGCACGGTGACACGCGTCCCGTCGGAATTGACCACGAGACCTACCGTTGACGCTTCCACATTCCAGAACCGCAACAGCTGTCCGTCGAGCAAACTCCAGGCAGCGATCCGACCCGACGAATCTCCTGCCACCGCAACCGGTTCGTCAGCGGCCACGGCCAAAAAGTCGACTCCATATTCTGCGTAGCCATGGGGATAGCGCAGGTAGGCAGGCGTGCCGTCCGTCGGACTGACTCGTCGAATGCGGGCCGGCCTGGTTGCCAGCTGGCTTTCGATGCACCTGCGAAGGCCGTCGTGCTGGATGATCGGAAGGAACTCGTTGGCAACCTCGTTAGCGAGACAATCCGGCTGCGTCGAGAATGCTCGAAGCCGAGGAATCAGCCACCCCAGAATCTCACGATGGCCGGCGGGCTCAGATGCGCATCGCTGGGCCTCGCGAAGGTCTGCGACGAGATCGGGGAACAGCGTGGGACCTGCCTTCGCCTCCAGCCACCGTAGGTCGCAGGCCAACTTCACCAACTCGCTGCCACGGCCAGCGGCCACGAGATGCTGGCGGAGGTGGGTGAAGAAGTAGGAATCGTCCGGGCCCGAAGGCCACCCGTCAGGAGACAGCTCGGCATAGGCGGCGAGCAAAGGCTCGTGGAGGGCAGCGTCGGATTGGATCACTTCGCGCGCCGCCTGCACGCAGAAGTCGTAAACGATGTCGTGCAATGAGATCGTGCTGAGCACGCCCGACACGGCGATGTCGAGTCTTACCAACGATCGATCCTTCAGCTCCGCGAGCAGTTTTCGACTGCTCGCTGGGTCGAGGCCACCCGTGTGCTTCCAGAGCGTGTAGATCGCCAACGCCGGAATCGCCTCGTCGCTCGAGAAGACCGCAAGCTCTCGCATGCGTTCCTGCGCCGTTTCAGCCAAGGCTAGAAAGCTGACCTGGATCACGCGCCACAGGTCTCGATGGTGGGCGTTCGCCGCGTGCCGGTCATCGATGAACCGCAGGTCGTGCGTTTGAAGCGCCGTCGAGACGTCCGCCCAAGGAAGCCCCGCGTTGATCAGTCCCCCCACGAGGGCCAAAGCCAATGGAAGGCGACCGCACTCGCGCAGCACGTCGAAGGCCGCTGCGGGTAAGGCTGCCGAATCTAACCCGACTGTCCGTCCCAGAATCCAACGAGCCTCGGCATCCGTGAGCAGTTCGACGGGGTGATGAACCCCTCCGAGAGACCGAAGGAGCCCCTCGTCCCGGGTCGTGATCAGCGACCGGCATCTCGCCCCTAGTACGTCGAAGCGGTCGATGTCGGGACGTCGCCAGACGTCGTCGAGGATCAGCAATACGGATTTCCGGGCAAGTAGCTCCGTCAGTTTCTGTTGTCCTTCTCCTTCGGTCAGAAATAGACCCTCGCCACCTAGATACCGGTGAACTTCTCGCATGCGTGCAAGGATGTCGGGCTCCGGTCCCAGCTCGATCCACACGACGCCGTCCGGAAACGCTTCACGGATCTTGCGGTCGTGCGCCAGGACGGACGCCAGCACGCTCTTGCCGATTCCACCCATCCCATGGAGGCCGACGTGCATGGCACTCCCACCGACCACCACAGGGCGATCCAAGTCGGCGCGAAGCGCGTCGCGCACGGCGATGAGGCGATCCGTCCTCGCGAGCAAGTGATCCGGCAGGCCAGGTACTGCGATGAGCTTGCCGAGCGGAGGCGGTTGGTCCGTGAGTATCCGGACGAGCTGTTGGAGATGCATCGAGTAGTCGGCATCGCGTCGAAAGTCCTCGCAATGCAACAGCTTCAACTCGTCGGGAATGAGCGTCAGTTCGCCGGCGCGAATGATGGGTGTAACGATCTTTTCGGACTGGAAATATGCAAACTGCCATTCCTGCCGCACGTGATCTGACGCTACCGCGTGCGGCCCCACGATCAGCACGAGCCGATCGCAGCTCGCGATCACGTCACGAATCTCTTGCAGAAACGTGAGATTGCGCGACGGCATGCAGACACGGTCGAACCAAACGTCGAAGCCGGCGTGCCGGAGGTCTCGGTAGAGGCGCGCGACGAACGAACTCCCGGGAGCGAACGGTTCTCCGTCGTCTCCCCGAGCGTACGAAAGAAAAATCTTGGTCATGGGCCGACAGAGCGGTCTGCCGCACCCCGGCGTGCCGGAGACCACATGGATCCTAGCGCCCTTCGGCCGTACCGTCCGCTCGTTGCTCGACGGCTTCGTGGGGGAGGCTTCGGGGGCGACGTTCTCCCACCAGCCACACCCAGAGCACGAGCGCGTGCGCGGAGAGCCGCTGGCGAGCGATCGCGCCTCCGGCCGGGAGGCGGTGAAGAGGCCGAGGCGAGAGCTGCGAAATCGCCTGCGTCATCGTGACCCCCCGGAACTCGACGAGGCGCCCCGTCCGAGCGGACGCGAATTTACAAAGCGCTGGGCTCCCGAGCAACGCGATTCGCGCGCCGTCAGGCCGCTGCCACGTCAGCGAGGCGCCCGAAAACCGTAGTGATTTCGGGCGACGGGTCTTCACAGACGGTTCGATAACTGTCCACGAAGGGACCCCATTTCCCCGATTTTCGAACCAGCGCAGTGCAACATTCCTCGGCGTCGATCCGGCCGAAAACCCCCGCCACTTCAGGGGACGGGTCCTCGCACAGAGTTCGATCACTGCCCGCGAAGGGACGCCACGGCTTTCCGAATTGCCTCGGTCGGCTGCGGTCGGGGCGAGCTCCTCCGACCACCCGCTTCGGCTCGCAGGGCCGTCGCTCCGACGTTCAGATACCCAACTTGGGGGTCTGATTGGGGAACGGACGCGCGGAGACGTCGAGTGTGACGCTGGGATTCCGGCAACCGCGCTGGTCAGCAGCCGATCAGTTTCCGCCCCAGGCGCCGGTGGATCCGCGTTCGAACCCGTCGGTGAAGATCAGCGCGCTCTGCGTGCGCAGGATCGCGAAACTCGTTTCCTGACCTTCAGCAGCAAGGCCGACTGCGACCAGCTTGCCGCCGCTGAGCGTCACGTCGTGCGCCTGGTCCTCTTGGTTCGGTGCGAGGTTGAACTCGTAGCGCGCGACGCCGTTGCCGTCGAACGTGGCGTCCAGCTGACCGTTCGAGAGGAGGCGAGCCAGAAAGAAACCGCCGGGCTCGTCGCCGGTGTGGTCGATCGACCCCGCGGCCACGATCTTGCCGTCCGACTGCAAGTCGATCGCCCAAAGAAGAGTCCCCTCCTCGAGCGTGAGCGGGGCAACGCCGCCGAAACCGAAGTCGGTATCCAGCTCCCCATCCGAGTCGATCCGCATGACGCCCGTGGTCTCGGGATCGAGGGCGGGGTTCGCGACCGCGAGAAGGGCCCCGCCCGCAACCGGCTCGACGACCAGATCGAAGGGGTCCTGGTACGCCGGGAAATCGGTCAACGTGACGCCGTCGCCCCCGCCGAAAGCGGGATCGAGCGCTCCGGTCGCCGTGAGCCGAGCGACGAAGTGCTCGCCACCGCCGGGGTTGTCGGAGAGGCTCCCGCTCACGATCGCGCGATCCGAAGCGTCCGCGGCGACCTGGAGATTCTTGTGCCCCAAGCCGGGTACGGCCTCGAAGACGACGCCACCCTGGTTGCCGAAATTCGAGTGGCGATCGCCTTCGGGTGTGAACCGGACGACGGCCACGGAGGACCTGTTGCCGAGGCACTCGGAGCACTCGCTGACCGCGAAGTAGCCGCCGGCCGGAGCGATGGCCCACCGGCTGTTCTCGATGATGTGGGTGCCGAGCGGGGGCCAGCCCACGAGGCGCACGCCATTCGGCCCGAACGTGCCGTCTCGATCGCCGTTGGCGAGCAGTCGGACCAAGGTGAAAGACTGGGTCGACAAGGACGTTCCGAGAAGTACGATCCGACCATCGTCGAGCGGGTGGATCCGATCGATGGAAAAGGCTGCGCCGGGCTCGTCGATCTCGACGCGACCTCCCAGGCCGAAGCTGAGGTCCGGGCTGCCGCTGGGCTGCAGCTTGACGAGCGCCATCCAGAAGTCGTCGGGGGGGGCGTAAACCTTGCCGCCGACCAGGAGCGAGCCGTCGGGCAGTCCTGCGACCGCCCCGGCATCTCCCCTTCCGTTCCAAGCGACGGTCGCCTTGCCGTCGCCGGAGAAAGAGGCATCGAGGTCGCCGTCGGCCGCCACGGCCGGGGCGGAGAGCACGAGCCACGTGAGGGTACAGCGGACGAGGAGTCGACTTGCCTTCAAGACCGGAGCCTCCAGGAATCGCAAACCCTCTCGAGGGGTCAGCTGCCGCCCCAGCCGGCGGTCGACCCGCGTTCGAACCCGTCGGTGAAGACGAGCTCGCTCTGCGTGCGCAGGATCGCGAAGCTCGACTCCGAACCTTCGGCAGAGCCGGCCGCCACGAGCTTGCCGCCGCTGAGCGTCACGTCGCGCGCCGAGTCCGTAGCGTTCGGTACGAGGTTGAACTCGTATCGCGCCACGCCGTTGCCGTCGAAGGTGGCATCCAGCTGGCCGTCTGGAAGCAGGCGAGCCAGAAAGAATCCTCCACGCTCGTCGCCGGTGTGGTCGATCCATCCCGCGGTCACGATCTTGCCATCGGACTGGAGATCGATCGCGTAGAGTTGAGCTCCCTCCTCGAGCGTCAGTGGAGTGGCGCCGAGGAAACCGAAGCTGGTGTCGACCTCGCCCTCGGAATCGATCCGCATGACGCCCGTGGTCCTCGGCTCGATGGTGAAGTTGCCGATGGCGAGCAGCGTCCCGCCGGCGACCGGCTCGATCACCAGGTCGTAGGGATAGACGTACGCCGGGAGATCGGTCAGCGTGAGGCCGTCACCGCCGCCAAAGGCGGGATCCAGCGCTCCGGTGGCGGTGAGCCGGGCGACGAAGTGCTCACGCCCACCGGGGTTGTCGACGAGGTTCCCGCTCACCACGGCGCGACCCGCGGCGTCCGCATCGATCTGCAGAGCCCGGTGCTCCAGGCCGGCGACGGCCTCGAAGACGACTCCGCCCTGGTCGCCGAAATTCGGGTGGCGCTCCCCATCCGGCGTGAACCGGACGACGGCCACGGACGCGCGGTCGCTGACGCAGTCCCTGCACTGGCTGACGGCGAAGTAGCCGCCGGACGGAGCGATCGCCCACCGGGTCTCCTTGACGGTGTGGATGCCGAGCGGGGGCCAACCCACGAGGCGCACGCCGTTCGGGCCGAACGTGTCGTCGCGATCGCCGTTGGCGAGCAGTCGAACGAAGGTGAACGACTGGACGCTTTCGGTATTCGAGGTGGTCCCGAGCAGCATGATCCGCCCGTCGTCGAGCACGTGGATCCGATCGATTTCGGACACCGCGCCGGGCTCGGCGATCTCGACGACCGCTCCACCGCCGAAACTCGCGTCCGGGCTCCCGTTCGGCAGGAGCTTGACGAGCGCCATCCGGAGCCCTGCCGCGACGCCGTAGGCCGACCCGCCGACGAGGAGCGAGCCGTCGGGAAGCCCTGCGACCGCAAAGGCGTCTCCCTCCTCGACCCAGGAAAACGTGGTCTTCCCGTCGCTGGAGAACGAGGTATCGAGGTCCCCGTCGGCGGCCACGGCCGGAACGGAGAGCACGAGCCACGTGAGTACGCAGAGGACCAGCGATCGACCTTCGGCCATGGAACGGTCCTTCCGAAAGAGAGAACCGCTTGAAGGATCAGATGCCGGCTTGGCTACGATATTTGGCGTGGCAAATCCGTTTCGGCAGGACGATTCATCTCTCGTGCTCGATCTCGCAGGGGCGTCTCTCACCATCGAATCGCGCTTCCCGCCGGTGACCATGCCGACGCCCGCTCCCTCTCGACCGCGTCGGCGGTGCAAGGCTTGGGCATCCTAGCGCCAAGCACGCCAACCTGCGCGAAAACTCCAGCGATTCCAGGAGAGGGCTTCTCGCACAGTGTTCGATAACTGTCCACGAAGGGACCCCACGGGAAGTTGAAGCGCCTCGGTCGGTTGCGACCGGGGCGTTCGCGCCCTCTGAAGGACCGAGCGGGAGATGCCGAACTGCGCCGCGAGCGCGGTCCGTCCCCCACACGGTCTCGTCCCCGCTCCCACGCGACGAGCCCCTCATTCGGGCTCGTGAAGCCGGATCGGCAGGTGATCCGCATAGCGCCGGAAGTCACGGTCTGTGGTGAAGATCGAGACGTCGGCCCGGCTCGCCACGGCACAGATCAGCAGGTCGACGGCGCTACCGGCGACGCCGGCCGACCGGAGCGTGTTGTAGAAACGGGCGGCTTGGTCGTAGTCGTCCAATCCGACGTCGATGCAATCGAAGCCAGCAAGGTGATGGCGGAGCCGATCGAACACGTCGGTGGCCCGCACTCCGGACAGCACCTCTTGCCGGATCGGGCCGATGATCCCTGCCCTGCCGTCGAGGACGAGATGTACTTGCGCTTCTTGAGCTCGGGGGTGATCGCGCAGCCACACAGCCCGCATCGGAGCAGGCCCGCGAACGTGAAGGTGCGCCGTAGCGGGTTTCAGGCCACACCGCCTGACGAACGCCAGGCGTTCTGCGAAGGCGGTGCAGCCGTTCGAGCGGGTAGCTTCGCCCGCGCGAGCCGTCCCCGGCCCCGAGTTCGGGCGCGCGCGGGACCTCGACAGGTGCGAACGCCGGTTCGTGCCGGGCGCGGCCCTTGCGCGCGCCCGGCGATACGGGTGTAAGCTCCGAACGCGCGCTGGAGGGACCCCCACGATGAATCGCTTCGCGAGGGCCGCGACGTTACTGCTCGGCCTCGGGCTCGGAGTCGCACCGCAGGCGAACGGCGACTGGACGACGGCGCAGCGGATCCCCGGATTCACGGGTTCTTTCGCCATCTACAGCCCGAAGGTCGCCGTCGCGAGGGACGGCTCGATGGCGGTCGGCTTTTCGCAAAACGGCGGCTCCGTCTGGCTGTCGGCGCGCGCCCGCGGCGGGACCTGGACGACGCTTCACCTCAACCCCGGATCGACGGGCGACGACCCGTCGCCCGTCATGAACGGACGCGGCGACCTGGCGGTCGTGTGGACGGGAGAGAACAGCATCTTCGTCCGTTATCGCCCCGCAGGTGACGCCTGGGAGTCCACCGCGGTGCTCGAAGCGGGGAACTCGGGCATCTCGACCGCCGCCCGAATCGCGATGAACGACGCCGGCGACGTCCTGGTTGGCTGGCTCGCCTACGACGAGCTCGCGATGGAGTACCAGGTGCACACGGCCTTTCGCGCCAAGACCGGGCCGTGGCCCGCCACCGGCTCCTTCGAGGTCGCCGGCCGCCCGACCGACGTCTTCGGGATACCCGACATCGCGCTCGACGACGACGGGAACGGCGTCGCCGTCTGGTCCACCACCTATGCGTGGGTCGAGGATGAGCCCTCCCTGGGCGCCGCGGTGCTCCGTGGCGCGACTCGCCCTCCGGGCGGGCCGTGGTCGGCCGGAGTCGACCTCTCGCCGCGCGGCCCCGAGGGAGCGATTCCATGCGGTCCGGGCTTCCCTTCGCTGCCGACCACGTACCCCACGCCGCAGCTCGCGGTGGACCCGGCGACCGGGGATCTCGCGCTCGGGACCCCGTTCGACCCGTCGGGCGTCATCCTCGACGGCCAAGACTGCCGGCGCTCGCAGGAGGACACCGGGATCCTCTTCGCGACGGGCACCACCCTGAGCCTGCCGGCCGGAGGGACGCTGTACGGCGAATGGCTGGACAGCGGGCCGGTGCTCGCGCTGCAGTCCGGCGTCGTGAGCGTTGCGTGGCGGGAGGTGTGCCTCGAATTCCGCGGCGGCTCGTGTGCGAGCCGGTTCCGTTCGGCGGTCGCACCGCTCGGCTCGACGCTCGGCTTCTCGCTCGACTCGCCGCGGCCGATCCCCGCCTTCGACGTCGCAGTGGCCGGCGGCCGCGCGCTCGTGGTCGCGTCGGACTGGACGGCACCAAGCCCGAACCCGCATCCCGCCGTCGCCTGGGAGCTCCTCCCCGGGGTGGTCGCGGGCGAGCCCGCCACGCTGCTCGCCAACAGCGGCCCGATCGGCGCTCCGGTCGCGGTGGCATCCAACTCGACGGGCCACGCGGCCGCCGCCATCACGGCCCCGGATCGGCGGGTCTACGTCGCCGAGCTGCTGCTCTTCGGCGATGGCTTCGAGGCGGGCACAACCGCCAGCTGGACCAGCGCGTTCCCCTGATCGGGCCTCGTGCCTCGAGTGCGCGGATGGCCGGCGGCTCCGCGTACTCGCGCCCGGCTAGCCGCTGGGTGAGCGCGCGCAGCCACTCGTGCTCGATGCGGCGGAGGCTGGGAGATTCCTGTTGACCCCGATGTCGATCAACTCGAGAAGCAGATCGCCGCACCAGCCCGAGAGCCTCAAGTCCCTCACGACACGGGGGCGATCGAGTGCCCACAGGCCCCCGCGTAGGTGGAAAGCCGCGCCGGGGCGGCTATGTGTTCGTTTGGTGGAAGGAGACCATTCGCCTCGGCACGTCCATGTGTATCGAGATGGAGAGCTGCTCGTGAAATGGGATCTCGAGAACGGGAAGGCGATGAAAGGCACCGCATCGCGCCGCGTTCTCGAGATCATCGCCGGATCTCGAGCGAGAGGGCTTGCTATGAAGCTTCGCACCGTCAGCACCGACAACCGGAAGAAGGCGTTCCACGTCCGCGGGGGCGGGCGCAGGCTCTCCTTCCCATTTGCGAACGCCGATCCACCTCCCTCGGCACAGGACCCAGTGGTTAGCGTGTTCGTCGACCCGGAGCTGGGCGGGGACGGTTTCACGTACCAGCTCGCGTCTGGCCTGTCGGGAACCGTGCATGTGGAGCAGATACTCGAATACAACCAGGATCCGGCGCACTTGCGCGACCTTCTCCTCTACCAACTCACCCTCGAAGCTCAACGGCTCGTGGCCGCGAGTCCGCTGTCGAAGCGAGCGATCATCCGCCGGCTCGGCACCTCACCTTCGCAGCTCTACCGCATCCTCGACCAAACGAACTACCGGAAGACGGTCGATCAGATTCTGCGTCTGCTCGGAGTCGTGGGCGGTGACGTACAGGTTACTGTCCGCGCGCGGACGGCCTGACTCATCTTGCGAGGTCCTGCTCGACAACACGATCGGCGCGCGACTCCGGGTGAGGCGGCAGCGATCCAGACCGCCGACAGGGTGCGGCCGCTCGCCGGTTCGCGCCGCCAACGTGAAGTGCGTCGAACGCGAACGCGGCGCGAGACCTTCGATGCAGGACGTCGCAGCCGTCAGGCTGCGGCGCCGAAGACCGGGATCCCGCCGAAAACCCCGATGATTTCGAGAGAGGGCTCCGAATCGCCTCGGTCAGTTGCGGCCGGGGCGTTCGTGTATTCCGAAGGGTCGAGCAGGGGATGCCGTACGCGGCGCGAGCCCGCCCGTCGCACACGGTTTCGTCCCCGCTCCCACACGACTGGTCCCTCATTCGGCCTCGTGAAGCCGGATCGGCAGGTGATCGGCGTAGCGCCGGAAGTCACGGTCTGTGGTGAAGATCGAGACGTCGGCCCGGCTTGCCACGGCACAGATCAGCAGGTCGACGGCGCTACCGGCGACGCCAGCCGACCGGAGCGTGTTGTAGAAACGGGCGGCTTGGTCGTAGTCGTCCAATCCGACGTCGATGCAATCGAAGCCAGCAAGGTGATGGCGGAGCCGATCGAACACGTCGGTGGCCCGCACTCCGGACAGCACCTCTTGCCGGATCGGGCCGATGATCCCTGCCCTGCCGTCGAGGACGAGGCTTCGCCACTCGTCCACGAGGCGAGCCTGATCGCGACCGAGGCTGGTGCGACGCCGGCGCAGCGCGAGAGACCAGATGGTCGTGTCGACCAGGACCGTCATCTCTTCGGGCGATTTGCTCGAAGTTCCTTGTGGTCGTACCCCGGCCAGAAGTCGACCTGACCTTCGAGGTCGAGGATTCCCCGACGGCGCTGGAGCTTGATGTACTCCTGGAGCGCGACCGTCACGGCATCCTTCTTGGTCTTGTGCTTACCGACACGTCGGGCCTGCTCGATGAGCTCGTCGTCGAGGGCGAGGTTCGTGGGCATGTCCACCTCCGGATCTTCGGCCGATCTTACACACTCTCGTGTGTAACGCCCAAGGCGGCGTGCTACCAGGTGCCCGACGGCGTCGAGCTCAGCGGCCAGGCTCCTCGTCTACACCTGACGCTCCGCCGATGTGAGCGGCTATGCGCCGACCCTTCGCACGAGCCGCCCCGCTTCCGCTCTGTGCCGCTCCATGCCGCACCGCCACGATTTCGAGCAGTGCCCGCTTCTCGTGGGGTTCTCCCTTCTCGTACGAGGGACGAGGAGCAGCGAGTCAATCGTCTCGAGCACAGCGAAACCCGCTCGTGATGCTCTTGGACTCCGGGTAGTCCCCGAAGCGGGCCGCGACGCGAAAGTCACCGAGGAATTCGTAGCTCATGTACGAGTGGCCGCCGCGCAGGACTTTCTTCACGGTCGGACTGCTCGCCGGACCCGGCGGGTTCGTCGACGGACTCACCGAGTAGTAGGTCGGGTCGTACCAGTCGCTCACCCACTGCACCACATTCTCTACCATGTCGAACGCACCGTACGGCGACATTCCTGCCACCTTCGAGCCCACGGGCCAGGTGTGGAACAGGCCACAGCCAGTTCCCCCCACGTCAGGGTCGGCGATCACCGCGTAGTCGCACGTCGGTGGGGCACTCCCCCACGGATACATCCGCGCATCCGTCCCGCGCGCCGCCTTCTCCCATTCCGCCTCCGTGGGGAGACGCTTGCTCACCCAGGAACAGTGTTCGCCTGCCTGATCCCAACTGACGCAATTCATCGGATGCGGGCCCCGCCCAGAGACTCCCCAGTTGCAACTGGAGCCCATCAAGGGCGCCGAGCAGCCGCCCTCGTTCAGGCACGAGGAATACTGGCTCAGCGTCGGCTACGCGAGGCTCGCCGAGATGCTCGGGCTCGGGATCCGACCCGGCGATCCGCCGCTCGATCGGGCGCAGGCCCTCGCCCTCCTCGAGCAAGCCCTCGCTTGGCCGGTCGACGACAAAGCCGACTGGGATCTCGAGACGCGACGCGACGACCTCCGCCGGATCACCGTGGACGAACCGCCCGACGCCACCTGACCCGCCGCGCTTCTCATGAGCGCGCACACCTTCTCGGAGTCACTCCACCTCAACACGCGCGCAGACACGGCGGTCGCGCAGGGCGCCACCCGTAGAGCCACGATCGTCCGGCGCGACGCGAATCGCACCCTCGCGCGCCGGGGCGCGGAGCAACACGGCGGCAATCCTCGCGCACACGGCGCTCGTCCGCATGTAGGAAATGCAAGAAGCTGTGCCCTCGTGACACAGCGCCGCCCGCGCAATCTCGAACGGATCGGGCCGTCGAGCGGCGAGGTTCCACGGCCGAATCCGGTTACGAGTGGGGTTACCCGGGCGGCGTCGAGCTCGACCGACGGCGCGTCCGGTGCGACGCCGCGCGCCCCAGGCGGCGTTGGCTCTCGACCCCGTGCGCGCAAAAGCCCGGGCACGGCGGTTGCTTGGGAGGTTGGCTCGAGAGCTGCGCCGACCCCGGCGGCGCCCGTTGCCGCGCTGGACGAAGATGGTGATGGCGACGGCGTGCGCGACCGTTACGACAACTGTCCGCACACGCTCAGAGGCGTGGAGGTGAACGCCAACGGCTGCTGGGAATTCAAGGGGCTGCGCTTCGACTTCGACGAGATCGTGATCAAGGACCCGGCGAGCCTCGACGAGGCCATTGGGATCATGCGGGCGCGCCCCGAGCTCACGGGCGAGATCCGTGGCTACACGGATGCCGTCGGCACCTCCAAATACAACCAGAAGCTGTCGAAAGCCCGCGCCAACACGGTGCGAGAGTACTTCATCCAGCACGGCATCGCCGCTTCGCGAGTCCGGGCGGTGGGCTTCGGGATGAACGATCCCGTCGCCTCGAACGAAACGGATGAGGGACGTGCTCTGAATCGGCGAGTCGAACTCGAGCCCGATCGCTGACGGGCTCCCCGAATGGGAGGGGGTGCGGGGTCCATCGCTCTTCCCCTCCGCTCGAGTTTCACCCGTTCGCGACGCGGACGAAGCGCGTCCACACATCCGCGTCATGCGGACCCCATCCTCGGCGCGCGGCCGCGCCGGCGATGCGGAGCCGCGCCGCCGCGTCGTCGTTGCGGGCAACGCTCGCGCCGAATGGCGCCGCGCCTCCACCGGCATCGGTCTTGCTTTCTCATTCGATGTGGCGTCGTGGTCGGATTGCCCGACTCGGCAGCTATCCAAAGGAATGGTCCGCATGATGAAACGATCGATTCTTCTCGCAGGGCTGGTGGTCGGAACGTCGCCCCTCGCCTTGGCACAGACGTCCACGACCTACGAACAGCGGCAGACCACCGGGCAGTCCGCGGACGGATCCACCGCCACCACCACGACCACCAAGACGACGACGTCTCGAGGCTCGGTTGTGAGCTATGAGCAGGGCCGCACGATCGTGTTGCGCGAGGGCGACAAGACCGTGTCGTACGCGCTCGCGCCAAATGCCGTGATCCCCGCGAACGTAGAGGTCGGCAGGACGGTGACGATCACGACCGACCCCACGGACGGAAGGCTCGTTTCGCGGGTCGTCACCACGGATACCGACGAGCTTGGGCAGACACGCCAGAAGACGGAGACGCGGAAGGTCGACGCCGTCGGAAACGTGACCAGCACCAAGACGACCGAGATCTATGGAACGGTGCAATCCTACGAGGCCGGCAAGACGATCACGGTCCTGCGGCCGAACGGCGAGAAGGTCGTCTACGTGATCAACGGCGAATCGCAGCTTCCGAGCGGCATGACGGCCGGCAAGCAGGTCACGATCGTGACCACCCCAGGAGCTCCTCAGCCTACCGTCAGCCGAGTCACGGTCACGACCACCGACACCACCAACGCAATCCAGCCATGACGAGCTGACGCATCGAACGATCCCGCGGCCGGAGACGGTCGCGGGTGCCCTGTGAGATTCCCGCCTCGTCGTGCCCGTTCTCGCGACGCAGATCCACAGCCCCCCCTCGACTCATGAATCGCAGCACCGCATCGGCCAGACACCGTCTCCAGGAGATCGCGCGACGAGCCATGCTCGAGCGCGGATTGATCGCCGATTTCTCCGCCGCGGCACAGGCGGAAACCGAAGCGCTCGCGAACACGAAGCGCGAAGCTAGGCCGTCGCTCCGTGACCTCCGAGGCCTCCTTTGGGTCTCGATCGACAACGACGACTCGCGCGATCTCGACCAGCTATCGGTCGCGATTCCGACCGCGACCGACGCGGTCGAGATCCTGGTGGCCGTG
>CAYVDO010000086.1:0-22652 GCA_964450125.1 uncultured bacterium
CGAAGGCCGGAGGTGGCCTTCAAACCTTGAGTGGCACCAGCATGGCGACGCCGCACGTCGCCGGCGTGGCTGCACTCTGGTGGGAGGCGATGGCCGGCATGCCGACGCTGCTCACCGCGACGACCGTTGCGGCGAATTTGCTCGCGAGCGCGCGTACTGGGGTCTTCGCAGCGGGTGTGGACGTCCCGGATCGCGGAGTCGGACTGGTCACGGCCCCGGTGTGAAGCGCAGGTCGTGAGGATTCGCCCGGCAGCGAGCCGTTCGATCCGCCTCTTGAGAGCGATCGCCCAGAGCTTCGGCGCGGTCTGGGCGGAGTGGTATTCCCTTCTGCACAGGAAACCGAACGTTCGAAGACGACCAGCGCAGCTCTTCCCCGGCAGCTCGGAATCCCGAGCGAAGGAGGACCACGTGATTCGTGACCCCGCCCGGCATTGGAATCGTCCCAGACGACTGCCGCCTCGCATTCGGCGTGGCTGGGCGGTCGGTGGTTCGTGCGCATGGGTGCTTGCGCTGCTTGGCGGCGGATTCGTGCTCGCCGCGTCTGCCAAGAACGCAGGCGTTCAAGCTCATGGTACGGCGAAGCTCGTGTCCTTCGCCGCAACGGGCGACGACTGGGAGGAGAAGGCCAGTTGTGCCGCCCTGAAAGCGGCGTCGGCGCTCCAGGACGAGGGAGGCTTCGACGCGAGCATCGAACGCACCGACACGAGCCTCGAGCTCTCCGAGGGAGATCGGTCGTGCACCTTCAGCAAGAGCGGCGATTCCGTGAAGGCGTCCACGGCCTGCGTGTTCGCGGTTGGCGGTGGCTCCGCTCGTTCTCTGGTTACCTGCGCCAAGGTCACCGGGCGCGACCACGACGGCCGCCTCGAGCTCGACGCGCGAAGCTGCAAAGGAACGATCCTCGGTTGTCGCGTCGATGCCCGTCTCGCCATCTCGCTGGGAACGCCGTGATTGGCGGCGAAGCGAGGTCGCAGGTCGTGCCGGCACTGCCTGCGGGCACGGATCACACGGATGCACTCGTCGCGGCCCGCCGCTGGGATTTCTTCATCAGCCACTCGGGTGCCGACGATCCCGTCGTGGAGACGTTCTACGACCGCCTCGTCGAGCTCGGCCTGCGTGTCTACTGGGACCGCCGGAATCTGAACCGCTGCAGCGCAGGGGGCGTGGCAGGCGAGGTCGAGGATGCCCTGAACGCGTCGAACCGAATGATCCTGGTGTGGAGCGCGGATGCCGCCAAAGCGCCCTGGGTGTTGAACGAGGCTCGCGGGTTCGCGGCACGGGCCCCCGATTCCCAGTCGATCGTCATCGTGCGTGTGGACGCCGAGCCGTTGCCGGTCGAGCTCGGCGCACGTGCCGAGGTCGATTCCGACGATCCCGAGCATGTCGTTGAAGCCACCGCGCGGGCGTACCTCGGGGGTATCGATGTCTGGGTGGATGCAGCTGCCGAGCGCCGTAGTGAAGCAGAACGTCTGGCGGAGGTGCTCGAGCGTTCCGGAATCGCCGCGAGGGTGTTCGGGAAGCACCCGCCCTCGGAAAGCGACGCGAGGAGATGGGCCGAAAGGGTCGAACGCCCCACCATCATCCTCGTTGGCGATGGGCCCGAGTCCACCACCGCGTGGAAGTGGTTTCTCGAGATGGACCGTGGCGACCCGGACGATTTGCTCTTCGTCGGCGACGCGGCCGGCGTTCCTCGGGTGCTCGCTCACTGCCGGCGGCTTCCGTCAACGGCAGTTGACGACATCGTTCAATGGGCCGTGAGCCACGTTCAGCGCGTGCGTCCCCTTTGGCGAGCATTCCTTTTCGGGCCCCATTGGTGGCGTCAGCGCGCTCGTTCCATCCGCCCTCGTCTCGTGCCGTGGTTCGCGATCGTCGATCTGCAGCCGGCGGATTGGTCCAACCGTCGCGCTCTCGCGGTCCTCGGCATCGTGGCACTCGCGCTGTTGCCGAGCGCGGTGCTCGACGGCCTTTGGATCGGTGCGTCCTACGCGCTTCCGCTTCTCGACGAGGCCGTCACGCGACGTCACCTCGTGATGAGCCTCGCGGCGGCCTGGGTCTTCGGCGGCTTGCTGATCGTCGGCCGAAGCGTCGCCGCAGGCTGCGCAGCGTCGGTGGCGGGCGGCTTCCTCGGTGGTGCGCTGACACTCGCCACGGGCATGCTTCATCGCGCCGGCGGCCCAGGCGGCGCGGCCACCATCGGCGCTGCGCTCGGGGCATCCGCGGCCGTGTACGCGAACCTGGACAAGCGCCGACGCGTTCCTGCTCGGGGGCACGAGATCCGTGCCGTGGTCGCTCTCGCCGCAGGCTCGCTCGCCGTCCTCGTGATGTTCGCGGTTGGCGGTGCGGCGGTTTACGCCTTCAACCTCGCGTTCGGTGCTCCCAAAGCGCTCGAGCTAGGCATGGTCCTCGGCATCGTCGCGCTCGGCTCTGGCATCGGGGCACTCATTGGCCTCGGGCTCGCCCGTACCGCTTTCGCGACCAGCGAAGGACACCTCCGAGCCAAGGATCGCCCTGGGCACCGACGTATCGTGTGGTGGGTGGCCGCGACGACGGGGTTGGCGTGCGCGCTCGTTGGAGTCGTCGGTGCGCTCGTCAGCGCGAGTGAGACGGCGAGTCTCGGCAACGGCTACTTCGTCGGCTGTTTCATCGGCGGAGCCGCCGCCAGTGCGTTCGGATTGATCCACGTCTTGCTGGCGCGAGCTGGGATACCCCAACACCGAGCAGCGCCTTGGACAGCCGCCGCCACGGTCGCCCTCATCGCGATCCTTCTGCCTTTCTTCACGGGTGTCCGTGCGAAGGCAGCTCTTTCCGTCAGCGTGGTCATCGCGACCGCCTCCGGCTACGCGCTCCTGCGTTTCCTCGAGAGGATCGAACGAGGGCTGGAGAATCAGCCAGACCTCCGTCTCGCGCGCTCGAAACGGGTCGTCCTGGCGAGCGTGCTGATGTTCCTCGTTCGACCGGAGCGCGCGGTCACTCGTGACCTCGTGCTCACTCAGGCGCAGCTCGACGCCGCGGTTGCGGCGGTCGACGACGAACTACCGAACGACCTGCGCGACGACGTTCCGGCGAAGAAAGGCTTTCGTGTCGAGTACTCGGTGCACCGTGATCCGATCCGCGCAACCCTGAGCGGAAACACCGTGAAGATCTCGACGGTCGCCCACTACTCGGTTCGCGTTCACGAGCAATTCGTGTGGCCGATCGGTTGGAAGGCCGTCTTCTCGTGCGGTCACGGAGGTGACCGATTGCGAAGGAGTAGGGTCGAGGCCCAGGGCGAAGTTTCGATTTCGCCGGAAGGGCATCCCAAGCTTCGCTTCGTCGGAGCGTCGGTCCATCCGATCGATCGCTGTGAAGGTGGTCCATTCGGAATTCATCTGGTCGACGCGACCGATCGGATCTCGACGCGGGCGCGGCAAATTCTCGAGGATGCCGGCAGACGACTCGAGCGCGTGGTTGCTCGTCTCTGACGTGGGCATTGCCCACTCGCCGATGTCCCACGCTGTCGGTGCTGCGCGACTCCTTCGCATCGCGTAGCGAGGACGCCGTCATCTGAATGCTCGCGGGAGCGCCGAGGGCTCGCTCGACGTCGTCGACGAGCTCGTCCAGGGCGATGCACCTGTGGTGCTCGGACTCGCACGTCGGAGTCTCGAAGCGCCGCGCTCCGGAGGACTCGAAGGCATCGGCGCGCGGGTCGCCGTGCGGCTCGCCCCGCTCGACCCACGGGATGGCGAATCGCGCGCCCACGCGGTTCACCTGACGGTTCCGGTCCGACTACCGGTGCACTACGTGGCCTGACCCGCTCGTGGCCGCAGGGTCGGTGCCCATCGAGCCGAACCCGGATCTTCCCGGGGCGAATCCTTGACATCGGGACTGGCCGCTCGGTCCAATGCACTACACGGCCAGGCGGTGGGCGAGGAGCAGGTCATGCTACGCACTCGATGCTGGTTCCCATTCGTGCTCGGCCTCTTCGTTGCGGCGGCCGCGCGCGCCGAGGTCGTGCCGCTCGGCACGTGGATCGAGGTCGGGGCGTCGACCGCTCCGGATGTCGACGACCCCATCTACCCCGCGCTCGCCGTGCGCGACGACGGCGTCTTCGTGGTGGTGTGGCCGGCCGACGACGGCACGGATTTCTCGAACAGCTTCGTCTTCCGGGTCTTCGAGGCCGATGGCTCGCCGCGCACCGGCGAAGTGCTGATCACCGATACTGCCCTGGCAAATCGTGCATGCGTGGCCTTCGGCGCCGAAGACCGCTTCACCGTCGCGTGGGCCACGGACGAGGCCCGTCTGGAAGCTCGCTCGTTCACCGTCGATGGCGCCGCCTTGGGCGCCGCCATCGACCTTCCCGTCGACACTTCCGGGGTCGCGACCGGTGAGTGCGACATGGTACCGGCGCAAGGCGGCGGGTCGCTGCTCGTCTACGCGACGCTTTGGGACTTCGGCACCTGGATCGGGTCGGTGCGGAGCCGTCTCCTCGACGTGGACGGTGAGATCGCGGGCCCGGAACGGATCGTGGCGCGGAACCTGGTGCCGTACCTCGACATACCGAGGGATCCGGTCGTGACGCGCGGATCGAACGGTCTATTGGCGGCCTGGTATGCGTTGACGCTCGACGGAAGCAACGGCCGATCTCGGACCTTCGCTGGCGCGCTCGCCGAGGACGGCGCGCCGACGGGGCTCCAACACGCGATTGCGGACGACTCGTGGCACGTCGCCGCCGCCCCACTGCCCACCAACCAGTTCCTGGTGTCGTCCTTGCGCGAAGACCTCGTCGTGAATCCGGAGATCCTCGCCACCCGCGTGAGCCCACAGGGCGCGCCGGTCGCCGCCGCAGCGCAAGTCGCCGGCGCGGCCCACTACCTGAGCCGCGTCGCAGTGGCGTCGCACGGAACCCGGATCGCGTTCGCCTGGCACGACGCGGGATCCGCCCAGGTACTGTCGCACCAGCTCGACCCGAACGCCGTGCCGCTGCCCGGCGTCGTGGTCCTCAACCAGGGCACCGAGGCGAGGAGCACCGGTGTGCGGTTGGCGATGACTCCGACCGGTCGGATCGTCGCGGCGTGGTCGTCGTTTCCGCAGACGCCCCCTTCGGCGACCTGGCGAATTCAGGCGCGCGTGGCGGAGCTCGGTTGCACGGACGCCGACGGTGACGGGTATTTCGTCGAGGGCGAGACGTGCGGCGCCGCCGATTGCGCCGACGACGACCCGCTCGTCCACCCCGGCGCCTTCGACGTTCCGGGTGACGGCGTCGACAGCGACTGCAACGCTGCGACGCCGGGTGGGTGCCGGCCAACCGTCGCCGAGGCGGCGGTCGCCGATGGCTCGTCTTCGCGTGGGGTTGTGCCGCTCGATCTGGTGCTGGTAGCGCTCGGATGGGCTGCTATTGCCCGGGTTCGCCACGGGGTCCGCAGCCCGTTCCGCAATGGCGTGAAGCTCGGAAAGAGGTCGAACGACGGCGGTTGACGCGGGCTCGATGCCACCGTCCGAGCGCCTGTCGAGGAGACGCCGCGCACCCAGACTCGCACGCGGCGAACTGCCCGATCGCCGTCGCCCGCGCCGTGAGCGTGTCGAGGATCGCGATCTGACGACCAGCGCGCCGATGCACTCGGCGCTCGCTTGGTCCGATCGTGACGGCACGAATCGCAGGCGCGCCAGGCACAGGAGGTTGCGCCGTGGCGCCACGGGAAGCCGCGAGTCGCGAGGCGTTCACTCGCTCGGTGCCGATGGCGCCGACCCAGCCCGAACGCGAACCTCGGGCTGGATGCGGCATCGCAGGGCGCTCCAGCGCATGGCTTGCGATCGAGACGCACCCCGGCGTTCGAGCAATTACCTACCCGCTCGTCGTGCGCGAGCACGATGAGGTGAGTCAGAACCGCTCGAGCACGGCTGCGACTCCCGAGCGCGGATGCAGGGTCCGCATGCGCGCATGGACGCGGAGTGGCCTTCACGCCGCGGTCGCGGCGCGCTGTGGACTACGAGCCATTCTCGGGCTCGGCACGACGATCCTGAGTGCGAGGCGCCGGGGCGGGCGTGTGGCGCGATCGACCGCTCGCTCGCGAGAGTCGCGGTGGCGTCGGAGCGGTGGGCGCACGCGACGGGAACGACGCGGGAGATCGCGTCCCGAGCGTCACGAGGGCCTCGTACCACGTTCGCAGCCCTGCGTTCGGGCCGGCGTATTGCTTCGCAACGAGCTCGGATCGATCAGCAGCGCTGCTGGTGCCGAGGATCGCTCCTGCCACGATCGGCCGAGCGCCGCCGAGTCACGAGCAGGTGGCACGCAACCAGCGCGATCGCCGTGGCGAAGAAGCCTTCAGGTCCCGCGCCGTCGATCCCGCGGGCCGAGCGCGAGCTAGCGGCATTACCCACCTGGCAGCCGGGTGTGCCTGGATTGCAGTCCTCGTCGATTCCAGTGAACGGGATCTCGGGCGCGTCGGGGTGAACCGTCGGCCTCGTGTCGTCGCAGTCGTCGTCGTTGGGACAGAGCGAGCTGTGGATCGGTGTATAGCCGTCGCCGTCGGCGTCCGGGCAGTCGGGGGTAGCCGCGTTGCAGTCGTCGTCGCGGCCATTGCCAGGTGTCTCGGACTGATCCGGGTTCACGTAGTCCTTGCGATCGTCGCAATCGAGCTCCGGCTGCGGGCAGCCGGGCGAGGCCGGAGCGCCGTAGCCGTCCTCGTCCTCGTCGGTGCAGGGGTCGCACGCGTCACCTAGTCCGTCGTCGTCGCGGTCGGACTGGTCCGGGCGGCGCTCGCGGTGTCCTGCGAATCGCCTGCTCGGGCGGTGATCGCTGTTGCCGTCATGGTTGTGTTCGTCTTGCCTGCGACGGACGGGATAGGTGAGACGAGCCATGCCCACCTCCGACTACGCGTCGCCGATGCGCGTGGAGGAACGCGTGCCGGCAGCGGGCACGCGTAGCGCCTGGCGTGGGGTTGGCATGGTTGTGGCGCTGGCTGTTGCGGCGCACGCCGATCCGGTGTTCATCTGGCAGAGCGGGTTCGAGTCGGCGGATACGTGCGCATGGGTGCCGACGGAGCCAACGACGACGTGCGACCCGGAGATGATCTTCGTACCGGCGGGGCCGGTTACGTTGGGGTCGGACGACGGGGAGCCATACGAGAAGCCGGTGCGCACGGTGAACCTGAGCGCCTACTGGATCGATAGGAACGAGGTCACCGTCGCTGCCTACGCCGAGTGCGTGAGCGGCGGTGCATGCTCGGCACCGACCGGCTCGCATCCCCACGCCCCGAGCTGCAATTGGGGCTCGCCGCGCGCCAGGAGCCATCCCATCAACTGCGTCGACTGGTACCACGGCCAGGCGTACTGCGCGTGGCGTGGGAAGCGGTATCCCACGGAGGCGGAGTGGGAGAAGGCTGCACGCGGGACGGATGAGAGGACGCATCCGTGGGGAGAGGCGATACCGACGTGCGACTACGCCGTGAGGTACGACGTCGACGCAGGCGGCTTCGCTTGCGATCGGAACTCCACGTGGCCCGTGGGCTCGAAGCCGGCGGGCGCGTCGCCGTACGGCGCGGTGGACATGGCAGGAAACGTGTGGGAGTGCGTGAACGACTGGTTCCACCCGAGCTACTACTCCGTGAGCCCCGTCGACAATCCTCCAGGTCTGGACCCGGGTCACTACGTGGTGAAATCGTTGCGTGGCGGTGGGTGGGACACTCTTCACGATCACCTGCGCGCGTGGAGTCGCGAGGCCGGCGAACCAACGGGCTGGGGCTACCACACGGGCTTCCGCTGCGCCCGAGCAGGTTGACCGAGCGCCGCGCGAATCCATCGGTTCAGCGGCACCGCGAGCCACTCGTGAGATGCGCCACCCTCGGCTTCGGCGGGTCGCAGGATCCGGCGCGGATGAGCGAGCCGTTCGTCGGGCTCGAGCGGGGCGCGAGGGAAGCGTGTCGGTGAGGAGCAGCGCGCCGCGCGACCATTCCTCCGCGCGGTTCCACCCGTACTTCCGGGAAGGTCGCCAGGCCTTCTGCGGCAATATGGCCGCGAGTAGGCCGCACAGGTCCGCGAGTCCGAACACCCATGCAGACGCGGCGGGTTCGAATAGCGATGCCGACGGCCCGGGCCCGCTCCGCACGATGCCATAACCGACCACGCCGCCCAGCAAGCAGCCACCGATGGCCGAAACCAGCCGCGAGAGCGGGGTGGGTGCCGGTTTGCGTTGCGGCATCGCGTCGTGGAGCCGGGGCTGCATCATCGCGCGAGGGACCGCTCGCGGCGCCGTGCGGCCTCTTGTGCTCGGCACCTCGGAAGATGCGACGGCGCCGGCTGCAATCGACCGGGGCGAACCCGTAACGCCGCGACGCCCTTCGCCGACAGTTGGCGGAGCCATTGCGACACCTCGACCCTCGACGGCGCAGGGGCTGGCGATCCATTCCATGCCCTTCGGGTGGACCGACCCGCCCGGTGTCGGTGGGATCGTCCGTGCCGGTGGAGCTGGGTAGGCGGGATTGGATCGAGAGGACCAGGCGGAATCGCTGGGGGCAGCTGTCGCGCGGCGAGCCTGCTTGCGTCCGTCGACGCTTTCGGATCGGCGCGCGCTGCTCGACTGCGTTGGCGACTCCAGCCGGCCACCGCTGCACGCCCGCGGAATGCGCGCCGTCATCCCACGGTTCGTGCACGTGACGCGCGCCCGAGGAACCATGGCTCGTTCGATTGCGGCGCTGCGCTCGATTCCCCTGTTCTTCTTCGTCGTCGCGGCGACCGCTGTCGCCGCACCCGTGAGGACCGAGTCTGGTCTCGTCGACGGCGTCACGGACGGCGAGGTCCTGGTCTGGAAGGGCATTCCGTTCGCGGCGCCACCCGTCGGCGACCTGCGCTGGCGCGCACCGCAGGCGGCTCACGCGTGGAGCGGCGTCAGGCTCGCCGACACGTTCTCACCGATCTGCATGCAGCGCGGCACCTACCCCGAAGACGCGCCCGTGGAGCCGATGAGCGAGGATTGCCTCTACCTCAACGTCTGGGCGCCACGGGATGCGACGAACGGCGCGAAGTGGCCGGTCATGGTCTGGATCTACGGTGGCGGGCTCTCGAACGGCACGGCTTCCACGCCGCTCTACGCCGGCGACGTCCTCGCGCGGCAAGGCGTGATCGTGGTGACGGCCAACCATCGTTTGGGCGCGCTCGGTTTCCTCTCGCATCCCGCGCTCACGCGCGAATCCGCGCACCAGGCCTCGGGCAACTACGGCCTCAGCGATCAGATGGCTGCGCTCGGGTGGGTGAGGCGCAACGTCGCGGCGTTCGGCGGTGACCCGGACAACGTGACGGTGTTCGGGCAGTCGTCGGGATCGATTTCGATCAGCGTGCTGTGCGCGTCACCGCTCGCGCGCGGGCTGTTCCGCCGCGCGATCGGACAAAGCGGCGGACTCTTCGAGCCGCTCGCCCTCGCGCCGGAGTTCGCGCTGGCGGGAGCGGAGCAGGAGGGCGTGGCCTTCGCCGCACGAGTCGGTGCCACGACGATCGCAGCGCTGCGTGGGCTTCCGGCCTCCGAGATCGTGGCGGCGCGATTCGCGCCTCATGCGGTGATCGACGGGCACGTGCTCGAGGAGGGCCCCTACGACGCGCTCGCTGCCGGGCGCGGCGCCGATGTCGACTTGCTGGTGGGATCGAACGCCCAAGAAGGGCTCTCCTTCCAGAACCAACGCCTGGTGACGTCCGCCAACCTGCAGGCGCTGCTCGGGGAGGATTTCCCGCCGCTCCTCGTGTCCTTGGCGGGACCGCGCGCGCCTGCCGACGATGGGTCCGCGAAGGCGGCCTACCTCGCTTTCGAGACCAACCTGCGTTTCGCGTGGGACATGCGCGAGTGGGCTCGCCTGCATGCTGCCGCTGGCGGAGGCCGCACTTACCTCTATCGTTTCGGGCACGCGCCGCCGAGCTCCGCAGGCGCGCATCACGGCGCTGAAATGGCGTACGTCTTCGGTCACGCGCTCGGCTCGCCGTGGACGGACGATGACCGCCAACTCGCCGAAGCGCTGCGAGCCTATTGGACGCGCTTCGCCGAGACGGGGGACCCGAACGGTGCCGATCTGCCGGTGTGGCCTGCGTTCACCACGACCAACGAGCAAGCGCTTCTGATCGACGGTGAGCTTCGCGCGGGCGCAATACCCAACGCCACTGAGCTCGATGCCATCGGCCGCGTTTACGCAACGGCGCGTTTCCTCGTCGCCCATCGCGCAGCGCTCGGCGCCGCAGTGATCGCGATCGTCGTTGCGTTGCTCTACGCATCGTGGCGCCGAGTGCGGTTGCGCTTTCGGCGCTGCGCGACCCGAGTGACGCTGGCGCGGACGATCGAGCCTCGGGAGAGACCTGACGCGAGATGAATCGCCTGGGGGCGCTCCTGGGGGCGCCTTTGCGCCGATGCTCGTAGGCATCCAGATCACGGTCATCCGATCGCGCGACCTCGACGCCAAGACGGTGGAAGCGGTGCACGGTGCCGACGTGAATGCTCGCGTCGATCGTGAGTCGTGCTAGGAACGGGGACGCACGCCGCTCCATGCCGCCCAGCATCTGCGCGACCAAGAAGCCAGGCAGCTCCTTCTCGATCGAGGCGTGGCAGGTTCTGCCCGCGGACGCACCACGGCCCACACGGAGATCTCGGGGCCAGGTGAGCTGGCCGATCGGCGCCGCCCTGGTGGCGGTGGTGCTCGAATGGCTGCGTTGGCCCTGGCGGGCGCGGTCGTCGACGAAGCGACGGCCAGCGCCGTGATCTGCGAGCTCGCCTGCGCGCGCAGTCACGCGAGCGGGTGCGCCGCTGCCTGCACCCGGGCGCGATCCGCGCGTGGGAGCGCTTCGAAGCTGACGGCTGTGTCGACCCGCCTGGCGCGGCGTGTGAGCGCGGTGCATTGCAGACGTCCGATCGGATGCGCCGTTCAGAGCCTTCAGGCGTTCGCGTGCCGTGGAAGGTTTGCGGCTCGCGATCGGACGGGCGTACGATCCGCACACGCTCACGCGCGACTCGTGCCTTGGACACCTACGGTCGCGGCGCGACAACGGCTCGAGCCTTCCCCGTAGCTTTTCGCGAAATACCGTCATCTCCGTGAATGCCCGTGCTCGACTCACGCCAGGCGTCGCCCGCCGCGCGCAATCGAGCTTGCTCGGGCTCGCGGAGCAGGAGGACCGCATCGTTCGGAGCGGCCGTCGTGCACGGGTGCGGTGCGGCGCGCTCGGTTGCCGATCGCGCTCCGCTTCGCGACCGCGCTCGCGCGCGCTACGGATGACCCGGTGTTCGTCCCCGCTGGACCGCTGCTGCATGGACCCGATCGCCAGTTCGTCTCCCAACTCGATCCATCGTGGTCCCCATCGCACGGCGGCGACGTCGATCCCGAGCCGCCGCCGGAGACCAGCGGCGCGCTCGACACGATGGTCGCGCCACCCACCCGCTTACGCAGCTCTTCCGTGACGCCTTCGAGCTCGGCAGCACCTGCGTGTGATCGTCAGCGGACCCGTACGAAAGCTGTGTCGAAACCACGGTCGACCCGAAGCAAACGATCCAGATCTCTCGCTCGCACCGCGGGTCCGTGTCGATGTGCCGGCCACTGTGCTCATCGGCGCGAGCTCAGCCCGCGAGGAGGTCGTGCTGGTGAAGGTTGCCACGCATCCCAATCGTCGGAGGCAACATGGTTGATGGCAACGGCGTGACCGCCGCCGACCTCGCGCGTCTGCCGCTCTTTGCGGAGGTTGCACGCTCGGATCTCGAGGACCTGTGTCGGGTCGCGCCGCCGGTCGTTTTGGGGGCCGGCGCGCCAGTCTTCGTGCAGGGGGCGCGGGCCGATGTGGCGCTGCTCGTCGTCGCCGGTGAGCTCGAGGTCGCTGTCGCCGAGGGCGAGCAGCGAACCGTGGTCGGCAAGATCGCGGCGGGCGAGGTCGTCGGCGAGCTCGCGCTCGTCGAGCCGGAGCGGAAGCGCCTCGCGACCGTCACGGCCACGCGCGCGACGACCTGCATCCTGCTCTCGCCGGACCTGCTCGCGCTGGTGACCCAGAACAGCGCATGGGCTGCGATCGAGCGCCATCTTCTCCGCTCGCTCGTGCGGCGCATCCGCGAGACGGAACAGGCTCTCCACGAGGCGTGGAAGTCGGCACAGCCTCCGGCTGATCGCGTCGCGATCCGCGTGGCGGCGCCTTCCCTGCGGGAGCGGCTACGCGGTTTCATCGGGAGGCGGGCATGAGCAACGCCGAGCTCCATTCCTACGCCCAGGCGCTGTCGAAGGCGCACGGCATCGTCGACCCGCGTTCCACGTCCGCGCTCGCGACCGTGCTCGGCCGCGGGCGTCGGGAGCGTCGCAACGACGGCGAAGTGCTGGTCGCGGAGGGGACCCCTGCCGACTCGCTTCTCTTTCTCGTGCACGGCGCCGTGCGGGTGCGGCAGCGCGATCTCAATGGTCGCCTGCGCGACCTCACCACCATGGCGGCGCCGGCCGTGCTCGGGCACACCGCACTGATCGACGAGAGCCCCCGCACCGCGAGCTGCATCGCGGCAGGTCGCGTGGAGCTGGTGACGCTCGACCGCGAAGTCTTCCGCGAGCTGCTTGCAGCGGCCAGCGACGTCGGCGCCGCATTGCGACGTCTCCTGCTCAAATGCCTCGTGCGGCAGCTCGACCGCGGGAACGGGCTCCTGCGCCAGGCCATCGCTTCACCGGCCGCTCGACGCGCGGATCAGGACCTCTCGGTGGCGGAGCTCTTGCGCGTCGCCGGGGCCCTGGAGGGCTTCCACGTCAGCGATGCCGAGCTGGCGGAGATGGAGGTCATCGTCCCCGACGAGGACGAGGACGACGACTGATCAATCGCGGACGAACGCAAGCCTCGGGTGAAAGCACGAGGGACCGTCTCCACCGAGCTGTCCGTGGTCGTGACGGTCCGCGCCTTCGTTCGGATGGAGCGGACACCATTCGTTTCCGGGATGGGCAGCGTCGCTTCGATGCTGGTGTCCGACCACGAGCCCACGGCGATCTCATTGCCGTCGTAACGCACCTGGCTCGCGCCCTGACTGGCGCCGAAGCCGGTTCCGGTAATCGTGATGTCAGAACCCGACACCGTCGGGTCCGGGCTCACGTCCGTGATGGTCTGGCAGGCCGCGGCCGTACCAGGCGCGCCACCCACGTTGCCGGCTTGCGAGGCCCCCACGGTGGACGACCAGCACACCGTGTCGCCTGCGTCGAAGTCGTCCGCGAAGATGGTCTTCGCTTCCGCCGTGGTCGCGGCCACACCCAACTGCAGTGGCAACAGAAGTGCAGCCCAGGCCTTCTTCTTCATCGACTGAGGCACTGCTCGAGCGATCCTAACAAGCGGGACGAGCCCGCGGGGCGTAAATCGAGAACGTCGGATCCGATTTGCTCCAGAGCGATGCCCATATCCTTCGAGCCACCCCGGGTCGGGTTCGAGCGCCTCGGGAACCAGGCGGAAGCTCACTCCGACAGAGTTCCCCGTCTTTGCACCGTCCTCGGATCCACTGACGCTTGGCATGTCGCCAAGGTGCCAAGCCCGATGCCTTTCGAGCCCAGGGTCATCCTAGCTCGCGGAGCATGTTTTCGCTCTGCGCGAGGTGGCGGACGCGATCTCCCCGATGAGTAGGCGCTCGCGCAAGCGCCGAGCTGGTCGGCCGACCCGGGGGGCAAGATACGTCTACGGACGCGCGGGCGCATGGTCCGGACGCGGTGTCACGCCTGTTTCGAGGACGAGACGACCCTTCTCGCAATCGACCGAGGTGCTTCGGGAAACCGTGGGGTGAGTGACTGGATTCGACCCCACGACCTCGGGCCGGCCATGACGAACAAGCCAACCGCTGCTCGTCGAGATTCGCCGCCGCTCGGCAGGCGTCATTTCGCGCGGACGTCGATCTCCCGTGTCGATCGTGGGGCGAGCGCGACGTAGATGACGCGGTCGCCCCATTCGCCGTCATCCTCCAGCCAGAACCCGCGGCGGACGCCCTCTCGCACCATGCCGACCTTCCTGGCGAGTGCCTGGGACGGCCGGTTGTCGAGGGCGCAGGCCGCCTCCACTCGGTGAAAGTGGAGCTGGGTGAAGGCGACTCTGAGCACGGCGCGAACCGCCTCGGTTGCGTAACCACGACCGTGATGCTGATTGTTGATCCCGTAGCCGAGGTTGGCCCAGTTACAGCGCTGTCGTCCGATGGTGCTGATGTCGATGAACCCGAGATATGCGCCGGTTCGTCGATGGAATGCGAAGAGGACGTACCCCTCGCCCTTCTTGGCCCATTGCCGCAGTGAAGCGACGAGGCTCTTGAAGTCACGCCGTGAGGTGGCGATGGGGCCGGCGTCATACCGGTTGATCGGCGCAGATCGTCCGAGCTTTCCCTCGCGCACGGCGTCGTAGTCGTCCTCGGTCGGCGGACGGAGGATCAGACGCCGGGTTCGGACCTCGACCGGCCAGGATGTCGCGTTGGGACGGCGCGATTTGCTCACGAGGTGGAGGCAATCCTGCGAGACACCGGAGCGGACGTCAATCATTCCGCTCGCGTTCTTCAACCCTGCCGTCCCGAATTCACGACCCGATGACGGACGACGCTGCGCGGGCGGGCTGCCTCGACCCCACCGCGACGAGTCGATGGCTCTCGAGACGTGTTCCTACGGGCTCGACCCGAAGTCCATCTCGCCGTACACGCCCGAGCAGAACTGGACGATCGACCGGCTGTTCGATTCGCGGAAGCCGGCGCGCGTGTGCGCGCTCCGCTTCGCGAGTCGGGACGAGGCAGTCGAGGTGATCGCCTCCTGGATGGATCAGGACGACGCGCGCCGGCCTCACGCCGCGCCGGACGATTCCCGGGCGCGATTCGTGGCCTGAGCTCTAGGGAAACCCGGGGAACACCACACGACGACGCCCGATTTACGGCGTTGCCGGAGTTGCGGGCGCGACGGAGATGATCCAGGTCGTCACCACGCGCGTGCCACCTCCTGGCGGTCCGTCGATCCGAATCGTTCCGCCGTGGCGCTCGACGATCCGCCGCGCAATCGCGAGCCCGAGCCCCAGGCCACCGCTTTCCGAGGTTCGCGCCGGATCGAGGCGCACGAACGGCTGGAACACACGGTCGCGCTCGTGCGGTGGGATGCCGGGGCCGTCGTCGGCGACGGCGATCTCGAGCCGTCCATCGGGAAGCTCGATGAACGACAGCGAGACCTCACGCCTGGCGAAGCGCTGCGCGTTCCGTACGAGGTTGGCGATCGCGCGCACGAAGTCGCGTGTGTTTCCCCGCAGCCGAAGCGCAGGAGCATCCTCGAAGCCGTGCAGCGCGACGGCGCACGGCACGGCAGTCCACTCGCGCACCGAACCCGCCACGGCCTGGCGTAGCTCGAAGCTCTCGGCGCTGCCTTCCACGGGCTCGCCGTAACGCACGTACGTCCCGACCTCCTGGGAGAGCTCGTCGAGCTGGGCCACACACGACGCGAGCTCATCCGTCTGCCCAGCGAGCGAGCCCGGCCGGCCTTGTTCCGCGACGTAATCGAGGACGAACCGGATGCGCGCGAGGGGGGTGCGGATCTCGTGGGCGAGCGCCTGGAGAAGCTGGCGTTGTCCTGTGATCGCAGCATCGAGCGCAGCGGATCGGCGGTGGCCCTCGGCGAAGAGCTCGCCGATCCAGCGACCGATCCAGACGCTTGCGGCCGCAGCGGCGAACAGCGCTGCGCCGACGGGCGCTCCGACGGCGGTCCCGGTGGCGATCCGCGCGAACGCGTAGCCCGCGTAAATGGCGGCGGTGACCACCATCGAGACCGCGACGCGCACGCCGAGAGGGGCCACCATCACCACGCTCGCGAAGGGAATCCAGCACAGCGCGTAGGGCACCGGAGAGGCCGGTGGAAACGTCGATCCGATCATGCGACCGGTGAGCCCGCCGAGACCGGCATGAAACGCGGTCCACAGCAAGTACGGGTGCAGCGCCCGGCGCCGGTGGAGCCGTGCGGCGCACCAGCCGGCAGCGAGCACGAGCAGGGTGAGGGTGCGCCATTCGGCGAGCGACGCGGTCACGGCGGAGTCGGTACCGAAGACGTAGCGATCCGTGGGCCAGGCGACGAGTTGCAGCACGCAGAGGAACGCGCACAGGCGCTCGCCGAGCGCCAGCGCCAGTCGCTCGGCTTCCCGCTCGAAGTCGCGCGCCGCGCCGGAAGCAGGCTCGAGCTCCTGCGCAACCTGCGCATCGAGCCGCGCCAGTGCGTGCGAAGCGCTCTGCAAGAGGCCCACACGTCGCGGCGTTTCCCGCGCCATCGCGCGCGGGCTCGCGACCGGCCAGCCCAGTTTCACGCGACCGCCGCTCGTCGCTGGCGCGCCGATCTCGAGGCAACCACCGCTCCGGGCGAGCGCTCGTTTCGCGACGGCGAGTAGCTCCTCCAGGCCCGCGCGCCGCTCGCGCGGATCGACGCGCCCGTCGTGTTCGACCGCCACCCACAGCAAGCCGTCGCGCACCGGCTCTACGCGAACCTGCACGTCGTGCGCCGCAAGCCGGATGGCGCGGTGCACGACGGCGCCCAAGGCACCCACGAGATCGCGACGGTGGGCACGAATTCGCACCGGCGGGCCGTCGTCGATCAGCGACACCTCCACGGACTCGCGAATCGTCCGCCACTCGTCGAGTGGACGCGCCAGCACCTCCCGGGCGGCGAAGCGCTCGGTCTCGGGTTCGACGGCATCCCGCGCACGCACGTACGTCAGGACTTGCGCGACGACCTCTTCGATCACCACCACGAGCGCGTCGAGCTCCTCGACGCGCAGCGCGATTCCAGCGTGGGTGTTCTCGCGAGAGAGCCCCGCGACGAGCCCACGCATCCCGGCGAGCGGCACGGCGAGATCGCGAGCCACGGGCACGAGCAGCGCCTGCTGGCGCGTCGCGATTCCTTCGATTCGATGGCGCCTGAGACCATCGGCGAGGAAGAGGCCCCGCAGGCGATGACCGAGCCACACCGCGAACCCGGAGGCCGCGACCAGGAAATCGGCCACGAGCAGCGCATGTCGGGTGGCCAGCCACGTACCCGGTTGCGCCACCTCCCACGCAGCAAGCGCACAAGCGGCCCCCGCGCCGACGGCAGCCAGGCGAAGCGCAAACGGCGCGACGAAGACGACCGTCGCGAAGGGCACCAGCAGCGCCGCGTGGACGATGGCCGCGTCGGATGGGAAAGCCGTGCCCAAGCTCGCGAACACCGCGGTGGTGAGCGTCAGGTAGAGCGCGAGCCACAGCGCGTGGATGTGGCGTAGCGAGCCCGACGCACGAAGCAAGACCGCCCCCGCCACGAGGATTCCGAGCCCGATCACGCGGGTGCGCGCGAGCCCTGCGACAGCCGGCGCACCGTGCCCGAACGAGCAGACATCGAGGGGCCACGTCGCAAGCACCGCCACCGCTGCGAGGGTCGCGCTCGCGCGCCCCAGCCGGCGCGTGATCCCCTGCTCGAGCTCGCGGGAAACGCCGCGGTCGAGCAGGGTTTCGTCCATGGCCGCGCGGTTCCGCGCGGCCGCGGATGGCCCGCCCTCACTTGGACTTGGCGAGCTGGTAGCCGACGCCACGGACCGATTTGATGAGCGCAGGGTGCTTCCCGTCGTCGCCGAGCTTGAGTCTCAGGTGATGGACACCGAGATCGATCGAGCGGTCGATCCCGTCGTAACCGACGCCGCGCACGCGGCGGCAGAGCTCGTCACGGCTCACGACGGTGCCCGCATGGCGGGCGAGCATGTGGAGCAGGTCGAACTCGAGTGTGGTGAGAGCGAGCTCTCGGCCACCGCGGTGTGCGACGCGCCGTTCCGGGTCGATCTCCAGGTCTCCGACCACGACCACGGAGCCCTCGGACGTATCCGCCGCGGCGGAGCCCGCGCGCCGCAGCAGGGTGCGGACACGCGCGAGCAGCACCCTCGGTCGGACTGGCTTCGTCAGGTAGTCGTCCGCCCCGACCTCCAACCCCGCAACCTCGTCGACCTCGTCGCCGAGAGCCGTGAGCATGAGGATCGGGCCGCGATAGGAAGGCCGGACCGTGCGGCATACGGCGAGCCCGTCCGAGCCGGGCAACATCACGTCGAGGACGACCAGGTCCGGAGTCAGCGCGGCGATCCGTTCCGGCGCCCGATCGCCGCGGCTCTCGATCTCGACCTCGAAGCCGTTCGCCTCGAGGTAGCGCTCCACGTCCCGCGCCAGAATGGCGTCGTCCTCGACGACCAGAACGAGCGGTGTGGAGCGGGCGGGCGCCGACACGGGAACCGTCTCGAGTATCGGCGCGAGTTGCGCACCGCCTTCCGAGACGCTCCATCGTCCTAGCACGTGAGTCCCACGGGTGCTACGAGAAGCCAGCTCCGCTGGGCATGTATCGCGCACGATCCGCGGCGTCGCGGCGCTCGCGCCCCATCACGGCTCGGTTCGCGTCACCGACGCAGCGAGCTGCGGCGCCGCGCTCGGTGGACGCGGGTCACCACCCAGCCCAGCGCGATCCACGGCACGATTTCGGCGCTCGCCGGTCTCGTCGGTGCGCCGCCGTGTCCGACGGAAGCACAACTCGGCGGAAACGGAGTGAGCGGATTGCAGTCGTCGTCGACGCCGTTGAGCGGAATCTCGGTCGCGCCGGGATTCACGCCGGCGTTCGCATCGTTGCAGTCCACGGCACCACAAGCGCCGCCTTCGACGGAATACCCGTCCTGGTCGGCATCGGTGCACGGCGCAGCCCCGACCTCGAAGGCGCCGGAGTCGCACGCGCCGCTGCGCACGTAGTGGCGCTGGTCGAAGGCCGTGCACGAAAACGGGTGGCCCGCATCGATGGCGACGCTGCTCGCGCCCAGCGCCGCGGTCCACGTGGCGCCACCGTTGTCGGCGAGCGGCTGCAAGTCGAGCGATGCGGCGGGTACCGAGCGCTGATCGCCGAGTCCGAAGAAAAGACACGTGCTGACGGGGCTCTCCGCGTTGCCCCCCTGGGAGACTGCGGGTGTCGTCCCCGCGCAGCCCTCGTCCGTGGCCGCCCCGCCGCCTACACTTCTCTGGTTCGCGGAGACGATGGAATTCACGATCGTGGTGCTCGCGCGTGAGTAAAGCGCCGCACCCTGTGCAGCGCCCGGCGTGGGCGCCGACCCGGACCTGACGTCGTTGTCGGTGAACGTCACGTTCTGGAGGGACAGCGTGCCGGCCGTGTCGATGGCGCCGCCCGTCGCCGCGCCCCCGCTCGATCCCAGAAACCCGTTGTCGCCGCCGATCGCGTGGTTGCTGGCGAAGGTGCTGTTCGTGACCTGGACCGTGGCTCCGGAGTTCACGGTCATCGCGCCGCCGGTGCCCGATCCCGCCTGGAGCGAGCTGGTTCCGCCGTTCGCGAGGTTCTCGGTCAAAAGACTCTCGTCGAGGATGAGATTCGTCCCCGCTCCGACGAGGATCGCTCCGGCCACGGCGTTGGGCGGCGCCACCAGGTTGAAGTGCCCCGCCATCGACGCCGAGTTGCGCGCGAGGAGCGTTCCGCGCACCGTGGCCGGCATGCCTCCCAGGTGGAGCGCGCCCGCCTGAGCGCTACCCGGAGTCGAGCGGCTGGAGCTGCCCCCCACGGCAAGGTTGTCCTGAATCGTGGAGCTCACGATCGTCAGCGCGCCCGGGCTCTCGATTGCGCCGGCATAGCCATGGCCAGCGGGTCCCGACGACATGCACGAGCAGGAGAAGGAGCAGCACACGGTGGCGCCGTTTCCACCTCGCGCCACGTTGTTCTCGACCACCGTGGTGTCGAGCGTGAGCGACGCGGTGGGCGCGTTGTAGAGCGCGCCGCCTTGGCCGCTCCCGCCGTTCTGATTCTGCTCGTTGCCGTCGCCGCCGATCGCCTGGTTGTCACTCGCCGTGACTCTGACCAGCGTGAGATCTCCGCCGTTCCAGATGGCTCCACCGCTCACAGTCTCGCTCGCACCTCCGAGCACGCGGCCGCCGGTCACCGTCAGCTCGACCAACGTCACCTTCACGCCGTCGGCGATCTGAAGCACGCGATCGCCGAGGCCCGCGGCATCCACCGTGGTGGCGCCAGAGCCGGCGCCGCGGATCTCGACAGCCTCGAGGACGTCGAGGTCGCCGGTGGCGTTGCCGTCCTCGTTCACACCGGCGATCGCGAGCGTGAGGGTGGCGGCTGGCAGCTCGATCAGGTCCTGACCTGCCGCGCCGGCGAGACACGCATCGACCGCCGTGTTGGTGTTCGCCGCCTGGATCGCCTCACGGAAGGTGCAGTTGCCGTTCGGCCCGAGATTCAGGTCATCCCCAGGGGCATCGACGGGAATCGTGGCGGCATGCGCGGTGGCGCTGACTAGCGACGATGCGATCAGTACCTGCGTGAGCACCGCGAGCCAGGTTCGGGAGAAGGACACGGCTCGCGTCGGCGCGAGACCCGAACGTGCACGGGGAGCAAGAGAAAACTCCATGGATGGCCTCCGTAGCGCCGGCAAGCCCGGCGCGATCTGACTCGCGAGGGCTCGCGAGGACGCGCCAGGCGCGGCGAACGGCACCCTAGCGACCCGATTCGGCTCACACCACGGCACTTCGGTGTGGTTCTGTTTCGTTTTGTTAGGTCATGTGGGCGCGAGCGCAAACACGAGATGCGGTGCCGGGGAGGTGCGCACGATCGGCGTGCCATCCGCGGCTCGAGGCGGCGTGCGCGGCGCCACGCTGCATGTTGCCGAGTGCGTGAACCACGGAAGATCGGCGGCGCACACGGGCTCTCGCACGTGCTTCGAAGATCGCTTCGCCGCCCACGATCGGCACGCGAATCCGACGGCGGAACCTGCGGCTCGCATTGCATGCTCGACGAGCACCGGCGCTCAACAGCCCGACCGGGTTCGGAACTGCGGCTGTGGCGGGCGCGTCGGGAGCGTGGACTGAGCCGTGCCGGCGCCGTGGAGCTCGGCTGACACGCGGCGGGAATCGTCGATCGGGACGCGCTTGGTTTCTATTCGCTCTTGCGCACACATCCCTCTGGGCGTCGCGCATCCGGCGTTGGTCGTAGTCGAGACGTCGGCCGGAGGAAGGCCACCACACGACTTCGCGTTCCACTTCGATCGGCGCCCGGCGCGCCCGAAACAGTGGGTCGACTACGCTTTAGCCCGATGTATTCATGAACGCTGCGTGCAGACCCCACGAATCGCCCCGCCGACACCTCCGATCGTTGCGAGTGGGCCGTGGCTTGTGCCCGCAACAGCGCGTCGGCGCCGACGGAGCGGCGCCCTCCATCGTTTTGAGCACGCAAGAGGCGTGGAGGGCCGCGCTCTGTCGCGGCCGTAGGTTCCCGCTCGCGAATTTTCCGGGTTAGCAGGCTGCTGAAAAAGGGCCCGCGCCAGAGGCGCGCCGATGAGCGTAGCGAGTCGACTTGGGGGTGGGGCCCCACGAAAGCTGCGCTTTTCGTGGGGCTGGGGTCTGGAACAGACCCCCGAGGAAGCATCGACAGGCTCGAAAGACTCGCCCCGGCGAGTTTTTCAGCAGGCTGTTAGGTCTCGGGCCCCGGAACGCGCTTTCGATCGAGGGGTTCCTCCCACCTATGCGGTCGACGACCGTCCTCGGCCAGGGCCGCTGCGGCTAGGGCGCAGATCCGCCTCGCGCGTAGGCTCGGAGTACGGCTCGGCTCGATTCGGCACCGAGGAGATCGAGGCTCACCAGGAAAGATAAACGACTGACCCGCGGCGAAGCGATCCGCGCCTTCTGCATCGAATGCATGGGCGCTGGCGCAAGCTGCCACGAGCCTGCACCATCACGCGCTTCGCTTCATGGATCCATCGGAATGGCGCCGGGATGCGAAACCGGCGCCCGACGTTGGCAGCCTGGACGGCTCTCGAGATCCGAGGACGAAAGCCGCCGCGCGCGCACCTGCGGCGTAGTGCATCCGAGTGAGTGCCGGTTGTGCGATTCCGCTGAATTTCACGGAGAACGCCGTATTGAATCCGGGCGCCGCGGCCACGACCCTGGGTGTCAGGAGGAAATCTTTCCGAATGGATCACACGCGCGAAGTCGAGCTCATCCTGACCATCGATCACGACGTCCGGCAGCTACTCGGCCGCTGTAACGATCTCATGAGCGCGGGCGACGAGCGTCCGCTGCTCACGCACGTGGGTCGCCAGCTTCGCGATCAGCTTCGCGGTGTCGCCGAGCTCTCGGGCTTGCTGGCCACGCTCGTCTCGGATGGCGGCGAGGCACCGCGAGGTCGAACACAACTCGCGGCCGGAGCGTCTGCGAATCGGTCGCGAGACCGACGTGAGCCAGCGGCAGTGGCGACGCCCACGAGCGCGCCCGTCATCCGCCTGAAACCTCGGATGCCGAGAGGGGCGTGGCGGCGACGCGGAATCGTGGGCGCTTCACAACACCCCGTTGTTTCGATCGAGACCGCTGAGGCCAGACCCGCTGACGATGAGACGCGAGAGCCGACCGACACGCCTGCGCACGAGCCGGTCTACCGGTTGCGGAAGGCTGGGGTTGCCGAACCGGTGCCGGTCGCTGCATCCGGACATGACGATCGCAACGCGTTGGATCGGCTACGCGACTTCTTCGGTGATGCGAAGGGCGGGCGTCCGAGAACTTCGTGACGGTCACGGCTTCTCGGCGTAGGCCGCGCGCGCGGGACGGAGGCGTTGCGCGGGTACGTTAGCCTGTATCACTCACGAACGTCGCGCTGCGGCCGCGACGGAGCGCGACCCTCCACGCGTCTCGTACGAGCGAACCGATGGAG
>CAYVDO010000087.1:0-22475 GCA_964450125.1 uncultured bacterium
GCCGACGGAGCAGGGGCCGCAGGCCCCGTGCCCTCCATCGGTTCGCTCGTACAAGGCGCACGAGGGCCGCGCTTCGTCGCGGCCGCAGCGCGACGTTCGTGAAGGATGCAGGTTAGCCGGCGTCACCGAACGCCATCGCCAGCACGTCGAGCAAGCTGGGATCGTCGTCGACGAGCAGTACGCGTGGCTTGCTCGACGAGTCTCCGGAATGCGGCGGCATGCTGGCAAACCTCAGACCTGCGCCCGGATTCCTTACCACACGCCCCCTTGACCGCGCCCGCAGGGAACGTCACGATCCGCGCGCTTCTACGCCGCCCACAGCCTTCATGCGCCCCACGCTCACCCCGCATTCGTCGCCTCCGCGATGCCGGATTGCGGTCTCGCTGATTCTGGCGCTCGCTGCCGCGTGCGGCGGCGGGAGCACGCCAGGCACAGACGACGGCTCTGACGACGGCCCGATCCGCGTGCTGCTCTTCACTCGAACCGAGGGCTACAGGCACGCGTCGATCGACGACGCACAGGCATTCTTCCGGTCGTTACCCGCCGACGAGCGAATCGATTCCACGTGGACCGAAGACACCGCGGTCTTCACCGACGCCGGTCTCGCACCCTTCGACGTGCTGGTCTTCGCCAACACCACCGGCGACATCCTCGACGACCCCGACCAAGCCGCGGTGGAGCGCTTCGTGCGCTCGGGCCGCGGCTTCGTTGGCGTCCACTCTGCCGCCGACACGGAATACGACTGGCCGTGGTACGGCGAGCTGGTGGGCGCCCATTTCACCGGCCATCCGCCGCTGCCGATCACCATCACGCTGCGGAACGAAGCGCCCACGAACCCGATCACGGCCCACCTGCCCGAGTCGTTTCCGTGGACGGACGAGATCTACTCGTACGACCGCGACCCGCGCGCCAAGAACCAGATCCTGCTCTCGTTCGCCGAGCGCACGGTGTGGTTCGACGACGCCAACCACCCGGTGTCGTGGGCCAAGGAGTTCGACGGCGGGCGCTCCTTCTACACCAACCTCGGCCATCGCAAGGCGAGCTGGCAGAACCCGGCGTTCCAGCAGCACCTCCTGCAAGGAATCCGGTTCGCCGCCGGCCACATCGAGTGGAATCGCTTGGTGCTGACACGCGAAGCCGAGAATCCGCTGGCGCTCGCGGTCACGCCCGATGGCCGCGTGATCTACATCGAGCTCGGCGGTGCAGTTCGCATCTGGCACCCGAGCACCGGGCGGGTCACCGAAGCGGCGAAGCTCGACGTGGACAACCGCGCCGAGAACGGGCTCCTGGGTCTCGCGCTAGCGCCCGACTTCGCACGCAGCCACGAGGTCTATCTCTACTACTCGGAAGCGAGCGGCGCTCCGCCGCCCGCCGAGGGGCCGGCCGGTTGGAACGTGGTGGCGCGCTTCCGCCTGGGTGACGACGAGAAGCTCGACCTCGCGAGCGCGCACGAGATCCTGCGCGTTCCCAGCGACCGCGAATGCTGCCACGAAGGCGGCTCGCTCGCCTTCGCTCCCGACGGCACTCTGTTCATCTCCGTCGGCGACAATACCGATCCATTCGGGAAGCTCGGCTACGCGCCACTCGACGAGCGCACCGGGCGCGAGCGCCATGACGCGCAGCGCACCGCGCAGAATCCGTTCGATTTGCGCGGCAAGATCCTGCGCGTGCGCACCGACGGCAGCATCCCGCGCGGCAACCTCTTCGCACCTTCGGGCGTGGATGGGCGTCCCGAGGTGTTCGCGATGGGCACGCGCAATCCGTTCCGCATCGCCGTCGATCCCAAGACCGGGCGGCTCTTCTGGGGCGACGTCGGACCGGACGCGTACTTCGACTCCAAGCGCGGCCCACGCGGCTACGACGAGATCAATTTCGCCGATCGGCCCGGCAACTACGGATGGCCGCACTGCATCGCCAACAACCTGCCCTACAACCATTTCGACTACGCGAGCAATCGGCTCGGCGAGTCGTTCTCGTGTGCGGAGATGGTGCCGGCGCTGCTCGCCTACGACTACATGACGAACTTCCCGGAAGCGCTCGGGCTCGGCTTCAGCGCCGACGAAGGGCGAGATGGAGAGCCCACCGTCGGCATCGACGGCCGCACGGCGATCGCCGGCACGGTCTACCGGCGGCCGAGCGGACGCGCACCCTTCGCGCTCCCGAGCGATCTCGAAGGGCGACTCGTCATGTCGGACTGGACGCGCGGCACCGTGGCCACGCTTCAGGTGGACCGGCGCGGCAACCTGCAACGAATCGAACGCCTCTTACCGTTCGAAACGTTTGCGAAGCCCGTCGACTTCGAGGTCGGGCCGGATGGCGCGCTCTACGTCCTCGAGTTCGGCACCGGGCTCTTGAGCGCCAACTCGGACGCCGGCGTGAGCCGGATCGAGTACTCGAGCAGCGGCGCGCTCACGCCCGTGGCCGCGATCACTGCCTCACGGACGTCGGGCGCAACACCGCTCTCGGTCCGTTTCTCCGCAGCCAACTCACGTGCCCGCGGCGCGCACGTGGCGCTCGCCGAGATGCGCTGGGACTTCGACGGCGACGGCCGCACCGACGCCACGGGCCTGGAGGTCGATCGCGCATTCGATCGGAACGGCGAGTACCCGGTCACACTCACCGTTCTCGATGATCGCGGCCACACGAGCTTCCCCACGGTGGTGAACGTGATCGCTGGCAACACCACGCCCACCGTCACGATCCTCGAGCCCACCGACGGTGCGCGCGTCCCCGCCAACAGCAACGTCACCCTGCGCGCGAGCGCAAGCGACGTCGAGGAAGGCACGGTCGACTGCGCCGCCATCGAGTGGGACATCCGCCTCGGCCACAACACCCACTCGCACCCTGAGCAAGTGCTTCAGGGCTGCGAAGCGACGCTCACCGTGGGCTCGCCTAGCGATCACGACCTGGGCATCGGCGACATCTTCCTGGTGGTCGAAGCCCGCTACACCGACCACGGCGGCGCCGGCGGCGCCCCACCCCTCACCGGCCGCACTGGAATCCGCCTCGACTTCGGGTGAGGCGCTTCACAGGTTCGTCGCGAACGCCACCAAGGGAAAGGCTTCGTAGCCCTCGAATCGGTGGCAGCGATCGCCGAGATAGACGACCCATCGGCAGTGAATCTTCGGAACGCGCTCAGCTACGCGCCCATCCCCGAGAGCGTTTCCTCACGCAGCCGGCGCATTGCCTTCACCTCGATCGCCCAGACCGCACCTGACCTCGACGCGATCAAAATGGGGGCGTACGAGGCCACGCGTGGCGCGCGTAGCGCTCGCGGACACCAGAGCGGGTTGCACGCGTGCCGATTGCGTTGCGAGTCGAACCGGCCGGTGCGTAACCTGAGCGAACGAGGGAGGGCGAAGGAATGAGACGACGATCGGGACCGGCCGTCATCGCGTGCGGCGTCGTCCTCGCATTCGTAGTTGGCGCCCCCCGTGGACGTGCGGCGTCGAGCGACTTCCACGATGCGGTCTCCGCCAGCGCGCCTGCGCTCCATTACCGTTTGGACGAGGCAACCGGGAATGCAATCAATCACGGCTCGCTCGGCAGCACGTTCGATGCCGTCTACAACGGCACCGTGAGCCGCTCGACCCCGACGTGGACCGGCGACAACGCCGTGAGCTTCGATGACGCCAACGACTATCTCGAGTCCCTGACGACGGCGCCCGCCGCCTTCACCGGCAATCCCTCGTTCAGCGCGGAGGCCGTGCTCTTCGTCCCGTACAGCGGCAGCGCCGCACTGTGGGCGCCGCTCCTGCACTGGGGCCCGAGCGACGCGAGCCCCACCGCGCGCTCGGTCTACTTCGCGTTCAGCCACTACGAGGCCGACGAAGCGTACGCCGGTTTCTACAACGGCGGCCTGCAATCGCCCTCCGGCTCGATGCCGCGCGGGTATTGGCACCATTTCGTTTGGGTGCGAACGGGCGGCGGCACGGACTTGCAGGGCACGGTGGTCTACATCGACGGCGTCGACGTTTCGGGGTCGTTGGTCGCCGACCCCAACCTCTGTTGCAACGGCAGCACGCCCAACGTCGGATCGACTGCGTTCCGCGTGAACCGGGCACGCGACTTCGAGTCCTCCCGGTACTTCGTGGGATCCTTGGACGAGGTCGCGCTCTACGACCGAGCGCTCACGCAAAACGAGGTCGAGACCCATTTCGTCGCGCTCAACTGGATCTTCGCGGACACGTTCGAGACCGGTGGTGTAGAACGCTGGACGTCGTCTGTCCCGATCATCGACTGAGCCTTCTTGCGCACCGTCGCCGACGGTGCTTCTGGGAGATCGGCCGCACGCATGCGCGTCCCATTCCGGTACGAGCGCGTCCGCGCGCTGATCGCTTCGCTCATACTCGCGAGTTTCGCAGCCTGCGGCGACTCGAGCTCGTCGTCCTCGGGGCCGGTCACGCCCACACTCGGACCGCTCGCGCAGGTGGTGCCGAGCGCGGGATTACCGCCCGAGGTCCAGGATCAGACCTCCAACAACAACCTCGACATCGTCGATCACGACGGGCGCTTGTTCCTCGCGTTCCGCACGGCGCCGTCCCACTTCGCGTCGCCCGCGACCACGCTCTACGTCCTCAGCACCACCGACGAGGTCACCTGGAGCTACGAAGCCACGTTCCAGATGAGGAGCGACCTTCGCGAGCCGCGCTTTCTGTCCTGGAATGGCGAGCTCTTCCTTTACTTCGCGCAGCTCGGTGAGAACCCGCTCACGTTCGTGCCCGGTGGGATGTACGTGACCCAGCGCGTGGCCGCCGGAAACTGGACGGAACCGGTGCGTAGCTTCGAGGACACGTTCATCCCGTGGCGCACGAAGATCCACCAGGGAGTTCCGCTCCTGGTCGGCTACACCGGTGGCGACAACATCTACAACTTCTCGGGCGATCCGATTCAGGTGTGGTTGCTCACCACCGATGACGGGCTCACCTGGCGGCCGTTCAATCCCGCGAAGCCCATCGTGCTCGAAGGTGGCACCTCGGAGACCACCATCGAGTTCGACCGCGGCGGCAATCTCTACGCCGTCGTGCGGAACGAAGAAGGCGATCAAGACGGCTTCGGATCCAAGATCTGCCGTGCGCCTGCGGCCGACATCACGAGCTGGACTTGCAACCTCGACCCCAAGAAATACGACTCACCCCTGCTCTTTCGCGTGGGCGAGGAGCTCTATCTAATCGGCCGTCGCAACCTGACCGACACCGGCAACTACGATCTCGGCCGCGACGATCTACCCAGCGAAATCCTGAAATGGGGCGTCTACGAGCTGGATTACTGGTTCCATCCCAAGCGCTGCTCGGTGTGGAGCGTGGACGGTGATGCGCTCACCGTGAGCTTCCTCGAAGACCTGCCGTCGAAAGGCGATACCTGCTTCCCGAGCGTGGTCCCGCGCGGCAAGCGCACATTTCGTCTCTACAACTATTCGAGCCCCGTGGACGGTCCAGATGTCTCCTGGCTCCAAGGCCAGCTCGCGCCAACCTATATCTACGCCCAAGACCTGATGTTTTGATGGTCTGCCGCAACACTCCCGCCAACACGGTTCACCGGCGCGCTCCCGAGCGCACACACGAGGGGACGATGATGACGGCCGCATCGTTCAAGACATTCGTGGCCACCGCCACCGCTCTCGTCGCGTTCGTGCTCGCCAACAATCCTCGCGCTGTCGCCGCGACGAGCGCCGCGCTCGAGGTGGACCAGATCACCGCCCGCGCGCAAAGCCATCTCCTCGCGAGCGAGTTCGATGCGTTGGACGCGGAGGCCGAGCAGCTGCGCCGAGTGAAAGCACGTTTCAGCGACGGCCGCTGGAAGATCGGCTCGCTCTACGACGGCCTGATGCCAGCGAGCAAGGCCGACGAGGGGCGCTGGGCGCGCACGCGAGAGTTGCTCGAAGCCTGGCGCAAGCAATCACCGAGCTCGCCCACGCCGCACGTTGCGCTCGCCTTCTACTGGCTCGAGTACGGATGGAAGGCGCGGGGGCGGGGGTTCGCGAACACCGTGACCGAGGAAGGGTGGAAGAACTTTCATGAGCGCGTCACGAAGGCTCACGAGATTTTGAACGCGAGTCGCGATGTTGCGTCTCGCTGTCCGATCTGGCACTGGGTGATGCTGCTGGTCGCCAAGGCCGAAGGCTGGGACGTGGACGCCTACGATCGCGCATTCGACGCGGCCGTATCTCAGGAGCCCGACTTCCTCAACTACTACTTCGAGAAGGCGAACTACATGCTGCCGCGCTGGCACGGTGCACCCGGCGACCTGGCAGATTTCGTCGAGCAATCGGTGGCGCGAACCAAGGATCGTCTCGGCTACGAGCTCTACGCGCGGATCTACTGGACGGTGTTGCAGAGCGTGGGCATCGAGCCACTGCGCAACGGCGAGATCGATTGGCGAAAGATGCGCCAAGGATTCCTCGACATGGAGCGCACGTTCCCGGACGCGTGGAACCGCAATGCCTTCGCGTACTACGCGTGCGAAGCGGGTGATGCGACCACCACGCGCGAGGTGATCGAGCGGCTCGGCGAGCCGGAGCTGAGTGTATGGCGCAGCCGGGAAGCGTTCGAGCGTTGCAAGGCCGGTCAGCGCGCGACCCCGCTCGAGGAAAAATCGCCCGATCGGGACGATCGGCAAAAATCGATCTGAGCCGGTCGCAGCGGCTCGCGACCGGCGCGTACGCGATCGCTGTCACCCGGCCGACACGCAGTCCTCACGCGAAACAGGTAGCTGGTAGGCGTGGCTTCACACGCGCCCGCAGCACGACGACGCTTCTGGCTGGCTGCCGACCGCGCCCACGCGCCGGTTGACGGGGCAGCCGTAAGCGCACGGCGAGAGCGCTCGTCGTGACCGAGCGCGGGTGGGTGGACGCGCTCGCGCGACCGCGCTCGTTCACGTCGATTCGCGAGCTGCTCGCCCGTGGCTCGCTTCCCGAGCAGGACCGGCTCGAAGCGCTCGCAGCAGCGGCGTCCGACCTGATTCGTCTCGAAACGCTGGCCACGGTCACTTGCGGAGACCGCTCGTTCCCGCTGTATGCGTGTCACCTCGGTACCGAGGATCGCGAGCGCTCGGTGCTGGGACTCTTCGGCGGCGTCCACGGGCTGGAGCGAATCGGCAGTCACGTGGTGCTGTCGTTCCTCGAAAGCCTGGTGGAGCGGCTGCGCTGGGACAAAGACGCGCGGCGCGCGCTCCGCAAATGCCGGATCGTTGCGGTTCCCCTCGTGAACCCCGGCGGCATGTGGCTGCGGCGCCGTTCCAATCCACGCGGCGTCGATCTCATGCGCAACTCTCCGGTCGATGCCGAAGTCCGCACGCCGTTTCTGGTGGGCGGACACCGCATCTCGCGCCATCTGCCTTGGTACCGTGGCAAGCCTGGCGAGCTCGAGGTCGAATCGCGGGCGCTCGGCGAGCTGGTCGAGCGAGAGATCTTTCCAGCACGCGCGGCGTTGACCCTCGACGTGCACTCGGGCTTCGGCATGACCGATCGGCTGTGGTTCCCGTACGCCAAGTCGGACGCGCCGTTTCCATCGCTTCGGCAGGTGTCCGCCCTGGCCGATCTCCTCTACCGGACGTACCCGTACCACGTGTACCGGATCGAGCCGCAGAGCGACGCGTACACCACCGCGGGCGATCTCTGGGATCACCTCTACGATCGGCAGCGCGCCACCTACGCCGAGCGCGTGTTCGTGCCATGGACACTCGAGATCGGCTCGTGGGCCTGGGTTCGCAAAGACCCGCGGCAGCTCTTCGCGGGAGGCGGCGTGGGCGTCTTCAATCCGCTCAAGCCGCACCGCTACGACCGGACGATGCGCCGCCACATGCTGCTGCTCGATTTCTTCCTGCGCGCGGTGCGCAACCAAGCCCGCTGGAGCGGCCTGCCGCCGCGCCGGACCGAGAGCGGCACCTCGCAGGGCGCAGAGCGCGACCCGAACGGCGCGGGCTTCGGCTGAATCCGGGCTTGCCAGCGGTCGAGGTCCGAGTATCCTCGTTCGCGGCGGCGCCCTCCCGGCACCGCCACTCATCGGAAAAATCGTCGTACCCCGTAGTCGTCAGTACCCGCGGCGAACCGCTGCGCGCCCGATCTGCGCGCCGCGCTCGCTCTCCCGCGCGGGCCTCACGGCCTCGATTCCGTGCGCAGGAGACGCGAGATGTCGCTCGCCCAGACTTCGCTCGATCGCACGTCGGCCCTCGGGCCGGCGCGACTCGCCTTTCCCGTGGCGTCACCGCTCGCCGCCATCCGAGCGTGGGCAGCGCGCCTCGCGCACGTCGATCCGTGGGTGCTCGGCTTCGCGCTCGGTTTCGCTGCGCTCGCGGGCTGTATCCAGGGCGCTCGGCTGTGGACGTTCACGTACCTCCACGCCACACAAGATCAGGCGCTCTTCCTTCAGCTCATGCATTCGCTCTGGCACGAGCACCGCTTCGCCGAGTCGATCTACCACTCGACGCGATTCCTCGGTCAGCAGCACTTTGCGCCGATCTACGCGCTCCTCGCGCCCCTCGCCGCGATCGTCCCGCCGCGGGTGTTGATCGGCACGTTTCCGATCGCCGCCATCGTCGCCGCCGCGCTCGTGGCGTACCGCATCGTCCTCCGTCATGGTGGCGAGCGGTTGTTGGGTCGGGCGGTCGTCGCTGCGTTGCTGTTCAATCCGCTCTCGATTCGCCTGGCGAATCAGGGCATCCGCGAGACGGTCATCGCGGCGTTGTTGCTGGCGCTCGCAATCGACGCCTTCGAGCGCCGGCGTCGTACCGCTTTTGCCGTCGCCTGCTTGCTTGCGGCTGGTTGCAAAGAAGACATCCCGCTGGTGGTCGCGGGTTTCGTGCTACCTGCACTCCTCGAGCGGCGGCGTGGCTTCTGGCTCGGATTTCCGTTGCTTGCGGGTGTGGGTGGATTCGCGCTGATCACGGAAGTGGTGATGCCGCACTTCGGCGCCACACCTGGGCAGGGCGGCCTGGGCTTCCCGTGGTTTCGCGCGCTCGGTCGAAGCTATGGCGAAGTGGCGATGCACGTGCTCGCGCACCCGCTCGCGACACTCGCGCGGATTCTGGCCGCCGGCGATGCCGGTGACTTCTTTCTGCGCTACCTCGCGGGCGTCGGCTTTCTGCCGCTCCTGGCGCCTGGCTACCTGCTCGTACCAGCGTCGCAGTACCTGGAGATCGCGCTCGCTTCCGCGCCGCACGTCTCGTCGATCAGCAACTGGTATTGGGCGCCGGCGTACCCGTTTGCCGCAGCGGCGTTGGCGCGCGCGGCGCTGAGACTCGACTGCTGGGTGGCACGGCGCGCGTCGGTCTCCACGGCACTCACTCCGCTCGGGGCGCGGCGTGCGGTTCCGTTTGCCGTGGCCACGCTGACAGCGCTCAACGTCGGCGGCGCGGCATGGACGGTGCTCGCCGAGCCGCGCTGTTTCGAGGGAGCGCGCATCACCTCCGAACACGGAACCGAGGGCGGCCTTCTCGACGCGGCGTATGTCGCGAGCTACTTCCGCTTCCACCGCACGTGGTCGCGGCAGATCGAGCGACTCTTCGCGCGCATCCCAGCCGATGCGGCGGTCAGCGCTCAGTACCCATTCCTGCTCGCGTTCGCCGGACGCTCCGCGCTCACGCTCTTCCCCGATGCCCGCGACGCCTCGTGGGTGGTGATGGCGCCGGCGTTCCCGCGGGCGCCGCCGCTGCCCGATCGGGAGCTGACGCGGACGCTCGCTCGGCTGCGTAGCAATGGATTCCGTCGCGTCGCCCAATGGGGCGGTGTCAGCGTCCTCGAGCGGGGCGGCTTGGAGGAGGCGCAGCTCGATCGCTGCCTCACCGACTGCCAGCGGCGAGAAGCCGAGCAGCTTCCGTCCGGCGCTGCGCGGGCTGTCACGGCGCACGGGACGTGTCTGGCGCGGAATCGCATCGATCCGGCGGCGTCGGGAAGTGCCGTGCGCGCATCGTGGTGGGGATCGCCAATCCCCGTTCGCTGGACCAGCGATCTCGCGCCCGGGCGCTACAAGTTGCGGCTGCGGGTTGCCGCGGCGCCCGGGGCGATGGAATCCGCTCCCACCGGGTACGCCGTGCGATTGCTGGTCCGTGACGCCTACACCGGAACCGTGCTCACCGAGCGAAGCTACGCCGCCGCAGATCTACCGGGCCAAGGCGCGTATCGGGTCGTGTCGATGCGCTTCGACATCGTCGGTACCGGGGCCGGCGGCTCGGCCGCGGGTACGCAGCGAATGCACATGGAGGTGGAAGATCCTGGAAACGTGCCGCTGCGCCTCGACTGGCTAGAGATCCGTGGTCGACCGTTCCGCACCTCGTCAGCCGGGCAGGAACACGTGAACGATCACGAACACGACCGAGCGCAGAACGATCGCCGACGCGACGAGCGCAAGCTCCGTCCACACCTTCGAGCGATTGCGGAGAAACGCGATGCGCAGGGCGATCCACCGCTCGAGCGTGCGCACGATGCCGACGATACGACCAAGCGCGGCCGTGTTCGGCGCGGGTACCAGGCGCTCGAGGGCGATGCCGACGAGGACCAACGCGGTCAGGTAGTTGGCGTGAGCGCTGGGATCGAATCGTTCCACGCTCAGCCTCCGGCGCTCGTCGCGACGCTCACCCAATGAACGATCGCGGAGACCGCGTTGGCGCCGACGAAGACGAGCATCGCGCCCACCACCCGCGGACGTGCGGCGCGGGTGAGCGCTGCACCCAGCACGATCGCCATCGGCACGCATCCCGGCAGCAGGTATTGCAGACGCCCGTACGGTAGCCAGAAAAGCACCGGCAGCACGAAAGCCCAGGGCAGCACTTCGCGCCACGTGGGCTCGAAAACGTCTGCGCAGGCGTCCCAGAGCACCAGGAACACCACGATCGATCCCACTACGTCGATCGAGAAAAAGTAGGGAATGACGGCGCCGATCCAGTTCTGGACGTGACCCGGCTGACCGGCAGCGAGCATCGGTGTGGCTGCCACGAGTCCGATCGCGAGCGGGACGAGCCGTCGCACACGCGCGCGTGGCGAAGCATCACCGGCGATCAGCGCGTGGGCACCAAGCGCCGCTGCATTCACCAGCGCCACGGGATGGTGGAGCGCCGCCACGGCGGTCGCGAGCGCGAGCGCGGCACCGCGAGCCAGCGACAGCTCTCGCACGAACGCGACATAGGCCGCCGTGTTCAGCGTGACGAGCAGCAGATGCGCGGCATAAGGCTCTGCCGACGCCGCGTAGAAGACCGCATTCGGTGTGAACGCGTGCACGGCCACCGCAAACGCCGCCACGCGCTCGCCGGCAGCCGCTCGCGCCATCTCCCACACCGCTGCGAATCCGAGCATCGCGAAGCCGAGCTGGATCCAGCGGAGGTCGCGCTCGCTTGCGCCGGGCCAATGCCGCAACGCCTCCGCGTGGGCGAGTGTGGCGAGCCAGCCGTGCACCGAGCCGCGCAGACCGTCGGGGATCCCGCGCTCGAGAACCGCGTGTGCATCACGGAGATAGTGGGCCTCATGCGCGCTGGTTGGGATGCCTCGAATCGCGAGCACACGGAGGACGAGGCCGACGAGCAGCGCCGCTGCGAGCAACGTGCGCGCGGGCAGTCGCGCGCCGAGACGCGCTGGCGCGCGCCCGCATCCTTCGAGGGCGCGGCCCAATCGCTCGATCCACACGGGCGCCGATCTTCCAGTAGTCGCGGGGATCGTGCAACGTAGGGACGGTCACGTGCGTGCGGCGGCTGCGCCGCGAACCCGCGCACACCCGCTCTCGGCCACCCTCGACACCCACCGCTCTCAGGGAACGACCCGGCGAATCATGCGCACGCAGTCCTTCTCGCCCGCGCGACGAGCGCACGCGTGAACGCAGCCGCCTCGCGAGGTGTACCCGAGCCCCCTCTCGGCGCTGGGGCGATTGCGGCGGTCGTGCTCGCCGGCGCGGTGGCGTACGCGCCGTCGCTGGCGCTCGGCTGGTGGCGCGATGACTACACCTGGCTCTTCGATCCCGTCGACCTCGGCCGCCTCTTCACGGACCTCGCGAACGGTCAGGTGGTCGGCCGCTTTCGCCCGCTTCAGAAGCTCTTGTCGCTGGCGGTGGGATCGCTGGGGCTGGGAGCGCGTCTGCCGTCGCGGCTGGTGTGCGTGGCGCTCGTCATTGCCACCGGGATCGCCGCCGCCACGTGGGTGAACGTGCTCGTGCGCTCGCGGCTCGCCGGTGCGCTGGCGGGTGTGCTCTACGTGACGAGCCCGCGGATCGCGATCATGGCCACCTGGGTGTCGTGGTGGTCATCGCAGCTCTGCGTTCTCTTCGCGGTACTCGCCCTCATCGCTTCGGAGCGCTTCACGAGTCGCGGCGGATGGCGCGCCGGCATGGCGTGCGTAGCAGCGAGCGTCCTCGCGCTGGCGAGCTTCGAAGTCGGAGTGGGTGTGCCGGCGGCGCTCGCGGTGGTGTTCGCGGTTCGGGTCGGGCGACGACCGCGGAACTGGTGGCCGGTGCTGGCGGCCGCGGGGGTGGTCGTAGTTTTCCTGGTGCTCTACTCGCGCGACCCGGACCGGCCATTCGCGATGGCGCTGCCGCCGGCGCTGTTCGCACGCCATCTCGTGCAGATGGCCGATCACGAGTCGACGGCGCTGCTCGTAGGTCTGATTGCCGCCGTGACCCTGGGCATCCGCACGCGGTTCTCGCCGCCGTGGCGGATCTTGGTGGCGCTCACGATCGTGTCGGTGCTGCCGGGGCTCTTTCATCCATCGCCGGACACGTACCATTTCCCGCTGCTCTACGTGGCCACCGGCGCGCTGGCGGCGTGGGCGGTGGCGGACCTGGCGAGGCTCCTCCCGCGCGCGGCGCTCGCCGAGAGCGGGCCAGCGCTCGCGCTGCTGGCGCTGGTCCTCGGCTCCTTCGGCTACGTCGAGCTACGCGGCTTCATCAGCCGCGAGTGGGAGCTTCGTGATTCACGGCGGCTGCTCGACGCGCTCGCGTCCAACGATTGCTTGCACCATCAGCCCGCCACGCTGTTTCCGCTCGGCCTCGACGAGCGCGATCGCGCCATCGCATTCATGATGCCTGCGAGCGGACTCACACCACTCTCCGGCTTGTGCGGTGCAGCGGTCGCGCTCGAGACCGAGCGCACCGTTTCCAGCCCCGAAGACTGCGGCCCCAACGGCTACTTCCTGACCCGCGACGGCGACCTCGTGGATTGCCCCGCCCTCGCCGAATCGCCTGAGCTCGTAACCGCCGCCACCGCGTGTGGCGTGCCGCTGGATTCGCCGTCGCTCCTCGTCCCCAGCGGCATCTGGAGCGGCCCCAAGATCCTGTGCGTCAACGTGCCGCGCGGGGAAGGCATCACCGAAACTGACCCGCCCGTAGTCCTCGAAGGCGATCAAGCGGTGCTTCGCAAGACCGGCACCCTCAGCTTCGCCGTCCCCGACGACGCAAGCCGCTTCACGGCACGCCTCGATCGCCTGGTCTCGTTCGCATCCAAAGGACGCGCCGTCGACCGCCCCGCCCTCGGCACGGTGACCATCTACGGCGACGGCGCGATCCTGGCGCACCTCGCCATCGCCCGCGACGAAGACAAGCTCGCCGTCGCCGTCGGCACCGGCGACGCCGCCGTCCTCACCGTCAGTTACCACGCCCGCGTTGCCGAAGGCCCCGAGCTAGTCCTCTTCCAACCCCGCTTCCACCCCACCTGACGCCCACGCACGACAAACCCCCTGCCCTCGCAGCCCCTGCGCACTTCATGTCCGCGAAAGCAACGAACCCCTGAAGTTGCGAGCTTACCGCTTTCATGAATCCAACACCCGCTTTGCCTCGACACGCGCTGAACCACGCGGCTGGTTAGCGCGTTGCGGTCAGCGTCAACCGCAACCGGTACCCCAATCTTGAAGTGAAGCTATCCCTGGCCGAGCAAGTGAACCTGTCGTTTTGAATTCATTCGCTCAGTTACTGGCCTCCGCTTGGCTGATCCTGAAGAATAATCCCATCCGTCATCAATCCCAGCCGGCGACCCGGCTCGCACGCGCAACATCGCCGTTGTGGCTGCTAGCCAACGTGCTAAGTCGACCTTCCCCACGATGCTCGAATGAAACCACAGGCACTAATTCCAACGAGTACAACGTGAGCCAGTAGTACCCAGGTAACATAGCCCGCGACAATTGAAGCAGTCTGAAATACCGATCGCAGCTCGACCGGCCGCCGCGTTCCCAACTCAATCACCGAGATCGCCGCGGCCCCAGGCCCCAATGCCAGCCCGAAGAACGTCTCCGCCATGCGCCCGTAATTCGAATAGTCCAGCAGAACTGACACCAATAGACAGGCAGCAATCAACAGCGTTCCCAGAGCCGCCGACCTCCGCCAGCGCGCGCGTGCTAAGACAGACCGCCAAGAGGTCCGTGTAACTTCTGCCAACACGATGAACGGGATGCCTGATCCAAGGCCCAATATCGTTCCGAGCCTTGCCCATTCACGGCCGCGAAGAGCATAAGCACTTGCATCGCCAAAGTAACTCGGACGCCACACCAAGTAGGCCGCCCAGCAACCTAAGAGCGCTCCCAAGCCGCCAAACATGCATGCACCGAAACAAGCACGCCTGATGGACTCACGCCATTCCCTTGGTTTCTTGATCATTATACGAAGTGATCGCCGTGGTCGTTGTGGGCACTGACAACTCTCTTTGATCAAGAGTGCTCGACCATCAGGAACATCCCCCTTTACACTCAGGCGGCGAGTCGGTCGGCCTGGTATCCGAGCATCTCCCCCCAGCCCACGAGTCGCACCAGAGGTCCGCCGTGTCTTGCCCCTTCCTTTTCTTGCATTCGTACTGTGCTCGCGCCCCCCAACAGTCGTCTGGCGTATCGAGCTCACAATACTCGTTAGCAAGGACACAAGTTAACTTATCCTGATCTCCATCAGTGGCTTCATCATCCACGTACACCGTGCCATTTTCACAAGTACCCTCGTTGCAGGCTTCTCCCGGGTAGATGTACTTGCACTTCTTGTGCTGCTTCGCCTTGCACGCACCCTCGCACACCTCACCTGCTATTTGACTTGCTTCATCGGCACCAGATCCTGGCGGATCCCAGTCGACGCAGCCAACCGTAAATGAGCATAAGAGCCCGTCTCGATCTGTGAATCGGATTGAATTCTGTTCGGCATATCGATAGGGATCCATTGTGCGACGCAATAGCGGGTCAACGGATAGATATACACCGGACCTCAGATCGAGCTGTCGATGCCAGTTGTAGTTCGTCTCCGTCTCCCCATCCTCGTACTGCCCCGGGAACCGGAAGTTGTTCACCACCTGCTCGACCGGAGTCGTAACCTCGCCGAAAGGTTTGTAGTCGCCGGCCCACACGACCAATCCCGCCTGATCGGTCATCGCCTGCGGGGTGGCCAGGTGGTCGTTGTGGTACCAATAGGCCGCATACCCGGCCGGCAGCGCGCTCGCGCCTGGGCCGCCACTCGATTGCGCGAGGAGCAGCGGCGCTGCCGCCGGATCGCTCGTCGCCACCCGAACTGCCGGCCGCTCAGTCGATGGAGCGGCCCGCCACTTCGCGAACATTACCTTCGGTGCCACGCGCGTGTTCGCCGCCACGCTCAGGTAGTTCTGCAGCACGGTCACGGCGTTGCTCGCCGCGTCCGCCACCACGGCATCGTTCAACCCGTCTCCGTTGACATCGAGCACGACGTGCGCAAACGGAGCGTACCCCACCACCGTCTCCTGTGCAGCCGAGAACCCGCCCTGGGCGTTCGAGATTAGCACTTCAATCCCTTCCTTCTGGGGGGTGTATCCCGGCCGGAAGTCGGCCAGGTGCGTCACCGAGAGGTCCGCGTATCCGTCCCCGTTGAGGTCACCGGAGCTCAGCGATGTCGGGAAACTGCCCACGGCCTGTGGATGATCGGCACCGAACACACCGCCACCCGTGTTGAAGAAGACGGAGATCCGGCCAGCGGGATCGACCTGGTTCATCGCCCCCGACACGTAAACGATCCCTGAGTTGGCCGTCGCGAGATCGCGGTCGCCGTCCCCGTCCAGGTCGGCGAGCACCACGGCCCGCGGATAGCGACCGGCCGCGATCGTCACCGACCCTCCCCCGATGAGGTCCGACGTGTTGGCCCCGAGCGCCAGCCGCACCGTGCCCTGCTCGAAGGCGAGCGCATAGTCGATGCGACCATCACCGTCGATGTCTCCCGTCCCGAGTGCAGTCGGAGGATCGGAGGACGCGTACACCCCGAGATCCAAGACGCTCGGCGTCTGGAGGGTGCCGTCGCCGTTCCCCGGAGCCAGCGCCAACACCAGGTGGGACGAGCCGTCGATGCCCACGATCGCGAGATCCGGCACCGCGTCCCCGAACGTGAAGGCCCCCGCCTCCACGAAGATCGGGCCGACCCCTGGGATCGAGACCGTGGTCGGCGCCTGGAAGGTACCGTCGCCGTTACCGTACGCGACTCGCACCCCGCCGCCGGCCGACGCAGACCACACCAGGTCGGCCTGTTGGTCGCCGTTCAGATCAGCCGCAGCCAGGTGCGCCACATCCGCATTCGCTGCCAGTGTTGCCGTTTGAAAGAAGTTCCCGTTCCCGTCCCCCACGACCGCAAGCACCTGCCCGGTGGCGGCGTTGAACGTCGCCACGTCGCCGAAGAGATCCCCGTTCCAGCGCCCGTGCACCACCGCGATCGGCGAGGCAGCCGACACGAACTCCCGGATCTGCTTGAACGTCCCGTTCCCCTTGCCGGGGTAGACCCGCACCACGTCCGAGCCGTCGTCCATCACGGCCACGTCCAGGTGCCCATCGCGATCGAAGTCTGCTGCCGCGAGCGAGCGCGGGAAGTCTCCGTCGTTCACCACCGAGGGGGCCGAGAGCGTCGTTCCACCCGTGGCGAAGAGGATCGAGAACGACGACGTGACGCTCCCGGTCACCAATAGGTCGGTGCGGCTGTCCTCGTTCAGGTCGCCCAAGCCGAGCGAGAACGGGATGCCAGGGACGTCCAAGTCGCCGGTTACCGCGAAACCACCCGCGCCGTCGCCCGCCAGGGTCGTCACCTTCGAGGTCGTGAAAGCGCGGCCCACCGCGAGATCCAGAAAGGCGTCCTCGCCCGTGCCGGTGCCGGCGTTGAGGTGAAGCGCCTGGATTGCAAACGGGCTCTCACCCACGGCGATCGGCGCTTGCGCCGTGAAGGCACCCGTGCCGAAACCGAGCAGCACCCGCACCGCGCCCGGGTCCGAGCCGCCCACGAACACGTCGCCGAGACACGCCACCGCGAGGTCTGCTTTCCCGTCCCCGTTGAAGTCGCCCGTGGTGAGGTCCTGGGGAGCCGTGCCGACGACGTACGTCCCGGCACGGCTGAAGGTGCCGTTGCCCCGACCGCGGAAGATCTCCAGGGTGTTCTGGAGCGCGACGTTTCCGAACACCGGCCCGTTCGGGCCGAAGAGCAAGACAAGGCCGCTGCGGGCCACCGCTAGGTCGGTCTTGCCGTCACCATTCCAGTCGCCCGTGACGACCGCGCCGGGCGCCTGGCCGGAGGTGTAGCTTGCCGCTTTCGAGAAGCTGCCGGTGCCGTCCCCAAGATAGATCACCACCCCACCGTTGTCGGTCCCCGGCGGGGTCGCGAGCACGTTTCCGGCCCGCGTGAGCACCAGATCGGCATGGCCGTCGTTGTTGAAGTCGGCCGTCGCGATCTCGGTGGGGCCACGCCCCACGTTGTCGAATCGCGCGAACGGGCGGAGCTTGCCTTGCGCATCCCCGAGCAGCACCAGCAGGCTGCCGTCGTCACTGCCCGGCTCGGCGTAGAGATAGGTGCCCGTGAGGGCAAGCGCCAGATCCGGGTACGTGTCGTGGTTGAAGTCCGCGACCGTCACGCGCTTCGGGTTCATGCCCGCCGGGATCGCCTGGGTGGGATCGAAGATCGGATAGGCGGTTGAGGGCGGGTTGCCGTTGCCGATCAGATGTCCGGTGTAGGAGGCGTTCGGGTCGTCCACGGTGGCACCTCGAATGTCGATGGTGCCCTCGCCGTTGTTGGCGGAGACCGAGACGATTGGCCCGCTGCCTGCACTCGGCCGGGTGAGCGTCGCACTGGCCAACACCACATCCGAAGCCGTGGACGTGATGGCAACGTTGGTGCGTGCTTCGAGAGTGGCGCCGGAGAGCGTGATCCGGCCTGGTGCGGTGATCGTCACGTCGCCGGCGGTGGTGCTGGTGGCGGCGATCTGCACGTTCACACCGGAGATGAGCCCGAGATTCGATGTGACCTGGACCAACGAAGGCGCCGTGAGTCGCGCATTCGTGAGCCAGATGTTGCCGGTGGTGTGGAGGATGAGATTCGAGGCATCCGACGTCAGCACCGCACCCGAGAGATCAAGCCAACCGCTGGCACCAAGGGAGCTGAGGGAGAGCCCTGCGCCGCCCGAGTCGGTCGCGTGGATGGAGCCCCAGACCGTGATGCCACGGTCCGCCGCGATCGAAACCGTTGGGGCGACGAGATTGCCGGTCGTGAAGATCGTGACGCAGTCGGGCGTGCTGAAGGAGCCGGTGGCCAGAATCGTGCTCGTGATGGCGTGATCGCCGCGGCTCGCTTGGTAGACCTTGTCGCAGTCCTTGTCTTCGTAGATCGCGATCACACCACCCACGCCGGGATGGGAGGCCGCATCGGCGGGATCGGTGCCTGCACCGAGCTCCTCGGGCTCCGTATAGCCGTCGTGATCGGTGTCCGCTTGGAACGGGTCCGTCGGATGCGGGAGCTGGGACTCCTCGATGTTCGTGAGGTCGTCCCCGTCGGGATCGTCGTCAGCGTCACCGCTCCACAACGGGTCGAGGTTGTACTTCTCTTCGTAGAGGTTCGTCATCCCATCGCCATCGGCGTCGGCCGTCGGGACGAGGGCCACCTTGAGGACGCGCTCGCCACCGACGTAGACGTACTCGGCGATCACCTCGCCCTCAGCGTTCAGCTCTTCGAGGATGTTGCCCGCAAGATCGTGGATGAAGACCCGCGCGGTGCGCTGCGAGCCGGTGGGATCGTCGGGATCGACCTGGCCGGTCTTGAGAACCCGCCGTGATTGGTAGTCGTAGCCGTACTCGAAGCGGACGCCGTTTCGGCTGGCCGACGTGGTACGCGCCGATGCGTTGTAGGAGAGATCGAGATCCAGCCGGTACGCACGGCCCGCGCCGCTCGGCGCGGTGATCGCTGTCGTCGAGCCCATGGCGTCGTAGCTGTACCCGAGACCCACGGTGGCCGCGAGTCGATTCGTGCCGTTCGCGTAAGCGTACGGATCCGTGGCCCCGCCCTCGACCTTCTGGGTGCGGTTCCCCGTGAGGTCGTAGTCGTAGTCAAAAGCACCGAAGGCACCGATGCCCTGCGTGCCGGATTCGAGGCGATTGAAGGGATCGTACGTGTACGAGTTGGTCGCGCTGGTGGGCACATCCGTGATCAAGGCGATGTTGCCGTTCAGGTCGAGCACATAATCGCGGCGAAGAACGTCCACAGGGATCACACCGGTCGAGGTGTGGATCGCCACCGGCTGGTAGTAGAGCCCCCGAGTCAGGCTGGTGTTGATCCCATTGCCGTAGGTAAACCCCGTGCGAGGGCCGAACGGCGCGTAGGTCATGCTCGAAAGGATCGGTTCACCGTCGAGGGTGACCGCAACCGGTCGATCCGCGGCGTCGTAAGCGATCGAGAGCACGCGCCCCGACGAGTAGATCAGCGTCTCCAGGTTGCCGTTCTTGTCGTACCCATACTCCGTGACCTTCCAGGCCGCGGGGCCTCCGGTGATCAGGTGCCCCACCTTCCGGGTGCGGCCCGCTTCGTCGTAGGAGAAGATCGTCGTGCCGGCCGCATCCTCCACCTTCGCCAGACGGCCGGTGAGGTTCGCAGGCGTGAAGGGCAGACCTGTCGGGCTTAGGCTGTCGTAGGTGTAGGTGACGTTCTCGTTTGCGTGGCCCGCGTAGGTGATCGACTCCATCCGGTTGAGCGCATCGTAGGCGTAGGTCGCGAGCTGGTTGCGAGCGTCTTTCTTCGTGGCGAGGGTCCCCGTCGCCGGATCGTAGTTGTAGATCGTCATGCCGGAATCGGGACTCTCGACACGAACCACGCGGCCCCAATCGTCATACGAGTAGCTCGTCACCCGAGTCTCGGCGTCAGTGACCGAGACGAGATTGCCGCGCCGGTCGTAGCCGTAGGTCGTCGTTCCACCGCCTTCGGTGACGGTCTCGAGCCGACCCAGTGCGTCGTAGGTGAACCCACGGGACTTCCCGGAGGCGTCGGTCGTCGCCTTCCGGCGACCCATGTCGTCGTAGGTCGTGCGGCTCGTTGCGGTCACGTTCCCGCCACCCGGTCGGTCGAGCCCGATCTCCTGCACCCGGCGCGGAAGACGCTTGTCCGTGGATTGGTCGCCTGGCTCGGGCGGGTCGAACTCGTAGACCACGCGCCGCGCCGTGGTGCTGCCGGCTCGGTACAAGTCCTCAGTCTTGCGATCGTACGCATCCCATGTGGCACGCAGGTTCTCGCCGAGGTCGTTCTGGGTCTCCTCGAGGCGGCTCTTCGCGTCGTAGACGCGCGTCTGGTGGTTCCCTTCCGGGCGCGTGGTCTGCGTCAGATTCCCGAACAGGTCGTACGCTCGCACCGTGGTGGCGACCGACCCGCTCACGGTGACCGTCGAGGACGTCACACGCCCCGCTGCATCGAGGACCCGGGTGGTCTCGACGCCGTTGGCGTCCGTGATGCTGCGTGCGCCACCGTCCGCGCTGTAGTCCGCAAACGTGGTGACGAACGCCGTGCTCGCCGCGGTGTAGCGCTTCACCTCGTGCAGGTCGCCGTTCGGCCAGTACGTGTACTCGGTTCGCTGACCCACTCCCGGTCCCAAGACCTGATGAATCTGGCCGTTCGCCAGGTACTCGAACTCGGTCACCACTTCTTGGCGCTGACCGCTGCCCGTGTCGACGACCCCATCCCCCGTGAGGTCGGTGAAGCCCCTGTCCACCTTCTTCGTGACCAGGTAGGGATGCGCGGAGTCCTCGTAGAAGAACTCGACCTCACGCGCGGGAGACGAGCCGTCGCGCGCGGGCAAGATCGTCTTCTTGAGCAGTGCACGGCCCGCTGCCGGGTACACGTACTCGTAGCGCGTGGTCCGGGCCAGCGCCGGAACGTTCACCGCGCTCGTTTCCTCCAGCAGCTCGCCCAGCAACCCATACCGGTAGGTGGTGCGCGTGCCATCGGCGCCGACCCGCGCCGTCGGCTGTCGCCACATGTCCTGCCACTCGAGCTCCAAATCGTTCCCCGAGCCGCCACAGGAGCCGCAGCCGGACCCCGCCACCGTCGTGGTGACCGGTACGGCTCCGTGACGTCCCAACGTGTAGGTGGTCGTGATGCTGCCCGGTGCCGTCACCGTGGTGGTTGTCGCGGTGTACGCGATCCCGTAGACCCCGTTGTCAGCTCGCGTGAGGGTGTCGAGCTTCCCGTTTGTGTACGTGTACCGGTTGGCCACGACACAGGCGCCGCCTGCCAGCGGACACAAGTCGACGCGCGTCAGGTAGGCCGTGTTGAAGTCCGTCGGCGAAAACGGGTCGTCGATGTCGTACTCGTAGCGTTCTTCGCGCACCGGATTGCGGGCCGAACGCAGCTCGACCACGTTCCCCGACTCGACGTAGTCAAACTCCACTTCCGATCCCGGCGCCTGCACCTTGTGGATGCGACGGAACTCGGGAAGGCTCGCGTTCTCGCTCTTGTAGAGGAAAGTCAGTGCGCGCCCGGAACGGACATCGGTCACGGCAACGAGCCGTCCGGCGGCATCGTAGTCAAGGGTCTGCTCCAGTCCCGCACGGTCAACGCTTTTCGTCAGCCGGCCTGTGGCGTCGAACTCCTGTCTCGACCCGTCAAGGAACTCCCGCCGCCATCCACCGGCAACCTGTTCGAATCGCGAACCGGGAATGCCAATCGAATTGAGGTACACGGACGTGTTGGGCAGGCGCAAGAAGTACACCGGTGCTTGGTCCGCATCCGTGAGCACGAGCAGGTTGGAGTTGCCGCTCGCGAGATCCACGCGCGCCTGATACGAGTGGTACCAGTTCGTGCCGAGTGGCGACGAGTCCTCGGGTGCACCTGTTGCGATCCCCCCTTGGCTTCGATGCGCACGCGCGAAGGCCAGCGGCGGGCCGGGCACGTTTACCCGCAAGTCCACGACCTTGTACCAGGTGCGTCCGGAGGCGTGACTCATCATCGGGTCGCCGTTGGGCAGCGACTCGGGAACCCACCCATGAAGCGCTTGTCCCAGGTAGTCCTTCGTCGCGCTCGGCGGGTCCGTGAGAATCAACGGCTGGTCCCCGGGATTCACCGGCTCAAGACACGGATCCGGCGGGTCGGGATTCGGATTCCCGCAAAAAGATGGTGGGTTCGGCTGAGCAGAGGTTCCCACGTAGATGCCCACTGGATCGGTGCCACAGAGCTGATCCGGGGGGCGGTTCTCGGTACCCGTACAAGGTCCGACACCAATGTTGATCCTCACCCGATTTCGTGGACACCGTGATTGTGCCGCGAATGCGGCTTGAG
>CAYVDO010000088.1:0-7373 GCA_964450125.1 uncultured bacterium
CGGCTGCTGCGCGGCACCAGCCTCGACGACCTGCGGACGGTGCTGGGGCCCAAGCTCGAAGGCGCGCGGGCCCTCGTCGAAGCGCTCGCCGACGCGCCGCCGGACTTCGTGCTCCTGCAGTCCTCGCTCGCGGGCGTGCTCGGCAACGTCGGACAGTCCGGGTACGCAGCGGCGAACGCATTTCTCGACGCGTACGCGCACCATCTGCGCGGCGCGCGCGGCTGGTACGCGAGCAGCATCGCGTGGGGCCCGTGGAGCGGCATCGGCATGGCGGCACGCGGCGGCGTGAGCCCCGAGCGTCTCGGGTTGCGAGCCCTCTCCCCCGAGGACGGTCGGCGCTTCCTCGCCCGAGCGCTCACGACGCCGGCCACGGCGCGGATCGTCGCCGCCGGCCCGTGGATCGAGGGCGAGCGCTCGCGCCACGCCTCGATCGGGCGCGTGCCGAGCACCGAGCCGGTCATCGCCGCAGCCGCTCCCGCGAACCCGCTGCCAACCCGCACGGAACGGATCGAGCGGGCGCTCCGAGTGCGGATCGTGGACGAGCTCGCGCGGACGCTCGAGCTGGCACCCGAGCACGTCGATCCGCGAGCGCGATTCATGGATCTGGGGCTCGAGTCGGTGATGGCAGTGGCGGTGCGCGACGCGCTCGAGGATCTGGGCGGCGTCGAGCTCGAGGCGACGCTGCTCTTCGAGCATCCCACCGTCGAGGAGCTCGCGGCCCATCTCGCCTGCGAGCACCCCGACGCTTATGCGCGTTTACTGCCCCCCAGCGGTTCCGAGGTCGAGGTTTCGCCGCGCGATGCCGCGGTGAGCGTCGCATCCGTCGGCGCCGGCGCGGGTGCTTCGCAGAGCGAGGCGCTACGCGCCGTGGCGAACGAGGCCGGGCGAGCGCGCGGCCTGGAGTTGGCCGACGCGACACGCTCCATCGCGATCGTCGGCTTGGCGCTGCGCGTGCCCGGTGCCACGAGCCCGGAGGAGCTGTGGCGCAACCTGCGCGACGGCGTGTGCTCGGTCGGCGAGGTACCGCAGGAGCGCTGGGACTGGCGGGCGTTCTTCGATCCCAGCGGTGCCCGCCCTCGCACCACCCGCAGTCGCTGGGGAGGATTCCTCACCGACGTCCGTGGCTTCGACGCCGAGTTCTTCGGCATCCCAGCGCGCGAGGCGCGACGTATGGATCCGCAGCAGCGAATCCTGCTCGAGGTGGCGTGGGAGGCGCTCGAGCGCTCCGGCCATTCGCCCGAACGGGTGAACGGGGCGCGCGCCGGGGTGTTCGTCGGCGTGGGGCTCGACGACTACGCGCGGGTGCTGGAACGTGCAGACGCGCACCTCGATCTCCACGCGGCCACCGGCAACGTGCTGGCGGTGGTGCCCAACCGGCTCTCCTATCTCTTCGGCTTCGGCGGCCCGAGCGTCGCGGTCAACACCGCTTGCTCGTCGTCGCTGGTGGCGGTGGCGCTCGCCGTGGAAAGCCTGCGGCGGGGCGAGTGCGATCTCGCCCTCGCTGCCGGATCCCACGCGATCCTGGTCCCCGACCACGACGTGGTCTTCAGCCAGGCGGGCATGCTGGCCGCGGACGGCCGCTGCAAGACGTTCGACGACCGCGCCGACGGCTACGTGCGCGGCGAGGGCATGGTGGTGCTGGAGCTCGAGCGCCTCGACCGGGCGCTGGCCAACGGGGATCCGATCCGCGCGGTGATCCGTGGCGTCGCGGTGAACCACGACGGCCACGCCAAGGTCGGCCTCACCGCGCCGAGCGCCGAGGCGCAGCGCGAGCTGCTGCGCGCGGCACAGCGGGACGCGGGCGTGTCGCCGGACACGATCGGCTACGTGGAAGCGCACGGCACCGGCACGGCGCTCGGCGATCCGATCGAGCTTCGTGCGTTGCGCGAGGCGTTCTCCGACGCCAGCCCGCAGGCGCGCTGCGGCATCGGCTCGATCAAGACCAACCTCGGTCACCTCGAGGCCTCGGCCGGGATCACCGGCCTCGCCAAGCTGGTGCTGATGCTCGGCCACGGCGAGATCCCACCGACGCTCCACTTCGAGATGCCCAATCGGCACGTCGCGTTCGAACGAACGCCGTTCTTCGTCGCCGACCGGCTGCGCGCGTGGCCCCGCGCCGGCGGGGCTCCGCGGCGAGGCGCCGTGAGCTCGTTCGGCTTCGGGGGCGCCAACGCGCACGTGATCGTCGAGGAGCCGCCACCAGCCCCACCGTCGCGGGAGATCAGGCCCCGCGCCGAGCTCCTGGTGCTCTCGGCGCGCACCGAAACCGCGCTCGCACGCCTCGTCGGCGCGTGGCGCGATCGGGTGCTCGTCTGGACCGAGGAAGGCGAGGGTCCGACGCTGAGCGAGGCCTGCTTCACGGCAGCGAGCCGATCGGCCTTCCCCCATCGCGCGGCGCTGGTGGTGAACGACCACGCAACCTTGCTCGCGGCGTTGACGCGCCTGGCAGCCGGGGAGCACGGCATCGACGGCGCGAAGGTGCTCGCCGTGCGCGGAAGCGTGCCCGCTCGGGAGCTCGATCCCGTGGGGCGCGCTCGGCGCACGGCACCGGCCGTTCCCATCGACGGTCCCGCGCGCGACGCGGCGCTGCGCGAGCTGGCGCGCGCCTTCTGCGCGGGCGCGGACCTCGATCCGGAGGCGCTGCGCTCGAGCGTGCCATGCCGCCGGGTAGAGGTTCCCACCTACCCGTTCGAGCACGCCGACTACTGGATCGAGCCGCCGTCCAGCGGCCGCGACGACGTGTCGGCCTCGACGAACACGAGCGTGCCGATTGCACCCCTGGCTCCCTCCGCGATGCCTGCGCCGTCGGAGCTCGCCGCGCCGCTGCCTCGGGTCGAGCCACGGCCGGTCCTGCCATCGGCGCGGCTCCACGAGAGCGCGCAACGCCCGTCGCGTTCGGCCCTGATCGACGGCGCCCGCGAGTACCTGCGCGCACGTCTGGCGGCGCTGCTCGAGCTCGACCCCGCCCGGATCGATCCCGAGCGAAGCTTCCTCGACTTGGGAATGGACTCGTCGCTCGCCCTCTCCATGGTGCGGGAGCTCGAGGACCGCATCGGCGCGCCACTGGCGCCGACCGCGGCGTTCGACTACCCGAACGCGGCGGCGCTCGCCGAGCACCTGGTGAACGAGCACGGCGAAGACGCGATCGCCCGCCTCGTCGAGACATCCAGCGAGACCTCCAGCGAGGCAACCACCGCGGACACCGCCTCCCGCACGACCCATTCGAACCCTGCCCCGCTGCCGTCCGGCAACTCAGCGCCCTCGTCCCCGGCGCCGCCGGCCGCAGGCTCGCGCTCGCTTCCGCCGACACGCGAGGCCGAGCACGGCGATGCCGTAGTCACGGGCACGAGCCCGGTCGCCATCATCGGGATGGCCGGACGATTTCCGGGCGCGCCCGACCTCGCGACGTTCTGGACGAACCTCGAGCGGGGCGTCGACTGCATCCGCGAGGTGCCGCCAGACCGCTGGGACGCCGAGCGCTGGGTCGACCCCGATCCCGACGCCCCCGGCAAGATCAGCACGCGCTTCGGAGGATTCCTCGCCGGCATCGATCGCTTCGACGCGCACTTCTTCGGGATCGCGCCGCGCGAGGCGGAGCGCATGGACCCGCAACAGCGATTGCTCCTCGAGAGCTGCTGGGAGGCGCTCGAGGACGGAGGCTACGCGGGTTCAGCGAGGGCGCGGCGCACGACCGGGGTGTTCGTGGGGGTGAGCTTCAGCGACTACGGGCTGCGCCAATGGCGCGAACGTGACACCATCAACGCTCACACGGGCACCGGCACGGCACTCTCGATCGTGGCCAACCGGGTTTCCTACCTCCTCGACCTCCGCGGCCCGAGCTTCGCCGTCGACACCGCGTGCTCGTCGTCGCTGGTCGCGCTCCACCAGGCCTTGCTGGCGCTCGCAGCCGGCGACTGCGCCATGGCGCTGGTGGGCGGCGTGCACGCGTTGCTCGCTCCAGAGACCTTCATCAACTTCAGCAAGGGCCGGTTCCTGGCTCCCGACGGACGCTGCAAGACCTTCGACACGCGCGCCGACGGCTACGCGCGCGGCGAGGGAGTGGGGGTCGTGCTGCTCAAGCCGCTGGCGCAGGCGCTGGCCGATCAGGACCACGTGCACGCGGTGATCCTGGGCAGCGCGGTCAATCAGGACGGGCGCTCGAGCGGTCTCACCGCGCCCAACGGCCCGGCCCAGGAGGCGGTGCTGGCACGCGCCTACGAGCGGGCGGGTGCGTCTCCTGCCACCCTCGGGCTGGTCGAGGCTCACGGCACCGGCACACCACTCGGTGATCCGATCGAGCTCACGGCTCTCGATCGCGTGTTCCGTGGCGCCGGGGCAGGCTTCCAGCAGTGCGCGATCGGCTCGGTGAAGACCAACATCGGGCATCTCGAGCCGGCGGCCGGCATGGCGGGGCTGCTCAAGGTGGTGCTCGCGCTCCGTCACCGCACGCTGCCTCGGGCACTCCATCTCGAGACCCCGAGCCCGCACCTGAGCTTCGAGCGCAGCGCGTTCTACCCGCTCGACCGCACCCGCCCGTGGGTGCGGCACGACGGCGATCCACCCCGACGAGGAGCGGTGAGCTCGTTCGGTTTCGGGGGGACGAACGCCCACGTGGTCGTGGAGGAGGCGCCTGCGCGTTCTGCCGAGCGGGCCTCGCCGCTCGCGCTCGGCGAACAGGTGCTGGTGCTGTCGGCGCGCACCCCGGCGGCGCTCGCCACCGCCGCGCACCGCCTCGCCGCAGCGATCTCGGGTCCGCTCCGCTCCGCGTCGCTCGCCGACGTGTGCATGAGCGCTGCGGTGGGTCGCGCGGCCTTCCCATCGCGACTCGTGGTACGCGCCGCCAGCACCCGCCAGCTCGCTGCCCGGCTCGAGGACTGGGTCGCGCACACGCAGGATCCTTGCGTCCGCAGCCATCGCGTGGAGCCCGGCCAACGCGCACGGCTGGTGCTGGAGACGCCCGCGGACGTGAGCGACCGGATCGGGATGCTGGCGACGCTTCCGCTCGTGTTTCCAGCTTTCGCCGACGCCCACCGGCGGGTGGTCGACGCAACGGTGCGGTCGTGGATCGAGAAGCCGCCGGCCGACCTCGCCGAGGTGCTCGCGAGCCCCACCACCGCCGCACGCCCGGCACTGATGCCGCTTGCCGGATTCGCGTTCCAGCTCGCGCTCGCCGACGCGCTCCGTACCTCGGGTATCGAGCCCGACGCGGTGCTGGGCGAGGGGCTCGGTGAGCTGGTCGCGGCGTGGCTGGCCGAGGCGCTCGACTTCGAAGGCTGCGTGGCCGCCGCCGTCGATTCCGTGCGCTTCGCGTCGTTGGGTCTCGGCCCGGGCCGGGTCCAGCTTGCGCAGCCGCGGCGACCGCTCGCCTGGGCGTCGGCGGACGGGATGGTCGGGGAAGGAGTGCTCGCGGTACCGCGCGCGGCGCGTGCGTCATCGGAGACGCGCCGAGCGTCACGGGCGAGCACGCTCGAGGCACTCGCCCCGCGTGGTGGTGAGGTGTGCTGGCTGCCCCTGGGGCCGATCGATACCGGAGACCTCGCTACTTCCTCGCTCGCCGGCGCGCACGCGATCGTCGCACCCGCTCCCACGGAAGCTGGCGATGCCATCGCCTGGCTCGACGAGCTCGCGGCGACCGCGTGGCTCGCTGGCAACCCCGTGCAGTGGGACGTGGTGCTCGCCGGGCGCGGAGGGCGCCGCGTTCCCCTTCCCACTTATCCGTTCGAGCGCGAGCGCTTCTGGATCCCGGACCCGACGACGGCGCACACGGTGGAGAACGTGTCCCCGTGGGCACCTTCGCCGGCCAGCGCGTCCGATTCCCGGCACGGGTTCGCCCAGGCCGATCCTGCATCCACGCCGTTGGCGGCTACGAGTCGCTCACCGCGCAGCCGTCCCGAGCTGGCGCCCCACCCCTTCCTCGACGAAGGGGACGCAATCGCGGGAGCATTGATCTCGTGAGCCCGCCATCGATCGCTCCCCCCGGGACCACGCGCCGGGCGCGCTACCGGAAGCGTCTGGTGGTTGCGGACGAGCTGGTGCTGGCCGAGCACCGCGTGCGCGGTCTGCCGATCCTGCCGGGCGTGGTCCACCTCGAGATGGCGCTCGCCGCGGCACGACTGTGGCTCGGCTCGGCGCCGGCTCGCTTCCGCCACGTGGCGTTCGGTGCGCCGTTGATCGTGGAGGAGCGCGAGCCCCGGATCGCCGAGATCGAGCTGGAACGCACCGGCGAAACGATCGCGTACCGGGTGTCGAGCGCCGCCGAGTCGGCCGAGCTTCCGCCGCTCGACCACGCCGCGCCAGGCCCGTTCCAGGAGCATTCGCGGGGGCGGATCCTCGCTCTCGACGAACCGCCACCCGTGCTGGACGTGCACGAGCACGAGCACCGTTGCGCGCGTGCGTTCGCGCCGCGCGACCTCTACGCGTGGTATCGCGGTGTGGGTCTGGAGCACGGCACGATCTTCCAGACCATCGAGCGCCTCTCGTTCGGCGACGACGCAGCACTCGGCTGGCTTGCGGCCGCTGGCGATCCCCGCTCTCGCTCCGCGCGCCTCGAGCTGTGCCACCTCCATCCGGGAATCCTGGACGGCGCGCTCCAGACCCTGGGAGCGCTCTTCGCCGGCGAGAGCCTCGCCGCGGCATCGAACGAGGGCGCGCCCGGCCCGTTTCTTCCCTATGCCTTCGACGATGTGCGCGTGCACCGCGACCTGCGCACCCTCGCGCCCGGCGAGCCCGTGGTGGCGTTCGCATGGCGCGAACGCGAGCCACGGCGCGCTGGGGCGACCCCCGCCGAGCGGGCGCGCGGCCACGTCGTGGTGGCCGACGCGTCGGGCGCAGTGCTGGTCGAGCTGCTCGGAGTCACCGGTGTGCGCGCACCGCGCGCCAAGATCGAGGCGCGCGTGGGTACGCCGAGCCCGGTCCCGAGCGCGCACCCGCGCGCGAATCCAGCGGGCGAGCGAGGCGAGGCCGAGACACCGGTGCAACCATCCGGCGAACCCGAGCGCCGCCAGCGGCTGGTGGAGAACGCCGTGCGTGAGAGCTTCGCGCGGGCGCTCGGTCTCGACCCGAAGCGCTTCGACGCCGAGCGCAGCTTCCAAGACCAGGGTGTCGACTCGATGCTCGGGCTGGAAGCCTTGAAGGCGCTCGAGGCGAGGCTCGGGATCAGCGAGATCGCGCCGCCGCTGCTCTTCGACCACCCGAGCCCCCGGCGCCTGGCACGCCACTTGGTCGCGATCCATGGCGCGGCGCTCGATCCACGGCTCTCGCATCCGGCCGCGGCGGCAGCGCCGGTCCGCGGCCCCACCCAGCCCGCATCTCCCCCGGACCACACGCGCGCTCTCGATGCCATCCGCGCGCGCGTACCGATCCTGGATCGGCTC
>CAYVDO010000088.1:7383-22475 GCA_964450125.1 uncultured bacterium
GCCGAGCTGTTCACGAGCTTTTGCTCGAAGTAAGGCTCGAGCTTGTCGCCGCGCCCCACGGAAGAAGCCGCCTGCGGCTCCCCCCCCACGCCGACAACCTGAACCACATCGGAACCTTTTATGCCGGCGCGCTCTTCGGCTTCGCAGAGGCCGCGTGCGTCGTGGCGCTTCTCGAGGCCTTCCCCGAGCCCGATTTCGTGTTCGTGCTGACGGACACGCGCATGCGCTTCCAGCGAGCGGTGGCCGAGCCGATCACCAGTCGCGTCACGCTCGGCAGCGCCGACGCCGCCCGGATCGAGCACGCGCTCTCCGCCCGCGGCGAGGCGACGTGGTCGCCAGTCGTCGAGCTCTGCGACGCCCGAGAGCAGCCGGTCGCGTCCCTCGAGCTCTCGTTCTTGCTGCGTGCGAAGGGGGCGGCGGCCCGGGCCAGGGTGCGCGAGCCCACTCCACGCGACGACGCCACCCCACTCTCGCGAGGCAGTGTCGGCCGGCTCAGCTCGTCCCGCACCGCGGCCGAGCCCATCGCGATCGTCGGCTATGCCGGCCGCTTCCCAGGCGCCCCCGACGCCCATGCGCTCTGGGAACGGCTCCGCGACGGTGGCGACTGCGTCGGCCCGGTCCCACCGGATCGCTGGAACATGGCGCACTTCTATCACCCCGATCCGCGTCACCCCGCCACCAGCAACTGCCCGACCGGCGGCTTCGTCTCCGACGTGGACCTCTTCGATCCGCTCTTCTTCCAGATCTCGCCGCTCGAGGCACGCCGCATGGACCCGCAGCAGCGGATCTTCCTCGAGACCGCCTACCGAACGCTCGAGCACGCCGGCTACGGCGGAAGTGCCTTGGCTGGGACACGGACCGGAGTGTTCGTGGGAGTCGGTGCACAGGAATACGTGGAGCGCGCCGCAGCCGACGGTCTCACCGAGCACGTGGTGACCGGCTCGGCGTTCTCGGTGCTAGCGAGCCGGATCGGCTACTTCCTCGACCTGCGCGGACCCTCGCTGGCACTCGACACCGCCTGCTCGACCTCGCTGGTGGCAATTCACCAGGCCATCCAATCGCTGCGCGGAGGCGATTGCGAGCAGGCCCTCGCCGGTGCGGTGCACCTCAATCTGCATCCACGCTCGACCGTCGCGTTCGCGCGCATGGGCGCCCTCTCGCCCACGGGGCGCTCGCACCCCTTCGACGACCGGGCCGACGGCTTCGTGCCCTCCGAAGGCGCTGGCGCAGTGCTCTTGAAACCGCTCTCGGCGGCCCTCGCGGCCGGCGACACCATCCACGCCGTGGTGCTGGGAAGCGCGATCAACAACGACGGCCGCACCAACGGCATGACCGCGCCCAGCGCGGCGGCGCAGACGGACGTCGTGACACGGGCGTGGGCCGACGCGGGCATCGATCCGTCGACGATCGGTTACGTCGAAGCGCACGGCACGGGCACGGTGCTCGGCGATCCCATCGAGGTCACGGGTCTCGGCGAGGCCTTTCGGCGCCACACGAGCCGCCGCCAGTTCTGCCGGCTGGGATCGATCAAGTCGAATCTCGGGCATGCCGAGACCGCGGCCGGTATGGCGAGCCTGCTCAAGGTGCTGCTGGCGCTGCGCCACGACGAGATCCCGCCCACCATCCACTTCGAGGTGCCGAATCGTCACGTGCGCTTCGAGTCGACGCCGCTCGTGGTGTGCGATCGCCTCACGCCCTGGCGCCGCGACGGGCAGCGCGGCGAGCCGCGGCGAGCCGGTGTCTCGGGTTTCGGTTTCAGCGGTACCAACGCCCACGTGGTGCTCGAGGAAGCGCCGCCCATGGTGCTGACCGGCGCCGCTCCGGACCTGGCAATGCCGGAGCTGGTGGTGCTCTCGGCGCGAAGTGACGCAGGCCTCGACCGGTCCATCGAGACGCTGCTCGCCTACCTCGCGAGCGAAGCCCAGGCGGCGCCCGGCCTGGCCGACGTAGCGTTCACACTGGCCACCGGGCGCTTCCACTGCGAGCACCGGGCCGCGTTCGTCGCCGGCTCGCTCCGCGAGCTCGCGACGACGCTCGGCCACGGGCACGGTTCCTGGCGCGGCGTGGTCACGCCCATCGAGGAGCTCGCTTCCGACACGATCACCACGCTCGCGGCACGCGTCGCGGCGCTCACGGCCCCGGAACGCGGGGAGCTCGCGCGGTGCATTCGCGGTCCGCTCGCCGAGCGCGTGCTGGGCGGGATCGGTTTGGCCAACCCGGATCCGGCACGAGGCCTCGACCCCGCCTCTCGCCGCCGCGTCCTCGATGCCGCCGCGGGCCTGTGGGTGGCCGGCGCCGAGCTCGTGCCCGAGGTCATCCTCGCCACGCGCCGAGCGCGACGCGTGCCCCTCCCCGGTGTGCCGTTCGAGCACCAGCGCCTGTGGCTCGACGCCGGCTTCGAAGCCACTGCCGGCGACCCGGGCCTGCTGCGTCCCGCGATGCCGATGCGGGCGAACGGCAACGGGCGCACGACGGAGCGCGGAGACACGGCGGCGCCCGGCGTGACCGCGGCGAGGCGCGAGCCCGCGCTCGGCCACACGCGCACCCATCCTCCCGACGGACTCTCCGACGCGTTCTACGGCCTGGCGTGGACGCCCTCAGCTCCCGCGGGAACACGCCGCCTCCCCATCGGGCGCTGGCTGGTCCTGGGCGGACGCGACCCGCTCACCGAATGCCTGGTGGACGCAATCGAGCGACGCGGCTCGCGCGCGGTCGTCGTCGAGCGCGGAGCGCGATTCGAGGTGGTCACCGATGACCGCTTCCGTTTCGATCCGGCGCGCACCGAGGAATACCGGGCGCTGGTGCGGGCCCTCGGGGATCGAGAAGCGCTCGCGGGTGTGCTGCACCTCTGGTCAGCCCAGCCGCAAGACGCGACCGGCGAGCCTGGCTTCGACGTGCTCGATCGCGCGCTCGACGAAGGCGTGCGCAGCGCCACGTTCCTCACCCAGGCCCTCGCCGAGCGGGGACGCACGAGCCTCGAGCTCTGGCTCGTGAGCGCCGGTGCGCAGACCGTCGCCGAGCATCCGGCGTCACCGCTCGCGCCCGCCCACGCACCGCTCTGGGGCCTGGCGCGGGTCGTCGCGCGCGAGATGCCTTGGATCCGCGCCCGCGCGATCGACCTGCCGCGACTCGCGACGGACGAGGTGGACGGGATCCGGAGGGCGGCGCGCGACCTGATCGACGTGCTCGAGCGCGACGGCGGTGGCGCGAGCGCGATGGCCCATCGCGACGGCGCGTGGTGGGAGCGCGGGCTCGAGCCGCTCGCACGCACACCGCGAATGGAGCACGTGGAGATTCCCGCGCTTCCGCGCGACGGCACGTACCTGCTCACCGGCGGATTCGGCGGGCTCGGGCTCGCCGTCGCCGCGGAGCTCGCCGTGCGCGGACACCCCAAGATCTGGCTCTGCGGTCGGACCGCGCTTCCCGACGAAGACGCGTGGGACTCGTGGGTCGACGAGCACGACGCGAGCGACCCGACCTCGCGATGCATTCGCGCGGTGCGCGAGCTCCGCGGCCGGGGCGCGGACGTCACGGGAGTGAGCGCCGACATCACGGACCGTGCGGCGGTGGCGGCGCTCCTCGCGCGCATCCGTCGCGACGCAGGCCCGCTCGATGCCGTCATCCACGCGGCCGGAGTCCTTCGCGACCGTTCGATCCCGCTCCTCGACCGAGCGGCTTTCGAGGCGCCGCTCGCACCCAAGGTGCGCGGCACCTGGTGGTTGCACGAGCTGACGCGGAGTGCGAGCCACCACCCGCCGCCGCTGTTGGTGGTGTTCTCCTCGATGTCCGCGTTGCTCGGGCCACCCGGGCAGGCGAACCACACCGTCGCCAACGCGTTCGAGGACGCCGTCGTCCATCACCGTCGGCGCGAGGGATTACCCGCGGTCTCGATCAACTGGGGCTTCTGGGGAGAAGTGGGGGTGGTCGCCGATCCGCGCTACCGGGAAGCGCTCGCCGCGCAGGGCATCGAGTCGATTCCCACCCGCGACGGAGTTCACGCGCTCCTCTCGGTGATCGCGAGCGCCCGTGCCCAGGTGGCGGTCTGCAAGCTCACGCCGGCGAGCCCACTGCGAGCCGAGCTGGGCATTCGCGAGCCACGCGACCGCTCGGCGAGCACCACGCGCGATGAGGCGGTGCCATCGCCCATCGTGACTCCCGGCCGCGGCGACGATCCGGTTCGGGCGGCGGCCGACTCCGTCGCTCGTTCCGCGCCTGACGTCCCCGAGCTCGCGCAGGGGCCAGCGGTGGACGCCGCCCTGGACGAGGTGGTGGCGGCGTACGAGTCGCAAGCACTGGCGCGGCTCGGGCTCTTCACGGGCAGCGGATCCGCCGGGTCGGCTGCAGAGCTCGCCAGGCGCGCGCGGATCGCGCCGCGCCACGCGCGGCTCTTCCGGCGCATTCTCGACCATCTCGCCAGTCGGGGACGGATCGCGATCGAGCCCGGAGCGGCCCCCGCCGATCCCGTGTTCCACGGCGGCGGGACGACCACCGTGGCGTCTCCCGACGACGCCCTCGACGCACTGGTCCAGCGCTACCCCGCTTCGCAAGCACAGATCGAGCTGGTGCGTCGCGGTGGCACCCGCCTCCACGAGGTGCTGCTCGGCGAGCGCGATCCACTCCAGGTGCTCTTCCCCGGCGGCTCGCTGACACTGGCCGAGTCGCTCTACGAACACGCGCCAGCGGCCCGCTTCGTCCACCGCATGGCCCGAGCGGCGCTCGACGCCGCGCTCGCCGAGGCGAGACGCGTGCGCGGGCCCGGATCGCGGCCGCAGATCCTCGAGATCGGTGCGGGCACCGGCGCCACGACCCGCGCGCTCGTCGAGGTGGCGCGGAGCCACGGCGCCGCGTACCGGTTCACCGATCTCTCGCCGCTCTTCCTGGCGCGCGCCCGCGCCGCGTTCGGCGCCGACGACGCCTTCGCCACCGAGCGCTTCGACGTCGAGCGCGACCCCGAGGCGCAGGGGGTGGAGCCCGGCTCGATGGACGTGGTCGTGGCCGCGAACGTCCTGCACGCGACCCGCGACGTGGCGTGCACCATCGCCAACGTCGCGCGCTGTCTGCGCCCAGGTGGCGTGCTGCTCGCGATCGAGGTGACGCGACCCGGCGCCTGGCTCGACCTCACCTTCGGCCTCACCGAGGGATGGTGGCTCTTCGAAGACACGGAGCTCCGCCGGGAGTCGCCGCTCCTCGCCGCCGCGAGCTGGCTACGGGTGCTCGCCGAAAGCGGCTTCGAAGGCGCGCAGGCGTTTCCCGAGGCCGCGAAAGACCCCGGCCTTCCCCAGCACCTGCTGGTGGCACGCGCCGCCGCTGCCGTGCGCTCGGCCGACGCGGCACGAAACGCGGACGTGCAGCCGCGCACCCGCGCCCAGGTGCCGCCTCGAGCCGACGGTGTGGGCGCGGCGAGCACGGACGAGGCGCGGGTGCGGCGGATCGAGGCACAGCTCATGGCGCACCTCGCCCGCGAGCTCGAGCTCCATCCCGACCAGATCGGGCCGCGCACGGCCTTCCAGGCCATGGGCATCGACTCGGTGCTGGCGGTGCGAGTCGTCGACGCGCTGTCGCGCCTCGTCGGCGAAGACCTGCCAGCCACGACGCTCTTCGACCATCCCCACGTCCGCGCTCTGGCTCGCCATCTGGCCAGCCATCCGGGGGCCGATGCGTGGGCATCGGAGCCGGTCGATCCGAGCAGCACCGCAACCGCTGCGCGAGCGATCCCACCGCCGACCCCACCACGATCGAGGCCGCCCCGCACCGAGACGTCCGAGGTGCGGAACCTCGATGCGCCCCGCGCGAGCAGCAGCTCCTCGGATTCACTCCCTCCCCCCGCCGAGCCCATCGCGATCGTGGGGCTCGCAGTCGCGATGCCCGGCGCGCCGGACACCGCGGCGCTCTGGGAGCTCCTGGCTCGCAGCGAGGACGCGATCCGCGAGGTGCCGCCGTCGCGCTGGGAGCTCGCACGCTGGTTCGATCCGCGCCCCGACGTGCCCGGCAAGACCGCTTGCCGATGGGGCGGGTTCCTCGACGACATCGAGGGCTTCGACGCCGAGTTCTTCGGTATCCCGGCGCGCCAGGCCGAGCTCATGGACCCGCAGCAGCGGCTCTTCCTGGAGGTGGCGTGGCGCTGCCTCGAGGACGCCGGCCGCGCCGGCGACGCGATCCAGGGAAGCCGCACCGCCGTGTTCGCAGGCGCCACCCAGAGCGAGTACCTGTCGCGTCTCTTCGCGCGACCGGAGACGATCGAGGCCTACACCATCATGGGCAACACGCCATCGGTGGTGTCGAACCGCGTGTCGTACCAGCTCGATCTGCGCGGGCCGAGCGTGACCGTCGACACCGCGTGCTCCTCGTCGCTGGTGGCGGTGCACCTCGCCGTCGAGGCGCTGCGCCGCGGAGAGTGCGACTCAGCGATCGCCGGCGGGGTGAACGTGCTCCTCGAGCCTCACATGTTCGTCAACCTGTCGCGGGGACGGGCGCTCGCCGCCGACGGACGCGCGAAGCCCTTCGACGCTCGCGCGGACGGCTTCGTGCGTGGCGAGGGCGCCGCGGTCGTGCTGCTCGAACCGCTGTCGCGGGCACTCGCGGACGGGGCCCACGTGTACGCCGTCATCCGCGGCAGCGCCGTCAACCAGGACGGGCGCACCAACGGCCTCACGGCGCCGTCGGGACCGTCGCAGATCGCCGTGCTCGAGGACGCCTACCGCCGCGCGGGTGTGGATCCGGCGAGCGTGTCGCTCCTCGAAGCGCACGGCACCGGCACCGAGCTCGGCGATCCCATCGAGGTCCAGGCGCTCACCCAGGTTCTGGGTCGCGGCGCGCGCCAGCGCTGTGCGCTCGGGTCGATCAAATCGCAGATCGGCCACCTGGAGTGGGCGGCGGGTGTAGCCGGGCTGGTGAAGGCGGTGCTGGCGCTGCAGCGGCGGATGCTGCCCCCCACCCTCCACTTCGAGAGCCCCAACGCGCATCTGCGCTTCGAGCAGACTCCGTTCTACGTGAACGACCGTTTGCGGCCGTGGCCGAGCGCAGACGGACCGCGGCGCGCATCGGTGAGCGCCTTCGGCTTCGCCGGCACCAACGTGCACGTGGTTCTGGAGGAAGCGCCGGCGGACGATGCCTCGGTCGCGGCCGCGGCGAACGCCGCCGACCGGCCGTGGCACGTGGTCACGCTCTCGGCGCGCACCCGCCCCGCGCTGGAAGCGGCGGCGACCGCGCTTGACACTCGCCTCCGCGACGAGGACGTGGTGCTCGCGGACGCCTGCTTCACCCTCGCCGACGGGCGCAGTCATCACGAGCACCGCCTCGCGTTTCCGGCCGCGGACCGCACCGACGCCGCCGAAGTGCTCGGTGCATGGCTCACCGGCAGCGGGACGTCGCGCGTCGCCCAGGGCAAGACGAGCTCCCGGCGGCGGCCGCGCGTGGCGTTCCTCTATCCGGGCCAGGGCTGCCAGCACCTCGCCATGGGGCGTGAGCTCGCCGCCGCCGAGCCGACTTTCGCGAGCGCCCTGGCGAGGGTCGTGAAGCTTCTCGACGCCGCACTCGCCGAACGCGGGCCTGCACGACCGCTGGCAGAGGTGATCGCTCCCCGTCCCGATGAGACCGTGCTGCTCCACCAGACCGGTTACTCGCAGCCCGCGATCTTCGCTCTCGAGGTGGCCCTCACGGAGCTGTGGCGCTCGTGGGGAATCGAACCCGAAGCGGTGCTCGGCCACAGCCTGGGCGAGATCAGCGCTGCATGGGCCGCGGGATGCCTGCCTCTCGAGGACGCGGCCGTGCTCGTCGCCGAGCGCGCCCACCGCATGCAGTCGCTGCCCGAGAACGGCGCGATGGCGGTGGTCTTCGCGTCCGAGCCCGTGGTCTCGGCGGCGCTCGCCCGCAACGCGAGCGAGCTCTCGATCGCCGCGATCAACGGTCCCGGCAACGTCGTGGTGTCGGGAGCACGAGACGCGCTCGGTGCTTTCACCGCACGGCTGCTCGACGCAGGAATCGAATCGCGCATGCTCGCCATCTCGATCGCGAGCCATTCGCCGCTCATGGACCCGGTCCTCGACGGCTACGAGCGGGTGGCGAGCGGCCTTCGTGCCGAGCCGCCGCGCCTGCGCTTCGTCTCCACCTTGTTGGGGCGTGCCCTCCCGCCCGGGGAACGCCCGGACGCCCGATACTGGCGCCACCAGATCCGCCAGCCGGTGCGGTTCGCCGACGCGTTCACGGAGCTGGTCGAGTCGGGGATCGACACCTTCCTGGAGATGGGTCCCCGGCCGATCTTGGTCGGGCTCGGCCGCACCCTCGCCGAAGCGCGCGGCGACGATCTGGAACGCCTGGCGTTCCTGGGGTCGATCGAGCGTGGCGAGGCCGAGTGGCCGCACCTCCTCGCGAGCGTGGCCCAGCTTCACGTGCAGGGGGCACCGTTCGACTGGGCGGCCTTCGACCGCGGACGGAGTCGCAGGCGGCTATCCCTCCCGACCTACCCGTTCGAGCGGCGCCGCCACTGGATCGAGCGGCCCGCGGACACGGCGCCGGGCGGCGCTTGCGCGCCTGTGCACGTCGCCACCACCGAGTCGCGCGCGTCCTCGGCTGCCACCGACTCTGCACCGCGCGCCTGCGTCGCCGAGGTGCCGTTCGCAGAGGTCGCGGAGGCCGCCACCGTCTACGCGAATCGCGCCGCCTCTCCGATCGAGCGCGAGAGCTGGCGGGAATGGTCGCGTGAGGCCGATGCGCTCGCGTCGGCCGCAGTGGAATCGTGGCTGGCTCGCGAGGGTTGGCTTTCGGTCTCCGGGCATGGGCTCGCCCGGCGCGAGCTCGCGGCTGCGCTCGCTGCCGGCGGACGCTTCCCACGTCTCGTGGAACGCTGGCTCGAGGCACTCGTCGAGGACGGCGTGCTCGCGCGCGACGGCGCAACCTGGGCGGCGCGCCGCGCCCTCGACGCTACGGCCTTCGCCCGGCGTCTGGCCGTGGCGCGCGTCCGCTTCCCCGAGCAACGCGCCCCGCTCGCACTGCTCGAACGCGCCGCGGACCATCTGCCGGAGCTGGCTCGGGGTCGCGTGGACCCGCTGGAGGTGCTCTTTCCCGGCGGTGCGCTCGATCTCGCCGAGGAGCTCTACGAGCGGGTGCCCGTGGCGCGCTACTTGAACGGAGTGGCGCGTGCGGCGTTCGCACGCCTCGTGGGTCAGCGCGCGCGGGGCCCGCTGCGCGTGCTCGAGGTCGGTGCCGGAACCGGTGGGACGACCGCGTCGCTGGTGCCTGCGCTCGGCGAGGCGCTCGACGCCTCCGCGGCGGGCAGCGGAGCCCGCTACACCTTCACCGACCTCTCGCCACTCTTCCTGGAGCGCGCGCGGAAGAAGCTCGTGGCGTGGCCGTTCGTCGACTTCGCCGTGCTCGACGTGGGGCGCGACCCGGTGGCCCAGGGTTGGTCGGCGGCAAGCGTCGACGTCGTCGTCGCCGCCAACGTGCTGCACGCCACACCCGACCTGGCGCACACCGTCGAGCACGTGGCCACGCTGCTCGCGCCAGGCGGATGGCTGGTGGCGATCGAGGTGACCCGGCCGCAGCGTGCCCTCGACCTCACGTTCGGTCTCACCGAAGGATGGTGGAGCTTCCGCGACGCGCCGCTGCGCACGGAGCACCCACTGCTCGACGCCGCCGGGTGGCGCGCGCTCTTCGCGCGCCACGGTTTCGCCGAGGTCCTCGCGATCCCCGAGGACCGGGACGAGGCGGCGGCACTCGGCCAGCAAGTGCTGCTGGCGCGGCGCGAGGACGCGCTACGGCCGCGCGCCGTGTCCGCCGCCCACGCAACGTCCCGCGCGGAGCCCACCGCGCGCCACGAGGAAGCCCACGCCCCCGTGCCGTCCGCACCGACGCCGCTGGTGACGCGGGTCGACGCGAATCGAGTCGTTGCCCCTCGTCGCGGCGCTCCGTCGAACGAAGCCGAGCTCTCCCTCGAGCCGCTCGCATTGGAGGTGGTGCGGACGGCGTTCGCCCAGGTGCTCGGCACGACTTCCGAGCGCGTCGACCCAGACCGCACGTTCCAGGAGCTGGGTGTGGACTCGCTGATGGGAGTCGATGCCGTCGGTGCGATCAAGGAGCGGCTCGCGCTGCGATTGCTCACCCCGACGTTGCTCTTCGAGCACCCCACACCGAGCGAGCTGGCGCGCTACCTGGCGCGAGCCGAGCGGGCGGCCCTCTCCCGCGTCACCGCCGCGGCGACGGCACCCGCGGCGGAGACGGCTCGTGCGACGGCCGTTGCGACGGTGTCGACGGTGCCCGCCGCCACGGCGGGCACGCGCGCCGCCGTCGTGCCCGCTCCCGGGACGTTCGACACCCCCGAGCTCGTTGTCGTCGACTCCCCCGCGCCCGGCCCGGGTGAGATCCGGATCCGCGTCGCCGCCGCCGGCCTCAATGCTGCGGACGTGCTCACCGTGACCGGCAGCTACCCCAACGTGAAGCGCTACCCCGCCCGTCTGGGCCAGGAGTGCGCGGGATGGGTCGAGGAGCTCGGCGCCGGCGTCACCGAGCCGCGCATCGGCGACGCCGTGTTCGGCTTCGCGCCGGGAGCCCTCGCCGAGACGGTGTGCACGCGGGCCGAGTTCGTGGCGCCGGTGCCCGCCGGGCTCGGGCTCGTCGAGGCCGCCGCGATCCCCGTGGTCTTCGGCACCGCGCACCACTGCCTCCACGATCTGGCGCGCCTCGCGCCCGGCGAGACCGTGCTCGTGCAAGCGGCGGCGGGCGGGGTCGGACTGGCCACCGTGGCGCTCGCCCAACGCGCCGGCGCGCGCGTCATCGGCACCGCCGGCGGCCCCGCCAAAGTCGACTACCTGCGAAGCCTCGGCGTCGAGCACGTCATCGACTACCGCACCAGCGACTTCGTGGCCGAGACCCTCGCCTACACCGGCGGGCGGGGAGTCGACGTGGTCCTCGACTCGCTCGGTGGGGATGCCGTCGCGCGCGGCCTCGAGCTCCTCGCGCCGCGCGGCCGATTCCTCGAGATCGGCATCCACGGGCTCGCCAAGGCGGTGCCCGTCGACGTCGCCGCGCTCGGCGGAAGCCGAGCCTTCTTCGTGGTGAACCTGCTCGAGACGGTGATGGCCCAGCCGGAGCGCGTGCGTGCCGTGTTGCGCGAGCTCCGTCGGCTCTTCGAGCGACGTGAGCTGATACCGAGCCGCATCACCACCTATCCCGTGGACGAGCTGCGCGACGCCATCGAGCACATCGCGCGACGCCGGAACATCGGGAAGGTCGTGATTCGCATGCCGTGCCTCCGCGAGCAGACACGGGTCACGGACCGTGCGCCAACGCTCGATCGGGGCCCCGCCGACGTGGCCCCGCATGCCGCCCCACGCCCCGCGGCCGCCGCCCACTCGGACCGCGGAGGCGAGGTTGCGATCGTCGGCCTCGCGGCGCGCTTCCCGGGTGCTCCCGACACCGAGGCGCTGTGGCGGCTGCTCGCGAACGGGGGCGATGCCGTGGGCAAGATCCCGCGTGAGCGCTGGGACCACGCCCGCTACTTCCATCCCGATCCCGATCATCCCGGCACCGCGTACTGCGACGCAGGCGGCTTCCTCGACGACGTCGCCGGATTCGATCCGCTGCTCTTTCGCATCTCGCCTCCCGAGGCGCGGCGGATGGATCCACAGCAGCGGCTCTTCCTCGAGGCTGCGCACCAGGCGGCGGAGGTCGCGGGCTACGGCGGTGAAGCCCTGGCGCGCACGGCGACCGGGGTGTTCGCGGGGGTGGTCGGCGTGGACTACTTCGACGGCTCCGCAGACGCCGACGTACCGGAGCATCTGATCACCGGTACGCCCGTCTCGATCCTGGCGAGCCGGCTCGCGTACCTGCTCGACTTGCACGGGCCATGCATGGCCCTCGACACCTCCTGCTCGTCGTCGCTGGTGGCGATCCATCTCGCCGTCCAGAGCTTGCGGCGCGGCGAGTGCTCGTTCGCGTTCGCCGGTGGCGTCCAGCTCCTGCTGCGCCCGTGGAGCTACGTGGCGCTTTCCCGGATCCACGCGCTGGCACCCGGCGGGCGCTGCCGGGCGTTCGATCACCGAGCCGACGGATTCGTTCCGGGCGAAGGCGTGGGGGTCGTGCTGCTTCGCCCGCTCGAGGACGCGCTGGCCGCCGGCGACACGATCCACGCCGTGATCCGTGGCTCGGCGCTCAACAACGACGGCCGCACCAACGGCATCACCGCGCCCAATCCCGCGGCACAGAAGGCCGTGCTCGAAGCGGCCTGGCGAGACGCGCGCATCACGCCCGACACACTCTCGTACGTCGAGGCGCACGGCACCGGCACCGCGCTCGGCGATCCCATCGAGGTGGAGGGTCTGCGCGCCGCGTTCGAGGCGCAGGTCCGGCGGCGGCAGTTCTGCCGCCTCGGTTCGATCAAGTCGAACTTCGGCCACTGTCAGGCCGCGGGAGGGATCGCAAGCCTGCTCAAGGTGGTGCTGGCGCTCGGTCATCGGGCGCTGCCGCCGACGCTCCACCTGGATGCGCCCAATCCCCACATCCACTTCGAGGACACACCCTTCGTCGTGAACGATCGGCTGGTCCCGTGGCCGCGAGCGGCCCTTCCCCGCCGCGCCGGCGTGAGCTCGTTCGGAGTGAGCGGCACCAACGCCCACGTCGTGGTCGAGGAAGCGCCGTCACCTGCTCCGCGGCCCGAGCAGCGCGACCGAAGCCCTCAGCTGCTGGTGCTCTCGGCGCGGACCGAAACGGCGCTGGCGATTCTCGCCCGCCACTGGGCTGACCACCTTTCGACGCATCCCGAGCTCGATCTCGCTGACGCCTGCTTCACGGCGAGCGTGGGACGGGCGCATCGCGTGCACCGCCTCGCGATCGTCGCCGACTCCGTCGCCGCCTGCGGGGAGGCGCTCGCCCGCTTCGCCACGGGGCAGCCGGATCCACGCGTCACGGCCGGTCGCATCGGCGAGCGGCGCGCGCCGCGCGTGGGGCTCGACGTCGAGCCCGCCGCGGTGTCCGAGCGCTGGCTCGCGGAGCTCCAAGCCACTCCCGGTTGCTTCGCCGAGGCGGCGGGGGCCACACCCGCGGACACGTTTGCGCGAGGGCTCGCGGCGCTCGGCGTGCGGGGAGATGCGGAGCCGACGTCAGCCGAGATCGTGGTCCGCTGCGGCATCGAGGAGGTCGCGAGCAAGCGTCCCGGAGTCGAGCACATCGCGATTCCGACGACCGACGGGGAAGCGTGGCATGAGGTCCTGTTCGCGCTCGCGCGGCTCTACGTTCGCGGGGTGCCTCTGGAGCTCGGGCGCCTCCAGCCGGCGAACCGCCGCCGGATCCCGCTGCCCACCTATCCGTACGAGCGCAAGCGCTACTGGATCGATCTCCCCGAGCAGCGCGGCCTGGGCACGGAACCCGTGCGCGCGGCCGCGAACGCATCGATTCCCAGGCCCGCCCTCCCGATCCACCCCTTGCTCGACGGCGGTCCCACGCACCCGGCGTCGTCCTCGCAACCGGCCGCAGCGAGCCCGCCACGCGCCGAAGCGGACGAGGACGCAGTCGCGGGACCGCCGGCTTCGATCCATCCGCTCCTCGACGGCTGGTCCCAGGACGGCCCCGCGGGAGCGATCCAGGTCGCGACCGCCACCGAGCCCGATCCGGAGGAGCGCCGATGAGCAGCCCCATCGACACCTCCGGCACCACTGCGCCCGGCGTCGCGATCTTCCACAAACGCCTCGCCCTGCCGGGCGAGCCGCTGCTCGAGGACCACCGCCTCGGCGGGCGGGCCGTGCTGCCTGCGGTCGCGTACCTGGAAATGGCGCTGGCCGCGGCCAGCCACTGGCGCCACCAGCCCTACCGCTGCATCGAAGGGCTCGTGCTGCTGGCGCCGCTGATCGTCGAGCCCGGTGCTCCGCGCCGGGTCGAGGTGCGCCTCTCCACTACGCCGGCGGGCCACGACGCATTGACCTTCCAGGTGACGAGCCGCGCCACGGATGGCGACGACCGGGGCGCGGTGGAAGTGGAACACGCACGCGGCCAGGTGCGACTCGGTACCAGCACTGCGCGTGGCACGATGCATGCCGACCTGCGGTCGCTGGAAGCGCGGCTCACGGAGCGCGCGGACGTCGCACTCCTGTACGAGGCCTTCGCGCGCCACGGCATCGTCTACGGGGCGAGCTTCCGCACGCTCCGCTCGATCAGAAAGGCCGGATCGGAAGCGATCGCTCGCGTTTCACCGGCCGCGGGCGTTGCCGCCGACGACCAGCGCTTCCTGCTCGCCGTGCCATTGGTGGACGGCGTGCTCCAGGCGCTGGGCGCGCTGGTGGAAGAAGACGCTGCAGGCGGCCCGAGCGGGCCGCGCGTCCCGTTCGCCATCGAGCGCGTCCAGGTTCGCGCCCCTGCGCAGGGCGAGCTGATCGGTCACGTGCGGCTTCGCACGTCCGGCTCTCCGGACGTCGAGATCGCGGACGTCACCGTGCTCGATGCGAGCGGCGCGGTGCGGGTCGAGATCGAGGGCCTCGCGATCCGCCGAATGGGAGGCGCGCGGCGGACGGGCTCCACGCCACCGCCTGCAACCACCCCGACTCCCCGCCCGGTCGCGGAAACGGCCGTGCAGCTCGAGACGCGCCTGCTGGCGCATCTCGTGACGCTGCTGGCGGAGCGCCTCGAGCTCACGGCGGACGACATCGATCCGGATGCGAACTTCATGGAGCTCGGCTTCGACTCGGTGCTCGCCGAGCAGGTGAAGTCCGAGCTCGAATCCGCGACCGCAGTGGCGCTCGAGCCGACGCTGCTCTTCGAGCACCCTTCGGCTCGAGAGCTGGCGCGCCACCTCGCAGGCGAGCATCCGCTGGCGTTCGAAGAGTGGCTGGCGCGGGTTGCGAGATCGAGCGATGCACCGCCACCGCTCGCCGCCGAGGTCACCCCGCCCAGCACGTCCGCGCATGCACCGCTCGCGACCCACGGCGCACACGAAGACGCGAGCGAGATCGAACGCGGCCCCATCGAGATCCGCGACGACGTCCGCCCCGTTGGCAGGCCGCTGCAAGAGGCACGCGCCAGCGGCGCGCCGACGAGCGCAGCGAGTCGACTTGGGGGTGGGGCCCCACGAAAACCGCGCTTTTCGTGGGGCGGGGGTCTGGAACAGA
>CAYVDO010000089.1:0-22461 GCA_964450125.1 uncultured bacterium
TCCCGCCCCCGACGATCGCGTTCGCGCCTTCGAGCAGCGCCGACGAGAACCAGATCCAGGGCAGAAGACCGCAGAACACGAACGTGCCGTAGTGCTCGATCGACGGGTCGCGTACGAAGACGGAGAACACCAACGTGTAGACGAGCATCACGCACAGCGGATTCAGGAACGTCCACACGAAGCCCAACACCGAGCCGCGGTAGCGCACCGCGAGCTGCCGCTGGACCAAGCTCCAGACCAGCGCGCGGTGGCGGGTGATTTCCGAGAGTGTTTCCAGCATGGGAGCCCAGCGACGCGTCGGCGATGGCGGAACGAGATCAGCTTCGGGGGCGCCCGGCCACATGCGGGGAGAGCGAATCCAGACAGTACGCATAGAGCTCGACGAGGGTCTGCTCGAAGGGGATCCCGGCCACCCAACCGGTGCGCTCCCGGAACCGCGCGGCGCTGGCTCGAACCGCCACGGCGGGTCCCACAGCGAGCCCGGCGCGCGGCTTCGGCGTGACCTCCACACCGGAAATGCGCTCCAGCGTCTCGAAGATCGATCGCACCGAAAGCGTGCGTTCGCTAGCGAGGTTGTACACCGCGGCGCGCTCGCCCTGCTCGAGGGCCAGCACGTAACCGCGGGCGATGTCGCGCACGTCCGAGAAGTCCTTGGCCGAGTCGAGGTTACCGACTTCGAGCGTGCCGTAGCGCGCACCGGTCGCCGCCAACGCCGCGATGCCGTACGCGAAGTCCGGGCAGACCAGGCCGCGTTGCTGCCCTGGCCCGGTGTGATTGAAGGGGCGAACTCGCACGATGTCGAGCCTTTGCGGCTCGCATGCGTAGCCGCCAGCGAGCCAGTCGGCGGCGGCCTTGGTCACCGCGTATGGATTGGTCGGCCGAATCGGGGAATCCTCGGTGAACGGCGCCGATCCCGGATCCTGCGCCCCGTACACGTCACCGCTTCCCACGACCACGCAACGCGCGGAGGGTGCGGCGCGAGCCACCGCCTCCAGGACGTGGAACGTTCCGATGACGTTGATCTGCGTCGTGAGCGATGGCTGCAGCATGGACTTCTGCGGCTCGGAGAAGCCGGCGAGGTGGATGATTCCGTCTGGCCGCACCGACGCGATCGTTTCCGCCACGGCGTCACCGTCCCGAACGTCGAGCTCCAGCAGCGGCTCGAGTGGAGGCAACGGTACGGGATGCGGCGCGAACGGTCCGTAATGCGTCGCGGCGACGCGGTGGCCGCGCTCCACCAGCGCTTGCGCGAGGTAGGGCCCCACGAAGCCGTTCACACCAGTGACGAGCACGCGTTGAGCCATCGTCGGAAGAGGGGCCGCCGCAGCGAGGCAGCGAATCAGAGATAGTCCGTCAGGCCTTCTTCCTCGATACGGCGCACCACGTCCCGAAGCTCCTGATCCCGGGAGAGCGGGCACACCAGCACCGCATCGTCCACCACCACCACCAGCGTGTCCTTGAGCCCGACGGTCGCCACCAAGCGATTCGGCGCGACTACCACGCAGTTCTCGGAATCGATCGAGAGGTGACGAGCAGCACGCTGGACTCCGCCCTCGCTCGCCGGCAACACCTCGCGAAGCGCCGACCACGAGCCCACGTCGCTCCAACCGAAATCGGACGGCACGACGCACACCTCGAGGGCGTTCTCGAGCACGCCGACGTCGACGGAGACCGAGGGCAGCGCCGCCCACACCCTTGCGATCTCCTCGCGCTCGCGGGAGGTGCCGAGCACCGCGTCGATGCGCTCGATCGCCCGCCCGAGCTCGGGCATCTGACGCGCGACCTCGCCCAGGAAGACATCCACGCGCCACGCGAAGATGCCGGCGTTCCAGAGGTGATCACCGCGTGCAACGTAGCTCTCCGCACGCGCGAGGTCGGGCTTTTCCACGAACCGGTCCACCCGATGGTAGGCACGGCCCTCGAGCTCTCCCAGCTTCTTGCCCACGCGGATATAGCCGAATCCCGTGTCCGGGCGCGTGGGCTTGATGCCGAGCGTGACCAGAGCACCCTCACGCGCCACGGCGGTGGCGGTGCGCAGCGCAACCCGGAAGCCCGCGGGATCGGACACGTGGTGATCGGCGGGCAACGCCAGCATCACCGCGCGCGGATCGCGTCGCCGCAAGTGCAGCGCGGCGAGGGCGAGGCACGGGGCGGTGTTGCGGCCCACCGGCTCCACGAAGACGTTCGCGAGCGGCACCTCGCCAGCAACCTTGGCGCACGCCGCGACCAGATCCTCCGGCACCACCAAGCAGCGCTGCTCCGAAGGAACGAGCCCTTCGAGACGATCGAGGGTGTCCCGCAAGAGTGGCTCGCCGGACAGGAAGGCGAGCAACTGCTTGGGGCGATCCCGGCGGCTGAGGGGCCAGAAACGGGTGCCGCGCCCGCCCGCGAGCACGACCGCGTAGGGCGCGCGCGGCGGCGTGACGCCATTCGAGTCGGTCATGATCGCTCCCGAAGGTATCCCGCCAGCCCCTCGCGCCAATCGGGAAGCGAACGCCCGGTGACGGTCGCGAAGCGAGACAAGTCGAGCACGCTGTAAGCCGGACGCGGCGCTGGACGCGCGGCATCGCTGGTGGAGATCGGCGCGACCTCGATGTCGGCCACCTGTGCCCTGCGCGCAATCTCGACGGCGAAGTCGAACCAGGTGGCCTCGCCCGCGTTGGCGACGTGGACGTAGCCGTGGCCTGTGTCGGTTTCGAGCAACCAGCGGATGCCGCGCGCGAGATCGCGTGTCCAAGTCGGCCGGCCGCGCTGGTCGGCGACGACCCTGAGCCGCGCTCCCGGCTTCACCTGGCGCAGGATCGCCTCGACGAAGTTCGGACCGTTGCGCCCGAACAGCCATTGGGTGCGGACCGTCGTCCATCCGCCGGGCGGGAGCTCGGCGGCCACCGCTTCCTCGCCGGCGCGCTTGCTGGCGGCGTAAACGCCGCGCGGCGCCGTCACGTCGTCCTCGCGCCAGGGGCGATCGCCTTCGCCCCCGAACACGTAGTCGGTGCTGAGATGAACGAGCCGTGCGGCACCCTCACGACACGCTCGGGCGAGGGTCCCAGCGCCATCGCCGTTCACCGCGAACGCGAGGTCGCGCTGCGTCTCGCAATCGTCGACGCGCGTGAACGCGGCGCTGTTCACGACCGCGTCGGGGCGCACGCGATCGAACGTCGCGCGGATCGAGCCCAGGTGCGTGATGTCGATGTCGGGCACGTCGACTCCGGTCACCTCGTGATCCGTGCCCAACTCGCCGAGCAAGTCGGTGCCGAGCATGCCGCGGCACCCGACCACCAAGATCCGCACGATTCTTCCCCCTGCCTGCCCGTCGCCACACGCGACACGGCGCGATCGCTCAGCCCGCGGCGGTCCGGTCGTTGCGCTCGCGATAGCTGCCGTCGAGGATGCGTCCCCACCACCCGGGATTCGAGCGGTACCACTCGACCGTGGAGCGCAGTCCCTCCTCGAAGGAGCGCTTGGGCTTCCAGTCGAGCTCGGCCCCGATGCGGGTGATGTCCATCGCGTAGCGGCGATCGTGACCGAGGCGGTCCTTGACGAACGTGATGAGGGTGCGCGGCTTGCCGAGCGCAGCCAGCACCGCCTCCGCGATCTCGATGTTGGTCTTCTCGCATTCACCACCGATGTTGTAGACGCGCCCGATCTGGCCGGCGCGACAAACCGTCTCGATGGCGTCGCAATGGTCGTCGACGTGAAGCCAATCCCGCACGTTGAGCCCGTCCCCATAGATCGGCAACGGCTGGTCGGCGAGCGCTCTCGTCACCAACAACGGGATCAGCTTCTCCGGAAACTGATAGGGACCGTAATTGTTCGAGCAGCGGGTGATGAGCGCCGGAAAGCCGTAGGTCTCCACGTAGGAGCGGACGATCAGGTCCGCCCCCGCCTTGGAGGCCGAGTACGGGCTGTTGGGCGCCAGCGGCGTGGTTTCGCTGAACGCGCCGGTGGGCCCGAGCGAGCCGTAGACCTCGTCCGTCGAGACCTGCACGAAGCGCGGAACGCCCGCTTCGCGGCAGCCTTCGAGAAGCGTTTGCGTCCCGATCACGTTGGTCTGCAGGAAGATCCGCGGCGAATCGATGGATCGATCGACGTGGCTCTCGGCCGCGAAGTGCACGACCAGATCCGGGACGGGCTCGAGGGAGCGCCGCACGTCGACGGGGTCCGCGACATCCCCGCACACGAAGCGATACCCGGGATGTGCCGCGAGCCCGTCGAGGTTCTCGACGTTGCCTGCGTACGTGAGGCGGTCCAACACCACGATCGCGTCGTCGGGATGGCGCTCGGCCCAACGCCGCACGAAGTTCGAGCCGATGAAGCCGGCTCCGCCCGTCACCAAGATCCGCATCACCCGATGTCCACCTTGCTCGAGTCACCGAGCATGAAGCGAAACGCACGCGGCTTCACTGGCGAGCGTGCCACCTCGACGTTCTTGCCGATCAGGCTGTCGACGATGCGTCCGTCGATGTCGGCGATGGCGCTGCCCGCGAGCACGATCGAATGCTCGATCTCGACGTTGCGAAGCGTGCAGCCCTCGCTGATGGAGGTGAACGGCCCCACGTAGGAGTCGACGATGCGCGTGCCTGCACCGATGATCGCCGGGCCGCGGATGGTGGAGCGCACCACCTCCGCGCCGCGCGCCACCCGAACCTTGAAGTGGACGCTCGACTCGGTGTCCACGTGGCCGCCGATCTCGGGGGGGATGGCTTGCGCGTCGAGCAGCATCCTGTTCGCCTCCAGCATGTCTTCGAGCTTGCCAGTGTCCTTCCACCATCCCGTGACGACGTGCGGCTTGACCACGTAGCCGTGGTCCACCAGCCACTGGATGGCGTCGGTGATCTCGAGCTCGCCGCGCGCGGACGGCCGGATCGCGTCGACGGCATCGAACACCGGTTGGTCGAAGAGATAGACACCGACGAGCGCCAGATCGCTTTGTGGCTCGGGGGGCTTTTCGACGAGGCGCACCACCCGTCCGTCAGCCAGCTCCGCTACGCCGAACTGGGATGGATCCGGTACCCGAGCCAGCAAGATGTGGCTCGCGTGGTTCTCCGAGCGGAACTCGTCGACCATCGCCCGGATGCCGTCGAGGATGAGATTGTCGCCCAGATACATCACGAAGCGGCGTCCCATCAGGAAGTCGCGAGCCACCTTCACCGCGTGCGCCAGCCCCAGCGGCGCGGATTGCTCGATGTAGGTGATCTCGACACCGAAGCGGCTGCCGTCGCCGCAGGCGTCCATGATCTCTTGCTTGGTGTGGCCGACGATGACGCCGATCTCGCGGATGCCGGCATCGCGAATCGCCTCGATCGCGTAGAAGAGGATCGGCTTGTTGGCGACAGGAACCAATTGCTTGGCCGAGGTGTGCGTGATCGGCCGGAGCCGGGTGCCTTTTCCTCCCGCGAGGATCAGTCCCTTCATCAACGCTCCCGATTCCGAGGGGTGAGAGACCGGGCGGAACTCGGATGCGACGCCGCGCGTGGGCGGCGCCGCAACTGCCCGAATCGAAAAAGTATAGACGAGTGCCGCAATGGTTGAAATGCCGAAGACACCTGCCCTACAATGCCGCGCCCGGCTCACCCGCACCACAAGAGAGGTGCCATGTCCGCGAAAACGCGCTGGTTTCTGGCCTGTTGCTTGTTCGGAGCTGCGGCCTGTGCCTCGAGCACCCGCCCGACGGGAGCGCCGGTTTCCATCGCCACGAACGGCGATTCGGTCGCCGCACTCGCAACGCTGATCCAAGATCTACGTAGCCGTGGCGCGAGCGACGACGACGTGCGCGCCCTCGATCAGCGGCTGCGCCTGGCGCAGGCCAATCAGCGCTCAGGCGACAGCTCACGCGCCCTAGAGCTCGCCGGCGAGGGCCTCGTGATGGGCGAGCGCGTGAATGCCACGCTCGACGCCAAGGTGCGCGCAGCGATCGAACGCATGGACGGGGAGATCCAGCGTGGCATCCGCGACGTAGCCCAAGACTTGGCGGACAAGCTCGAGGATCGCGCCATCGACCGCTATGACTCGCTGAAGAAGAAGATCGCCGAGCGCAACGACCGAGCACGCGCCACCAACGGCCGTATCGCGCTCTACACCTACGACACCGAACTCGAGCCGATCGAGCAACGCGTCGCGGCGATTCGCGAGGCCGCTGAAGCGCGCAACGTGAAGTGGAACGACCAGTACCGATCCAAATTCCGTGAATCGATGATGCGGGTCCGGGGCACCGAAGCGTACGCATTCCAGGAGGCCGTCCGGGCGCATCGCGAGAACGACGTGCGCACCGCCAAGCAGGGTTACTTGGCAGTCCTGGCAACCGACCCCAACAACTACAAGGCGCTGTTCAATTTGGGACTCCTCGACCTCGAGATCGGCAACTTCCCCGAGGCGGCGCTCCGGCTGGAGCGGGCGTTCCAGCTCGGCCTCACCATGGACGACCTCGAAGGTTGGAAGCAGGATTTTCTTCCCGACCCCGAGCCGCTGATCGCCGCGTATCACGAGACCAGCCAGACGGCGCGGATCCCAGAGGTTCGCGCGGCCTACGAACGGCGCAAGAGCCAGGTCGAATCGCGGGTCTCGTCGCGCAAGAGCGAAGCACGCGCCGCCGCTGCGGCGGCACAGACGCCCCAGGTGACACCCCCGCCCGAATCGCAGCCGGCTGCCACCGCCGACACCTGCCAGTCGCGGCCTTATGCAGGAAAGGTGCAATTCGTGAAGGTCGGCCTCGACGCCAAGGGTGTCGAAGAGATCATCTGCTCGCCCGATAACAAGCGCATGAAGGGTGACGCAGAGTACTGGTACTACCCGTCCGGCACGGTGATCTTCATCAACGGCAAGGTCGACCGCACCAGCACCGAGCAGGTCCTGCCGAGCGGGTGATCGTTGCGCAGCTCGCGTTCGCTCGTACGCGGCGCCCGTGCAGCCCTTCCTGCCCGTTACGAGCACCGCGGTAGTGCCGCGCACGCTCAACGCATCCGCGCGGGGTCGGCTGCCTCAGACGATGCGTCGGCTGATTGGGACGAGCTCCGATAGACGCGCTCGGAGTCGCGCACCAGATGCAGGTGCGAGCGGGCTTGCCATTCCAGCGCTTCGGCACCGTGTTTCTGCGCTCGAACGCGGGCGCGCAGCTCTGCGTTTTCCACCGAGAGCTCGCGGCGACGCGCCTCCAGACGTTCGACGTCGCGCCCCAGGCGTCGAATCGCTGGCAATCCGCCTGCCGGGGACGCAACTCCGACGAGAATGGCGGCCGCACCCAACCCAACCAGCGCCCACGCCCACGCGCGCATCGAAGCGCGTTCGGAGCGCTTACCGCCCGCGTGCGGCGGTGGCGTCGTTCGGCCCATGGTGATCCTGTTGCTACCACGGCAAATCACTCGCGCAAAGCCCACAGCGTGGTCGCGGCTTCGAATGGCTGCCCTCGCTGCCTTCATGGTCACCTGGCCGGTCGACGGCCACTCGCGAACCGGGGTGCTCGAGTTCGTGACCTTCAACACGTGGAACGTGAACGAGCCCTACGCAGCGCGCATCCAGCACGCGATCGCGATGCTCGAGCGTGAAGCGCCGGACGTCGTCGCGCTTCAGGAGGTGTACCTCGAAGGCGACGGGGTGCCGCAACGCGCAGACGTCACCCTGGCCGACGCGCTGCACATGGATCGCGTGGCTCACGCTGCGGCGACGGTGCCCTTCGGCCCCGGACAGGCCCTTGAGGGGTTGGCGCTGCTCAGCCGCTACCCCATCGTCTCGTCGACGTACGTGAACTTGCCCACGCCCAACGGCGGCAACGGCCGGATCGTGCTCGAGGCCACGCTCTCCACGCCGTTCGGACTCGTCGACTGCTACGTAACGCATCTCTCGACCAACGCGAGCGAACGCGATGCGCAAGCCCAGGCGCTCCTCGCGTTCGTCGAGTCGATACCGCACCAGCAACCACCCGTGATCCTCGGCGATCTCAACGCCGTGCCGACGTCGCTCGCGGTGCTGTTTCTCACCGGCACGATCTCGGCCGGCGGCGTCCGCGGAACCCTCGTCGACGGCTGGCCACTTCTGCACCCCGGCGATCCTGGCCCGACCTTCGCCACCGCCAACGCACCCGGCGAGCGTCTCGATCGACGTTTCGACTACATCCTACTGGGCCGGGGTTCGGCGCAGGATCCCGTTGAAGGGCGCTGGGTCGAGAGCCGTCGAGTGCTCGACCAGCCGGACGACGCAGGCGTCTATGCCTCGGATCACCTAGCCGTGGCGACCACGATTCGGTTCGAGGGTGAGCCACCGCCGGCATCGCGCCGACGTGGCGGCTGCAGCGCCGGGGGAAGTCCGCCACCTCTTGCCGCGACGGTCGCGACGATCTGTCTCTCGATTCTGAATCGGTCGCTCGCCGCGTGGCGCCGGGCACGCAGCAGTCGTTTCTTGCGATCCACGAATCGATGCGGTACACGCGTCGATGAGCGCTGCTCGTGATCTCGACTCCGACATCCAGCGAGGAACGACCATGACGACCCGTACTACGATTCTCGTGGTCGACGACAACCGCGCCGTGCTGGCCGCGCTCAAGTCTGCGCTCGAGGACGCCGGCTTCCACGTTCTCACCGCGGACGACGGTGATCGCGCGGTGGGCGTCATCGTGAAGCAGAAGCCGGATCTGATCATCTCGGACATCCAGATGCCGAATCTGGATGGCTTCTTTCTGTGTCAGATCGTGCGCTCCCGTCCGGAGACGCGTTCGATCCCGTTCATCTTCCTCACCGCGCTGGACGCCCCACCCAAGCGCGCTCACAGCTTCAAGATCGGCGCTGACGACTTCATCCCCAAGCCCTTCGACCGGGACGAGGTCGTGATGCGGGTGAAGAACGTGCTGCGCAAGTCGGCCGCGCCCGTTGCTGCCTCGTCGAGCGCAACCGGCGACGGCGGGGAGCCACGCACCGAGACGCTGCGCGGCACGGTGGCCGAGTTTCCGCTCTCCGACCTGCTGCAGATGGTGAATCTGAACCAGAAGAGCGGCCGCATTCACCTCGAGCGGACCGATGGCACTGCCGAACGCGGACACATCGAAGTGGCGCCGGGCGTCGTGCTCGCTGCGGTTGCAGGCCGTCAGATCGGTCTCAAAGGCTTCTGTCGGCTGTTCACGTGGCGCGACGCGACCTTCCAGATCGAGTACGCGAAGCCCGCCGCAGCAAATACCGGCACGCCGGGACCGGACCTCGGTCCCATCGAGGAGCTCACGATGACGGCGCTGTTCCAGCGCATCGAACACGACGCACTGGTCACCAAGCTGGGTGGGCTCGAGCTCGAGATCGAAGAAGATCCGGAGCACGAGGTTCCCGAAAGCGAGATCGACGCCAACGGCAAGTACGTGCTCCTGTTGCTGCAGCGCCACCGGGGACTGGCCGCCGTCGTCGAGGAGTCGGGACTGACGGATCTCGACACACTCAAGGCCGTGGCGCAGCTACTGGCGATGGGCGTGGTTCGCAAGCTACCGGCACGCGGCTGATACACGAGCCGACTGCTCGCTACGAGACACGTGGCGCCGGCTCGCCCGACGCGGACGGCGCTTGGCGCGCCGAACCGCCTCGGAACGATCCATTGCGACCCGGGTGGGCGTGGCGCGGGGTCGAGTCGCGGCGCGCAGCATCCACGAAGCCCGGGGCGAACGACCGTTCACGATCGGGAACGACTCGCCCCGGAGCATGAGCGGGACGGGCTACACGCCAGCGTGCGGACTTCATCGTGGCAGCCGCCCGCGAAGGCAGCCCCCGAACCGACTCGAGTCGACACGTGAACGACCCCCTAGAACATGAAACGGCGCATGCTCACGTTGCCGAGCAGACCGACGATCAGGAAGGTCGTCGTGAGGAACGTGCCACCGTAGCTCAGGAACGGGAGTGGCACCCCGACCACCGGCAACGAACCGGTGACCATGTTGACGTTGACGACCACGTGCCAGAACAGGATCGACGTCAGCCCCACGGCGAGAAACGCGCCGAATCGGTCCTTGGCGCGTTGCGCGATCGTCAGACCGCGTAACAGCAGCGCGAGATAGAGCCCGACGACGGTCATGCATCCGAACCAACCACGCTCTTCGGCGAGCACCGAGAAGATGAAATCGGTGTGGTGCTCCGGCAGGAACTGGAGCGTTCCCTGCGTTCCCTGTAGGAAGCCCTTCCCGGTCAGGCGCCCCGATCCGACGGCGATCTTCGACTGGATGATGTGATACCCGGTGCCCTTCGGATCGCGCTCGGGATCGAGAAAGGTCCGAACACGGTCCTTCTGATAGTCCTTGAGCACGTAGTTCCACGCGACCGGTACCGCCAGCGCGCCGACGAGCGCGAGCAGCACCAGCGACTTCCAACGAATGCCGACGCACAGGAGCACGCTCATCCCGACGAAGGTGATGAGCATCGCAGTGCCCAAGTCAGGCTGCGTCACCACCAGCACCATGGGCACGGCCACGATCGCGAACGGCACGCCGAGCTCGCGCAAGTAATACCCGCGCTCATCGTCCGGCTCACGCTTCGCGAAGTAGCGCGCCAGCGCGAACACCACCAGCATCTTCATCGACTCGGATGGCTGGAACGCAACCGGCCCGATGTCGATCCAGCGAGTCGCGCCGCTGCGGGTCTCACCCACCAGGTGGACGAGCACCAGAAGCACCACCCCCACCGCGTAGAGCAGGAATGCGTAGGTCTCCACGTGGCGGTAATCCACCATCATCGTGATCAGCATCACCACCAGTGACAGCGTGAAGAAGGCGACCTGCTTGCGTACGATGCCGGGCATCCACGTCACCAGGTCCGCGAACGTCCAGGGATCGCGCGGCCCCACGTACGTCGCACTCACGAGCACGCTCAAGCCGGCACCGGCGAGCGTCAGCGCCAACGCGAGCAACGTCCAGTCGACCTTGGCGAGCCAGCGCTTTCCGATCACGTCAGTGGCCCTCCTCGCCTGCATCGGCACCGCCGAGGACGACCATCGACGGCGGCGCCCCACCCACGAGGTTGGCGGGCGGCGCGAGCAACGCCACGCGCCTCGAGGCGCGTGGCGCACCTGCGCTGGACGGCGCGGCGTTGGCGCTGGTCGTCCGCTGCACGCGTGCTGCGGGCGGCACGGCGGGCTCGGCGTCGACCGATGCGGCGACAGCGACTGCGGGCGGCGGTGCGTCCCGCCGCGGCACGATGACGGCGTCGGGCTGCTGCTTCGACTCCAGGTAGGCCTCGATCACCGCCCTCGCGACCGGCGCCGCGGCGCTGCCGCCGTGCCCACCGTGTTCGACCAAAGCAGCCACTGCGATCTCGGGATGATCGGCAGGGGCGTAGCACACGAACCAGGCGTGATCGCGATACTGCTTCTCGATGTGATCCTCGTCCTCACCCTTGCGCAGCCCTCGCACCTGCGCCGTGCCGGTCTTCCCAGCCACCGTGACGCCCGGAATGCGTGCCTTCTTGCCCGTGCCTCGCTCGCCCTCCACCACGTCGCGGAGCCCGGCGCGCACCACGTCCAGATTGCGCGCGTGCGCCTCGAAACGATCGAGGACCTCGGGCTCGATTTGCTTCTCGATGTGGCCATCGTAGGTCTGGAACGAGCGCACGAACTGGGGGCGATAGCGCGTGCCACCGTTGGCGATCACCGCCGCCATCACCGCCTGCTGCAGCGGCGTGACCGAGACGTATCCCTGACCGATCGCGACACTCAGCGTCTCGCCCGGATACCAATCGCTCTTGAAGGTGGCACGCTTCCAAGTCGTGCTCGGAATCAGGCCTGCCTTCTCCACCGGGCGTTGACGACCATCGAGGATGTCGATGCCCGTAGGAAGGCCGAGGCCGAAGTGGTTCGACCACTTGGCGATCCGATCCACGCCCAGGTCGATTCCGACCCGATAGAAATACGTGTCACACGACTCCACGATCGCGCGATGCAGGTCCACCGAACCGTGGCCGGAATGCCGCCAGCATCGGAAGAAGCGCCCGCCGAACTGAAGCCCGCCGGGGCAGAATACGGCGTTCTCGGGCCGCATGATGCCTTCTTCGAGCGCGGCCAGCGCCATGACGATCTTGAACGTCGATCCCGGCGGGAAACGGCCCTGGATAGGGCGGTTGAGCATGGGCTTGCGCTTGTCGCTCATGAGGGAGTGCCACGCGGCGCTGGTGATGCCGTCGGAGAACGCATTGGGATCGAAGGTCGGTTTGCTCACCCACGCGAGCACCTCGCCGGTGTGGACGTCGAGCGCCACCACCGAGCCGTCCTCGTCGCCCATCGCTTCCTCGGCGCGTCGTTGGACTTCCGCGTCCAACGTGAGCACGACGTTGTGACCGGGTTTGGGTGCGTCCTCTCCGAGGCTCGAGAGCTCGCGCCCCTGGGCATCGACGACCAGCCGACGCACACCGTTCACGCCGCGCAGCTCGTCCTCGAGGCGGCGCTCGATGCCGAGCATGCCGATGAGGTCACCGGGGCGGTAGCCGGTGCTCGCACGCCGTTCCAGCTCCTCCTTGCCGATCTCGCCGACGTAGCCCAGCAAGCTCGCGAGCAACGGCCCCTCGAGGTAGTGGCGCAGCGCATGCACCGTGATCTCGACGCCCGGCAGCTCGCTGGAATGGGTCACCACCGCCGCCAGCTCCTCGCGGGCGACGTTTTGCTTGAGCACGATCGGCTCGAAGGGATTGCGGCGCTTTAGCGTGCGGATGCGCGTCGCGAGCTCGCCGGCGTCCATCTGCAGCAACACCGACAGGTACGCGACGGTCTGGTCGACGTCGTCGACATCCTCGGGCGTGACCGTGACGTCGTAGCGCGGGAACGAATCGACCAGGATCCGTCCCTTGCGATCGAAGAGGATGCCGCGAGGCGCCGCCACGTCGCGCTCGCGGATGCGGTTGTTGCGCGACAGCTCGAGGAAGTACTCGCCCCGAATGCCCTGCAGGTACCAGAGGCGGATCGCGATCAGCGCGAACGCCGCGAACAACGCGACGTAGAGCAGGCGGAAATGGCCCTTCTCCCGCTGGGGCTCCTGGTTGGCGAGCCCGAGCAGGCCGAGGCCGTCCTCAACGAGCCCAGCGCTCTTCGTAGGGCGGCGATAGTCGCGCAAGAAGCCGTGTGAGCGGTCCGAAGGCGGCAACGAAGAGTGCTCCCGTGGCGAGTGTAGAAGGAACGAGATCGCGCAGCACCATGAGCGCGACCCCACCATCCGGATCGTAAAGCTGAAGTAGCAGCACCGACACCAAGCCGCGGAATGCGAGCAGCAGCCAGCCGATGGCCGATCGTGCCAGCACGTTCCCGAGGAAGACTCGATTCACGAGGCCCACGGCCAGTGTGAACATCGCCGTGAGACTCACCAGCTCGAGCCCGACCAGCCCGCCGCCGAGGATGTCGAGCATCGACGCCAACAGGAACGTCACCACCAAACCCTCGAACGGGTCGCCGCCCATGAGCGCCAGCGTGAGCACGATGACTGCCACTGCATCGGGCCGGAATGGGCCGAGCGGGAGCCAGGGCGCGAGGCTGATCTCGAGCATCAGCACGAGCCAGCCGAGGAGCACCAGCACGGTGCCACGACTCACGGCTCCGCCACCTCCGGCTCGCCGCGCTCGAGCGACGTCACCACCAGCACCTCTTCGAGGCGACGAAAGTCGACTGCCGGCTCCAGATCGGCCTTCTGGAAGAGTCCGAACGGCGCCGACTCCACACGCGCCACGGTTCCGATCCTCAACCCCTTGGGAAAGATGCCGCCAAAGCCCGAGGTGATGATGAGATCGCCGGCGCGCACGTCCTCGCGCCGCTCCAGGTAATCGAGGCTCGCGAGTGGCCCGCCACGCCCCCGGACTGCGGTCTTCGCGCGTGTGCGTTGCACCAACCCGTCCACGGCGCTGCGGTGATCGACGATCAGCAGGACCCGGCTGGTGGTGTCACCGAGCTCGCTCACCTTCCCCACCACACCCGCCTCCGTCACCACCGCAGCGTTGCGATGGATGCCGTCCTGCCGCCCCTTGTCGATGAGCAGGGTGCGACTCTCCGCGCGCAGATCCTCACCGATCACCTCGGCAGCGACGCTGGGCAGCGCCGCTCGCTCTTTGAAGCCGAGCAGCGCGCGCAGCCGCTCGTTGGCCGCGGAGGCTTCGGCAGCGCGGAGCTGGTCGGCCTTGAGCGCCGCGAGCGTCACGCGCAGCACGCGGTTCTCTTCCTCGAGGTCGGCGAGCCTGCGGTAGCGCGCCAGCGTCGAGCGTATGCTGCCGTGCAACCAATGCGACGCCTCGAGCACCGGGCTCGAGACCACGAGCACCGCACGCTCCCACGGATTGAGATCGTGGCGGCCCTCGATCGAGGACGCGAGCGAGCTCAAGCCGAGCGCGATCGCGACCACTGCTACCAGCAACGAGCGCCGTCGTCGCACGAATCCGAGCGCCACTTACGCCTCTCGCCTCACAAGCGACCGAGTCGAGCGCAGCACCAAGGTGCGGGCGTGCGTCTGCCGCCGACTCCAAGCCGCGGTCACGCTGCCACCCTGCACGCCGCTCACACCGGTTTGGTGGCCCGCTGCAGCAGGTCGAGGTTCTCGAGCGCGCGACCCGAGCCCAGCGCGACCGCGGAGAGTGGATCGTCGGCGACGGTCACCGGAAGCCCCGTCTCGCGGGAGATGCGATCGTCGAGCCCCCGCAGCAAGGCGCCGCCGCCGGCGAGGACGATCCCGCGGTCGACGATGTCCGAGGCAAGCTCGGGCGGGGTACGCTCCAGCGTGGTCTTGATCGTTTCGACGATCCCGCTCACGCAATCGGCCAGCGCCTCACGCACCTCGCTGCTCGAGAGCGTGACCTGCTTCGGCACCCCGCCCACCAGATCGCGCCCTTTGACGTCCATCTCCCGCTCGTCACCCACCGGTACAGCCTCACCGAGGCGAATCTTGATCTCCTCGGCGGTGCGCTCGCCGATCAGGATGTTGTGGCGGCGCTTCACGTGGGAGATGATCGCGTCATCCATCTTGTCGCCAGCGAGACGAATCGACTCGCTGAGCACGATGCCTCCCAGCGAGATCACGGCCACTTCGGTGGTGCCCCCACCGATGTCGACGATCATGTTGCCCGACGGCTCCGTCACCTCGAGGCCAGCGCCGATCGCCGCGGCCATCGGCTCCTGGATCAAGTAGACCTCGCGAGCACCCGCCGACCGCGCCGACTCGCGCACGGCCCGCTTCTCGACCTCCGTGACTCCGAACGGGACGCAGATCACCACCCGCGGGCGCAACAGGCTGCGCTTGCCGCGCACCTTGCGCACGAAATGACGCAGCATTGCCGCCGCCACCTCGAAATCCGCGATCACTCCGTCCTTCATGGGGCGGATGGCGACGATGTTGCCGGGGGTGCGCCCGAGCATCTTCTTGGCCTCGACGCCCACGGCCAACACCCGCGGCGAGCCGCCGCCACTTTGCACCGCGACCACCGAAGGCTCCCGGCACACGATGCCTTTCCCCCGTACGTAGACGAGGGTGTTGGCGGTGCCGAGATCGATCGCGAGGTCTTGCGAAAACGCGTTGAGGAACCTTCTCAGCATGCGCAGCACAGGATCTGCGTGCTCGCGGATCGCGCGGGGCTTCGGAACGCTAGGGGATCGGGCCTTGGCCCGATCCGATCCGGGTGCAGCGAAGTCGCGACGGAGATCGGGGGCATCGACGGCAGCGGTGTCGGTTGCGGCGCAGAGTAGCAGAGGCCCCCTCGCCCTTCAACGCGATTTCCGCGGGGTTTTTCGTGGTTTTTCGAAGCAATCGCGGCGACGAAGCGAATTCCTTGCCAGGCGTTTTCACGCACCGCTAATCTCCGCGACCGACTTTTTTTCCGGCTGGGAAAGGGATCGCCTTGCTCGACTATTTCCGCAAACACGCCAAGTCGCGCGCGGTGAAGGCGTTCTACATCGTCATCTCGCTCACGTTCATCGCCGGCTTCGGCGGGCTTCTGAGCTCCAGCACCTGCGGCGACAAGCCCACCGACCCTGGGGTGGTAGCGCTGGTGGCCGGCAGACCGATCCACGTGCGTGAGGTGCAACGCGCCGCGGAAGCCATCCGGGAGGAGATCGAAGCCCAGATGGGCGGGAACATCGACCCCAAGATGCTCAAGATGTTTCGCATCAACACCCAGGCGGTCGATCAGCTCGTGAACGAGGCGTTGCTGCTCGAAGGCGCACGCCAGGCGAACATCCGCATCTCCGACGCCGACGTGATCCAGGCCATCCGTGAAAGCCGCTTTTTCCGTCGCGACGACGGCACATTCTCCGCCGAGAAGTACCACTCGCTGCTGAAAGCCAACGGGCTCTCACCGTCAGGCTACGAGGATGACGAGCGACGTCGTCTGGCGATGTCGCGGCTCTTGAAGCTCGCCGCCGGCAGCGTGATCGTGAGCGACGCCGCCGCTGCCGAACGCTACAGGCTCAGCAACGAGCGCATCGAGCTCGCCTACCTGGTCTTCGATCCGGTCAAGCTCGAGGACGGTATCGCCGAGCCGGACGCCAGCACGCTGCAGACGTTCTTCGATGGCCACCGGGACCAATTCCAGGATCCGGCACGGGTCGAGGTCGCATTCCTGACGATCGACCCCAAGTCCATCGAGCCCGACGTGAAGATCGAAGACGACGACGTGCGCGCACGCTACGAACGGGACGCCAAGCGCTACGAGCAGCCGGAAACGGTCTCCGCGCGGCACATCCTCGTGTCGGTCTCGGCCACGGCGAACGAAGAGGAGGTTGCGCTGGCCCAGGCGAAAGCCGACGACATCCTGGCTCGGCTCCAAGGTGGTGCGGATTTCGCCGAGGAGGCGAAGAAGAGCTCCGACGACCCCAGCAACAAGGACCGCGGTGGCGACCTCGGGTCGTTCCCCCGCGGCCGCATGGACAAGGCCTTCGAGGACGCCGCCTTCGGCGCCGAGGTCGGCAAGCTGGTGGGCCCAGTTCGCTCCCAGTTCGGGTTTCACATCATCCGGGTGGATCACCACGAAGCCGAACGCACCATCGCACTCGACCAGGTCGCGGAAGTGATTCGGAAGTCCCTGGTGAGCGAGAAGGCCCAACGCCTCGCCGAGGCGCGCGCCAACGCGTTGCGCAAAGAAATCCTGACGCGTCCCGCGGGGACGGACTGGAAAGCCCTCGCCGAGGAAAAGAAGGTCGGTTTCGGCGAGGGCGGCCCCGCTGCCGCGGGGGAAGCGATCGACGGCGCGCGCCAGCTGACCGACGCCGCGCTCAAGCTCAAGGTTGGCGAGTGGACCGAGCCGGTCCGCACCGGCAAGGGATTCCAGCTCGCGACCGTCCTCGCGCGACAAGAGGCGCGCCCCCTCGGCTTGGACGAGGCCCACGATGCTGTCGTGAAGGCCTACCGAAAGAGCGAGGCAGCCGCCACGGCGCGCAAGCTCGCCGAGGAAGCGCGCACCAAGCTGGCGGCCGGCACGCCCATCGACGCGGTCGCCGAGCAGTCCGCGCTCGGTGCCCAAACGACTGGGCCGCTGGCGCTCACCTTCTCGTCGATCCCATCGCTCGGGGCCGAGCCCGCCCTGATCGCCGAGGCCCAGCTGCTCGGGGAGAGCCGGCCGGTGGCGAGCCAGGTGGTGGAAGCGAACGGCAAGGCGGTGGTGCTCGCGTTCGCCAAACGCACCGAGGCCGACCAGGGCGATCCCACCAAACGCAAGGAGGGACTCGAGCAGACCAAGCGCCAGATGGAGATGGAGCAGCAGCAGCGCGTGCGCTCGGCGCTCGTCGACCAGCTCAGGACGTCGGTGGCCATCTCCTACAACGATGCACTGATGAAGGAGCTGGCGGACGAGTGAGCACTCGACTCACTCGCTCGATCGTTCGGCAGCGAACTCGATCGGTCCGCTGAGCAGAACCGCCGCGATGCACTCGGCACCCGGCAGCACTTCGAAGGAGTGCCTCGAGCCCGCGACGCTTCGCACCGAGTCACCCGCATCCGCGCACGTGCCGTCGTCGAACCGCACGCCCCCCTGCAGCATGAGCAGTCGCTCGTCGCCGCCGTGGCGATGGTGGGGGTAACGGGCGCCCGGTTGCATTCGAAACAATGTCGCGATGGCGCCCTCCCGACGCGCGCCGGGTGACACCAAGAGCAGAAGCGCGCCGTCCACGAGGCTGTCCGGCACCCAGGCTTCCGGCTCGTCGATCCGTGCCAGAACTCGCTCAGCGTCCGCCGAGCCCAGGTCGAACAGGTCGGCGAGCCGGTCGACGAACGGCCAGAATCGCTGCGCGCCGCGCACCGCAGCGCGCAGACGCTCACGCAGCGCGCTCGGCGGGCGCGATGCCGGCAGGTCGAGGGCGAGCTCAGCCACTGCGAGCTCCGTGCGTGCCAGCTCCTCGCTGCAGGCCGCACAGCCCGCCGCGTGCGCTTCGAGAGGCGCACGCTCCGCCGGCGCGACGTTGTCGAGGGCGAGGTCGACGATTCGGTCCCCGAGGTGGGTCATCGTGTAGCCACCCGTCCCCCGATTGCGAGTCGACTCCGCGTATGTAGCGCCGTGGTCACGACGACTCCTCGCCATCGGTGAGCACCGCACGCATGGCGAGCGTGCCTTGACGCATCCAGGTCTTCACCGTACCCACCGGCACGGCCAGCCGCTCGGCAATCTCCGTCTGGGACAGGCCCTCGAAGTAGGCGATCTCCAGCACCTCGCGATGGCGCGGCTTGAGCGTTGCGAGCGCCACTCGAACCCGCCGACTGCGTTCCGCACCCAACGTCTCGCGCACCGGGTCGGACCCCACCGCAACCCGCGGCTCTGCCTCCGCTTGCGTTTCGGCGCGTTGCCGCGACGACGCGGCCCGATAGCGGTCGAGGGCGCGGCTGCGCGCCATGTTCAAGAGCCAGGCGAGCACGGTGCCGCGCGCAGAATCGTACGTTGCAGCGCGGCGCCAGGCCTGAAGCCAGGCTTCCTGCATGACCTCGTCCGCGTCGGCGCTGCGTCCGACGATCCGCAGCACCAGCGGATACACCGCCGCCGAATGCCGGTCGTAAAGCTGCTCGAACGCGGTCGCATCGCCTCGCGCCATTCGACGAACCCACTCCCCGTCCTCCACCACCGCTTCCCGCACGGGCACCGCCGCCTGTGGCGGGACTTGCAAGGCTTCTCGCTTCATCTACGTCACGGATCCGAGTTCGGATGCTGGGTTCACACCGTTGCCCGAGTGTCGAATGCGATGGTGCCAGGCTGGACGCGCTCGCTGCAACCGCCGGCGCCCGTTCCGACCATCGCCTCACGGTTCCCGGTCGCCGGCGCCGGCGAAACGACGAGACACCGCGGTGACGACTGCGAAATCAGGCGACGAACCGTTCACCAAACCTTCGACGAAGCCCACGTCGAATGTCACCCCGTGGCCCGGCGGCTCGAAGCGCAGCCCCACCGCCAGTTCGGCGGAGTCGGCCTTCAACACGTCGAGCGCGCTCCCGCGATAAGGCGACTGCCGATAGTCGATCTGGGCGAGCGCCTGCCACGCGTCCGTGATCCCGTAGCCGAGCGCGAACAGCGCGTTCACCGCGGCGCGCGTGGACACACCCTCGAGCCGATCCGGGCGACCACCGGGAACCACGAACCCGAATGCGGTGGTGAGCCGAATGGCGCCGAGCGTGCGCCCCGCCTCGACCTCGCCGCCCACGTCGACGGCGCCATTGCCGTGTGCCAATCCCGGATCGCCGCTGGGGACCTCGACGACGCCCGAGATCGAGACATCCGGAAGCCAACCTTCCGGGTCCTCGTCGAGGCATCGCGCGCGCACCTCGAGGGCGGCATCGCCGAAGCCAAAGTGGCCCGGCGCGGGCTCGAACGGGCGATCATCCGCGTGCCGATGGTGGAAGTGATACGTGTTCCGCCCCACGTCCTTCCGTTGCGGAGAGGGAGTGCCGACTGCTCGATCCACGACCTCGACCACGGAATCGAGGACGCCGTCGTAGTACACGATCAGCGGCAGATCGACTGCGACCTCGACACCCGTGAGGGGCGTCCAGCCGAGACGCAAATCGAACCGCGCTCCTTCGAGGTCGACGAGGATCGAGGAATCGTCTCGATCCTGACTCGAGAACGTCGCGAAGTACCCGATGCGTGCCTCGCCGTCGAGCACCCCCTCGGGCTCGGCCGGGAGCGGCCCGCGGTTGGGGTGTTGGTACACGAGCTGTCGCAGCGGGCTCAGATCGATCGACGGTAACGGGTCAGCCGGTCCTGCGGCGGCGGCCGCCGTCCACGCGAGCACCCAGCCCGCCACGCCGACGGCGCGCGCGCGGAGCGCGATGCGGCCGAGCGAGGACCGCGCTGACCCGAACCCCGCCCACGTGCGCACGCCTGGTTCCGGCGCGCAGCTCATCCGCGAAGCACGACCCGCTCAGAGCGCCTTCTGGAACAGCGCGTCGATCTGACCGCGCGGCGCCATGCCGACGTGTTGCGCCACCACCTCCCCGCCTTTGTAGAGGATCAGGGTGGGAATTCCGCGCACACCGAAGCGCGCGGCAATGCCCGGGCTGTGATCGACGTTGAGCTTCGCCACCTGGATCTGGCCCTGGTACTTCTCGGCAGCCTCCTCGAGAAGCGGCGCGATCTGGCGGCAAGGTCCGCACCATTCCGCCCAGAAGTCGACGACCACCGGCAGGGCGTTCTGCAGCACCTTGGCGTCGAAATCCTGCTCACCGACGTGAATGATCTGTTCACTCGCCATGATCCCGCTCCTCGAATCGCCGCCCCGTGTTCGTTGCGCGCGCGGGCCGACGGCTATCCGCGTGCAGCTCGCGACCACCTGCCGAACGTTCGTGCTCCACTCCGACTGCGCGCGCAGGGTGCGCGTCACGTCGACCGTGGCGTGTCGGCCGCGAAAGGCGGCAACATAAGGATGCCCCCCCTACCCGTCAAATGGTGGCACGCACTCTACGGCGGGGCGTCGTTTCTGGCGCGCACAGTCCTGTCGGACGGAGTCTCGCAGCCCGGCACGTCGTCTGCCGAGCGCGTCTCCTGCTTGGCGTGCTCGTTTGCGTTTGGCTAACGTAGCGCGCCCATGAATTCCGAATCCGACGACTGCGCGGCGGCTGAGCGCGTGCGTACGATCTTCGCCGAAGGCGCCGCTTTGCGCACCGCGTTCGCGGAGCAAATGGCCGACACCATCGCGGAGGCGGCGCGCCGCATCACGCGCTGCTTCGAAGGTGGCGGCAAGCTCTTGCTTTTCGGCAACGGCGGCAGCGCCTCGGACGCGCAGCACCTCGCTGCGGAGTTCGTGAATCGGTTCGTCGCCGAGCGCCGCGCGCTCCCGGCGTTGGCGCTCACCACCGACACGTCGGCGCTCACCAGCATCGCCAACGATCGCCAGTACGACGAGGTCTTCTCGCGTCAGGTCGAGGCCTGGGGACGCCCCGGCGACATCGCCCTCGCCATCAGCACCTCGGGACGCTCGCCCTCGGTGCTGCGCGCCGTAGCGACCTGCAGAGCGCTTGGTGTTCCCACCATCGGGCTCACCGGCGGTGGAGGCGGACCACTCGCCGCCGAGGTCGACCTCCTGATCGACGTGACCGGCAGCCGCGACACCGCGCGCATCCAAGAGATCCACATCACCGTCGGCCACGTGATCTGCGAGCTGGTGGACACCGCGCTGACCGGCGCGCCGGTGCGCCCCGTCCCCTGAGCGCCGACACCGCGCCCCCGTACGAGCCCATCGATCATGCGCACCGTTTCGCTGGCCGAGCGCACCAGCAAGGTTCACGTCGAGGATTTCGGGCGCCCACACGTGCCCGGCGCCACGGTCGCGAGCTTCCTCGGGCGGCTGCCACGGTTTCTGGCAGCGACCCATCTGCTCGAGATCGCCGACCGGGTGGTTGCGGCGCGACGAAATGGTCGACCCGTCATCGTGGGCATGGGAGCCCACGTCATCAAGGTGGGACTGAGCCCGATCCTCGTCGATCTCATGGATCGCGGCCTCGTGACCGCGCTGGCGATGAACGGTGCGGGGATCGTGCACGACTACGAGATCGCCCTCGCGGGGCGCACCAGCGAGGACGTCGACGCGTCGTTGCCGGATGGGCGATTCGGCGTCACCGCCGAGACCGGCGAGTTCCTCAACGCCGCAATCGTGCGCGGGCACCAGCGCGGGTTGGGGCTCGGCGAGGCGGTAGCCGACGCCATGAGCGAAGCCGAGCTCGCGCATCCCGAGGCGAGCCTGTTGCTGGCGGCACGGCGCCTCGGCCTCACGATGACGATCCACGTGGCGGTGGGGACCGACGTCGTGCACATCCACCCTCGTGCCGACGGCGCCGCCATCGGCGCCACCGCGCTCCGCGACTTCCAGCGCTTCTGCACGGCCGTCACCGCGCTCGACGGCGGCGTGTACTTGAACCTCGGTTCGGCGGTGGTGCTGCCCGAAGTCTTCCTCAAGGCCGTGACGCTGGCGCGCAATCACGGCCATCCCCTCGCCGACATCACGACCGCCGACTTCGACTTCCGTGCCCACTACCGACCGCTGACCAACGTCGTGCGCCGGCCCACCGAG
>CAYVDO010000090.1:0-22337 GCA_964450125.1 uncultured bacterium
AGCACCGCGTTTTTCGTGGGGCGGGGGTCTGGTTGAGACCCCCGAGGAAGCATCGACAGGCTCGAAAAACTCGCGACTGCGAGTTTTTCAGCAGCCTGTTTGCGTCGCGATCCCTGGTGAGTCGCGAGGCGCGAGAACACTCGCCGGCGCCGCCGTGGACACGACCCGAGTGTCAGGCGGGATCGTCAGTAGCTCATCCATTCCAGACAACACGGACCCATCCGAGACAGGGTGTAGGCCGCCGTCGAGACTTGCTCACCGGAGCATCCGCTGACGGTGGCGAATGTCGCCGTGCCGGCGATTTGCGGCGTCCACGAGGCGCCTGGATTCGGCAGGCCGGCCTCGCAAACGGCGGCACGCCACTGCTCCAGCGTACAGACGTCCGCTCGGAACTGCGCGGAACAGAAGGCATCCGCCTGATCCCAAGTGCCGAGACTTCCGGCGTGGTAGCAGAGCGTCGACGTGACGCGATCGATGGTGACCATGCCGTTGGGACAGCTCGCGACGCTCGTCGGCCCGGGCGGACCCGGCGGACCCGCCTCGCCTTGCAGCAGGCTCAGCGGGTGCACGGCGCTGCCGAACGGAGTGGTGACCGTGAGCTCGTAGTCGGCAGCCTGCGCCTCCGCGGGCAACAGCACTTCGAGAAGGGTGGACGACGCGGACTGGATCGCGAGCACGACCGGATTTCCGCCTGGCGCCTTCGTGAGCTTCACCTCGCTCGCAATGAAGCCCGTGCCATTGATCTTCACGCCGTCTTCGAAGCGCGCGGGCGTCGATCCATTGCCCTCGACCGAGCTGATCGTGGGTGCCGAACACCCTGCCAGCACCAGCGCGAACGCGATCCGTGGCCACCCACGCGTCCGCGCTCGAGTTCCCGTTGCAAGTCCTCTCATCTCATCTCCGGTTCCCCGGCGTCGGTGGCTCCCTCGTGAAGCCGACCGCGCCTACTCCTAGAATCGAAGTTCGCAGGCGAAACCCGACGCACGCTCTTCGAGAAGCACGATGGAGCTCGAGCGGCGATGCCCGATCCACGAGTCCCTCACCGGCGTCCCCGTGCTGCACTCGACGAGTAATGGCGAGCCAGGAAGTCGTAGAGCACCAGCTCTTGTGCGCGCTGCGCGGAGCGCAGGATGCGATTCAGGTGCATGTGCACCACGCTCTCCGCCACGACTTCGAGGCCGACGCTCGCGCACCCCCTGTGACGCAACGCCTCGAGCTCGCGGGAAAGCGGTGCCAGGCGCTCGCTCCGCCGCCCCAGGATCGCGAGTGCGGGCGCAATCGGCTGGTCTGCGCCGTCCACCCCGTCGAGCAGCGCGCTGACGTCGCGACGGAGGGTTCGGTAGCGTTCGCCGAGCTGGCGCTTCAAACGCACGTCGGCGCGGTGCTCCTCGGCGTATCCCTGCCGCAGCCTCTCGACCAGCGCCAAACGCGTGGGTAGGTCGAGCCCGAGATCGCACAAGAGCTGGTGCGCACCGCAGAGCGCGAGACGCCAGCGTTCTTCCTCTCCGGCATCTCCGTCGTCCAACGCCTCCAGGATCTCGAGGACGGCGTCGCTGTCGGCGTGAAAGATCCGCTCCGCCACCTCCATGGCCTCCGGCCCGGCATAGCGCTCCACCTCCCGCTCGTAGGTATCGAGCTGAACACGCCAGATCCGACCGTCTCCGAGAAGCATTGCGAAGAGACGCTGCACCGCCGGCAGAACGTCCCGATGCTGGGCTTCGACGGAACCGTGAAAGCGCAGACGCAGGTGGTGGTCCGGATCGCCGTAACGAACGAAGAACCATCGATCCACGGCGCCCGCGCCGACCAGCGCTTTCACCAGCGGGCGCACGACGTCGCGGAGCAGCCGGTCAACCGTGGCCGGGCCTGCGTAGAGCTTGGCCGTGAGCCACTCGGAGCCAGGCGGAAACGTGCGCCGGATGGCGGCGACACAGCCATCGCTCGCACATCGGGCCCGGCTCGAAACGTCGGAGCCGGCGAGCGGCGGCGCACCGGTCTTCACGAACGGCACGACGATCTCGTGTACGAAGCGGCCCTCGGGGCCCGAAGCGCAAAGCTCATCCGGCCCGGGATAGAGCTCCTCGAGATCGGGCAGATCGGCCGCGTCCGACGACGACGTGAGGAGCGGCCACGCCGCGTCGATGCTGAGCACGTTGCTGAGATCGACCGGCAGCCGGTGGTCGCCGCTCGCCACCACGACCCACCGCGGAAGCTGCCGTTCCTCGCGCCAGCGTTGCACCTCGTAGAACCGGTGCGCGGGATCGATCGTCTGGAATCGCTTCCGCTCGTCTGGATACACCCGCCAGCGGGCGATGGAGAGAACCAGCCGGCCCACACGCACGCGCGGTAGAAACGGCATGCCGCCGAGTGCGCCCCAATCCCAGCCCAAGAGGCTCGCGCGCCGCTGTCCCTGCAAGCTGCAGAGAAAGCGATAGAGCGGCAGGCTGCGCGAGCTGTAGTTGTGCGCCGAGGTGAGACGCGGAACGACGCGCCGCCCCAGTCGCGCCGAATGCAACACCACCTCGTTCCCGACGACCGACACGCGAAGGTCGTCGATCGAGAGCTGTCGCTCCGCGGGGGCGCCGGAACGGCCGAGGAACGTGAGCTCGTAGTCGCGCAGCACCGGCCGCAGCAGGATGTTGCCGAGCCTCCCTTCGGGCAGATGCACGATCTCCGCGTAGACCGCATCGGAGTCGAGGGCTTCCTCGGAGCGCAGGTGGTCGGCGACGTGTCGCGCCAGGTGGGGATCGCCGTGGCAGAAGCGTCCGAGCAGTTGGGCCCCCGAGGGGCCGGCCGCTCCTCCGAGAACCACTCGGAACTCGCCCCGATCCAGCGCCTGATCGGAAGCGGCGACGACGACCGCCATCGCACTCAGCGCGTCGGGAAGCGGTGGGCGACGCGGGCCGGTGCTCTGGGCGCGAGCTTCGAGATCGGACGGCTCGAGGGAAATCTCCATGGCGCCGGCGCGCACTGCCTCTGCGAGCTTGCGAGCCAGATCGTCCTCCCACGGCCCCCACGGCACCGGGCCGGTTTGGCGTGCGGGGAACGCCAGGTCGCGGAGCAGCGGCGCAGGCTCCCCCCCGCCTGCCGCCGACCCGAATCCGATGCCCGACTCCTCGTCGAGCGCTTCCACTAGCGGCACTTCGCGCTGCTCGTAACGCGCGAGGAAACGCTCGACGAACCGGGAGAGGTCGTCGTCGCGCGGCCTGGCAAGCCGATGGAGCAGCTCGATGCCACGCGTGATCTCGCTCAGCACGGCCGGGCCGAGCGTGGCGCGCGCCGGCTTCACCATGTCCACTTGAATCAGCCGCTGCTGCTCGACTTTGGCGGGCATTGCCTCGAGCGAACGTGCCAAGGAACGATAGGCGTCCGGCGCCGCTCGGAGGTCGCCCGCATCGATCGCCGCGAGTCGCAGCTTGACCTGCTCCAGACTCTCGACGAGCGAGCGCGCCTCCGGCAGCGCCGTCAGGTCCGTGACGAGGCCGTCGATCGGCTCGTGACCCGTGACGGTCGGCCCCAGGTCCGGCACCAGGATCTGGCTCTCGATCAACTCGTCGATGTAGGTCGCCGCCTCCTCGATCGAGATCTCCTCGTCGACGAGCGCCTCCGCTAGCTCGGCGGCGGTGGCACCCTCGCGCGCCCGAGCGAGGGTGCCTTCGAGAGCCGCATCGGCGTCGACGCCCACGAGGTGATACGAGCGAAGGCCCTCTTTCACGCGACCTTCGACGTATCGGAGGCGACCGGCTGCGCGATAGAGGCTCGAGTTGGGCCGGTGGCGCAGCACGTTGCGCAGCACCGAGTCACGCGCCAGCGCTTCCGCGAGCGCGGCGACGTATTCCATGTCGAGACGCGAGTGACGGCGGTAGTGCTCGCAGCCCTCGAGAACGAGGCGTGTCCGCTCGCCAACGGTGCCGACGGAACAGCCCGCCCACAGACCGAATGGTGTCGCGCGGCCTGCCGCCCGCGAAAAATAACGGGTCAGCGCCGGCTCTGCGGTGCGGGCTTGTTCGTTGGCGGGATCGCGCATCCACACGTCGAGCACGTCTGCGAGCCCGGGTGTGGCCACGAAGAGCGCAGCGCGCAGCTCGGGCCGCGCGTAGGCCGCACGCAGGCGCTCGCGGAGCCTCGCGCGGTCGCGCGACAAAGCTCCTGCGTCCGCAACCGGTGCCTCACATCCGGCCGCCTCGCCCCCTTCGCTCCATGCGAGCAGGTCCTCGAACGGAAGTAGCGGCGTGCGCAGCGCGAAGAAGCCCGCGGGCACGAGCCGGCCGGCATCCTCGCCGCTCACGTGCAATCCGGCATCGTGCGCTCGCATGCCGACACCAGCAGAAACCGATCCCACTCCGGTTCGACGGTGCTGCAAGCCGCTTCGAGCGCGAGCGCGATTCCCGCGGCGCCGGTGAGAACGCCAGTCTCGTCGCACCACCTCGTCCCGCGACGCGTGGGGACCAGGGACCGAAAGCCGGCGATCCCGAGCCCCGGACGACGCATCGACAGCGCTCGCGCGAACCAGGACCGCGCGGCCGCGCGCAGCGCACGATCGCCGGTCGCCTGGGCCAAGCGGTTGAAGACGTGGGCGAGGCCGGCTGCGCCGTGACAGAGTCCCGCGTCGCGGACGCCGGCGAGCTCGGCGGGACGAGCGGCGGCTCGCCGCGCGACCACGAGCGCCTCGCGCTCCCAGGACGGTTCGTTCGCGCCGCGCGCCGCGACGAGCAGCGCGGCCGCCACGCCGGGATCGCCGTAGCACCAGGCGGAACGCGCCGGCTTGCCGATCTCTGCGCCGCGCTCGACCCTGGTCGAGAAGACCGACGGACGGTCGTCCGGCAATTTCTGGGCGAGCAACCACGAAACCGTCGAGCCGAGCAGCGCCCGCGCGCGCTTTCGCACGACTCCCGCTCCGCACATCGCGCCGAGCAATGCGATGACGCCCGGCACGCCGTGGGCCAGCCCGAGGTTGTAGTACCGGGCCGGGAGGCCTTCGCGAAACGACGGCGGAAGATCTGCCGCTCGGCTCAGCCACGTGGTGCCGTCCGCGGTCTCCTCTGCGGACCGCTCGAGGTGCCCCACGATGCGATCGAGGCACTCGACGGCAGAGGGACGCGGCAAACGTTCGAGCGCGTACACGCCAAATCCCACCAAGCCGCTGACCAGATCGTAGTCACCGCGCCAGCGCCGAGTGGCGAGCAGCGTGACGAGCGCGCGATCGATCTCCTCGTTCGGATCATCTTCGGGATCGGCGGCGGTGGATCGTCGCAAGTGCGCCACGGTCCAGGCGATTCCGGTGAAGCCTCCGTAAAGCGAAGCCCCCATCCGCTGTGACGCGACTGCATCCACGGCCGCATCCAGGACGTGTGCGACCCGCGTGCGAGAGCCGGGGCCTGCCGCATCGGCGTACGCGAAGAGCAGCGCGATTCCCGCGCTTCCGCCGGAGAGCGATGCGTCGCCGCGCGAGAGCCCGCCGCGACCCAGCGGACGATCGCGCATGCGGGCCCCGATCCCGCGGACGATCGCGCGCACGGTCCGACGCGCCTGGACGCGCGCTGCGCCGGAGAGCAGCGGACGCCACCTTGCTGGCCGGACACTCCCCTCGATCACCGAGTCCCCTCCCCCTCACCACGGCCGGCGTGCCGGGCTCGTCGCCCCTACGGAGGAATCGGAATCGGTTCGAAAAACCGGACACCAGCCTCGGCGACACGGCGGAGCGTCGACGACCCGCGCCCTCGCCCGTGTCGGGTTCGGCCGACCGATTCCGATCTAAAGGTTGAGGCCCGCCAACCCAAGCCGAATGAAGGATCCCATCATGACGACCGAGAAGACCCGTTCAACGCCGCAGACGCCAATCGCTGAGAACGGCCCGCACACCAGGAAACTCAAGCTGCACAAGACGACCTTGCTCAACCTCACGGACCGAGAGCTCGACGATGTCCGAGGCGGAGGGGCCGATACCCGGACGTGCAGCGTACGGGTGCGGGGGTGCACCCTCGTCGGCTGACCTGCAGTCTCATACCCGGTCGAATCCGAAGCCGTGGCCTGAGGTCACGTGCAGGCGAACGGAGTGGAGGATCGCTGCATGACGACCCAGACGACCGGACCGGCGACGCAAGCACCGGCTACCCAGAGCGAGACACCCGTGAAGACGCTGAAGCTGCACAAGACGACGCTGCTCAACCTCTCGGACACCGAGCTCGACGATGTTCGAGGCGGAGCGCCGACGAGTCAGACTTGCAGCGTCCGGATCCGCGGGTGTCCCCACGCCGAATGACTTTCGAGACCTGCCACGACCACCGAAAGCGAGGTTTTGCCATCGCGACGACCGGAGCTTGCTGAACGGGAAGAGACCCATGGGTCGAACCGCTGCGCTGACCATGGGTGATTCGACAGTGCCGGTCTCGCGGCTCCGATCACGCAGCATGGCTTCCCGAAACGGCGCGAGGGCGTAACCGCTCGCCAACTCGTACACCGAGCTGCGCGACGCGCTGCGACTCGCGCGTTGCGCGGCTCGGCTGCCGCTGGACCCCTCGAGTGCCTCTCGACTTCGCGCCCAACCTCCTTCCCACGGACGCGTTCGTGCCTCCGGTCGTCGGCGCCGACCCGCTCGATGCGGCGGAGGCCGAATCGGACGAAGCACCGTTCGCGTCTGGTGGCTACTTCATCCGGCCGCGTGGTCGCGCGCGTCAGCTGCCGTTCGTCGCTCAGATCGACGAGGCGGACTGCGGCGCCGCGGCGCTCGCCATGATCTGTCGTCACCACGGCCGTCGCGTGAGTCTGGCGCGCATCCGACAGCTCGTGCACACATCCCTCGACGGCACGAGCTTGCGCGGCCTGTGCAGCGCGGCTTCGGAGCTCGGCCTCGCCGCGCGCGCGGTCAAAGCGTCGTGCAGCGACCTATCCCGGATGCCGCTGCCTGCGATCGCGCACTGGCAGGGAAATCACTGGGTCGTTCTGTACGACGCGAACGATCGCCACGTCTGGATCACCGATCCAGCGCTCGGAAGACGCCGGCTGAGCCGCAAGGAGTTCGACCAGAGCTGGAGCGGCTACGCAGCGCTCTTCGACTACACCGTCGACTTCGAGACGGCTCCGGAAGATCACCCCAGCCTCGGCTGGATCGGAACGCTGTTTCGTCCCCACCTGGCGACGTTGGCGGGAGTCCTGGCACTGGCGGTGGCGGTCGGCGTGCTCCAGATGGTGGCACCGGCCTTCACGCAGCTGATCGTCGACGGCGTCGTGGTGGACGGGGACGCGGCGCTCTTGACCACGCTCATTCTCGTGATGCTGGCGGTGCTCGTATTCAGCACGCTCGCGATGGTGGTGCAGCGCTACCTCTTGAGCCACGTCGCGTTGCGCGTGGATTCGGCCTCGCTCGACTGGGTGACACGCCGGCTGCTGTCGCTCCCGGCTCGCTACTTCGCGACGCGCCGGACGGGGGACATCCAGCGGAGGCTCGACGGCATGCGCGAGCTCCGCGCGGTCTTCGTCGAGCACGGCGTGAGCGGGCTCATGGCGCTCGTCCAGGCGATCGTCGCCGTGGCGCTGATGTTCGCGTACAGCCGCCTGCTGGGCACCGTGTTCCTGGCAACGACGCCGCTCTACGTCGTTCTGATGGCGTACTCGGCCCGGCGGTTGCGGCCGATCCACGCCGACCTCGAGGACGCATCCGCGTTGCATCGTTCCCATCAGATCGACGCGATCAAAGGGATCGAAACCGTGAAGGCGATGGGCGGGGAGCTGGCATTCCGAGAGCTGATGCTCGCGGAATTCCTGCGCGTCGCCCAGAAACGCTTCCGGGCCGACTTCTCGACGCTGCTCTACGAGGGCGCGGTCGGGATCGTGTCGTTCCTCTCGACGCTGCTTTTCCTGTGGGTGGGAGCCACGCAGGTGATGGCCGGCAGGATGACGATCGGTTCCTTCGCCGCCTTCAACGCGCTGCTCGCGCTGGCGAACCAACCGATCCTCGTGCTGCTTCATCTGTGGGACAACCTCCAGCACGCGAGGGTGCTTCTCGACCGGTTGAACGACGTGCTCGCCGAAACTCCGGAGCAAGGCGAGGAACGGGATCAGCTCGTGCCCGTGCCGACCCTCGAGGGGCGTGTACGGTTCGAGAACGTGGGATTTCGTTATGGCCCGCCAGGAGCGCCGCAGATCCTGGATGGAATCAGCCTCGAGGTACCTGCCGGATGCACGATTGCGATCGTCGGTCGCAGCGGTTCGGGAAAGACGACGCTCGCGAAGTGCCTCGTGGGCCTGCTCGAGCCGACCGAAGGCGAGATCTACCACGACGGTCTCGAGCTGCGGGCTCTCAACCACCGCGACCTGCGTCGGCAGATCGGCTTCGTCCTCCAGGACACCTACCTGTTCTCGGACACGATCGCGAAGAACATCGCTTTCGGCGAGTCCGAGCCCGACGTGGATCGAGTCGTTGCCGCGGCGCGGGTCGCGAACGCGCACGACTTCGTGATGCGACTGCCGCTCGGTTACGACACGAAAGTCGGAGAGTCGGGCCTGGCGCTCTCCGGCGGCCAGCGGCAACGCGTCGCGATCGCGCGCGCGATCTATCTCCGGCCGCCGCTCCTCGTCCTCGACGAAGCGACCTCGTCGCTCGACGTCGAGTCCGAGCGCGCCATCCAACAGAACCTCGACGAGCTCATGAAACGCCGCACCTCCTTCGTGATCGCGCACCGGCTCTCCACGGTGCGCGGAGCCGATCTGATCCTGGTGCTCGACAACGGCCGCATCGTCGAGCAGGGCGACCACGCGTCGCTCATGCAGCGCCGCGGTCTCTACCACCACCTGGTGAGCGAGCAGCTCAACCTTTGAGCAGCGGCCTCGGAGGAATTCCTCGACGACGGCGCGGGGGTCTGTTCCAGACCCCCGCGCCACGAGGAGCGTGGTGCTCGAAGGGCTCCACTCCCGAGTCGACTCGGCTCACGCTCGTCGACGCGCCGTTGGCGCGTGCCGTCTTCAGCGGCCTGTTAAGCGCAGCAACAGCAATAGCAATAGCAGATGACGGCCCCCTGTGGACCAACGTCGAAGCCGTACTTCGCGCCACGTGGGATGAACATCCAGTCTCCCGACGTCAGCTCTCGCCCCTTGTAGTTGATCGACCCGCCCGCGATGAACCGCAAGCCGGCCCCTTCGTCGTGCGAGTGGCTGCTCACGGATGCGTTCGGCTCCGCGATCGTCACGAATGCCTGCACCCCGTCCGCCGGCGTTCCAGTCATCGTTTTCGAATCGACGCAGCTCAGAACGATCGGCAGTTGGTACTTCTGAAAGCCCTTGGGCACGTTGGTCACCGCTTCATCCACGGGCTGCGCGGCGAGCGCACCCGGGCGAACGCACACAGCGGGTTCGGCAAGACGGGATCCGGCCGGCCGCCGCGCGTGGTATCGTGCCATCGGCGCGCGGACCACGAGCGGGAGCGAGCGATTGGACACGTCGATCGCAGCGCTCATCGAGGCAGCGGACCGAGGCGACGCATCCGCGGCCGCTCCCCTCTTCGAGGCGCTCTACGCCGAGCTGCATCGCCTCGCGAGGCGCGAGCTGGCTCGCCACGCGCAGCCCGTAGCGAGCCTCGGCGCGACGACGCTGCTGCACGAGGCCTACCTCGACATGGCGGCGCGGGAAGCCTCGTTCCCCGACCGCCCGCGCTTCATGAGCTACGCGGCGCGCGTGATGCGCGGTCTCATCATCGATCACGCTCGCCATCACAAGGCGCAGAAACGCGGCGGGCTGTTCGAGATCACTTCTCTCCGAACCGACGCAGCCGACGGCGGCGTCGACGAACGCGAGTCCGCGCGACTCTCGAGGATCGGCGACGCACTCGACGAGCTCGCTCGCACCGATGCCGCGCTCGCCGAGGTCGTCGACCTCAAATTCTTCTGCGGCTTTTCCTTCGCCGAGATCGCGGCGATGCAAGGCGTGACCGAGCGCACGATCCAGCGCAGGTGGGAGAAGGCACGGCTCTTCCTGCACCGCACGCTCGGCGCGGTTGCGATCTGAGTCTCCGATGGCCGCGCGCTCGAACGCGACCGATTGGTGGCAAGCAGCAAGCCCGCACCTCGACCAGCTCTTCGATCTCCCCGCCACCGAGCGGACCGAGTGGATCGCCGCGTTGCGCGAGCGCGATCCGGAGCTCGCCGAGCTCCTCTCCGGGCTCGTCGACGAGCACGAGTTGCTCGAACGCGAGCACTTTCTCGAGGGGGCACCACCGAGCGCGGCGCCCTTTCCCGGGGCATCGCTCGCGGGCCAAGCGCTCGGCGTCTATACGCTGGTGGCGCCGATCGGCGAGGGCGGCATGGGCAGCGTGTGGCTCGCCACGCGGAACGATGGGCGCTTCGAGCGGCGCGCGGCGGTCAAGCTCCTGCGCGTGGCCCTCAGCGGCCGCGGCGGCGAGGATCGCTTTCGGCGCGAGGGCCGAATCCTCGCACGCCTCACCCACCCCCACGTCGCCGCGTTGCTGGACGCCGGCGTCGCGCCGACGGGCCAGCCCTACCTCGTGCTCGAGCACGTGGACGGCACACCGATCGATCGCTACTGCGACGATCGGCGGCTCGACGTGGAGTCGCGCGTGCGGCTCGTCCTGGACGTGCTCGCCGCCGTCGCACACGCGCACGCGCAGCTGGTCGTCCACCGCGACCTCAAGCCGTCGAACGTGCTGGTGCGCGTCGACGGCTGCGTGAAGCTGCTCGACTTCGGTATCGCGAAGCTGCTCGAGGACGAAGCCGGAACCATCCCCGCTACCCAGCTCACGCAAGAGTGGGGCAGCGCGCTGACCCCTCAGTACGCGGCTCCGGAGCAGGCGGCCGGCGAACCGGTCACGACGGCGACCGACGTCTACGCGCTCGGCGTGCTGCTCTTTCAGCTGCTCTCCGGGCAGCATCCTGCCGGCCCGAGCGCGCAGGCACCCGCGCACTTCCTCAAAGCCGCGCTCGAGGCCGACGCGCCGCGCCCCTCGACGGTGGTCGGCACCGGGCGCGACGCGGACGCCGCCAGGCTCGCGCTGGATCGAGCGCAATGCCGAGGCACCACGCCAGAGCGCCTGGCCAGGAGGCTGCGCGGCGACCTCGACACGATCGTCACGAAGGCGCTGAAGAGACAACCGGCCGAGCGCTATGCCTCGGTGGCCGCGTTGGCCGACGACCTGCGCCGGGTGCTCGCTCACGAGCCCATCACCGCGCGCCCGGATTCGCTCAGGTACCGGGCCGGCAAGCTGATCCGGCGCAATCCCACGGCAGCCGCGCTGGCAACGCTCGCCGTCAGCGCATCGCTGGCAGGTGTCGCCGGCACGGCGAGCCAGGCACGCCGCGCGCGCTCGGAGCGCGATTTCGCGCTCCGTCAGCTCGCCCGCGCCGAGGCCATCAACGATCTCAACGCCTTCGTGCTCTCGGACGCGGCGCCCTCGGGCAAGCCGTTCACTGTGAACGAGTTGCTGGCTCGCGCCGAACGAGTCGTCGCCGGACAGCAGGAAGGAGCGGACCCGCAGCGCGTCGACCTTCTCATCTCGATCGGGCGACAGTACTCGAGCCAGGACGAGCAGCGCCGCGCCCGCGAGGTGCTGGAGCGGGCGTACGCGCTCTCGCAACGAAGCGACGAACCCGCCACGCGTGCCCGCGCCGCGTGCGCGCTCGCGAGCATCGTCTCGCGGGATACCGGCCCGCCGCGCGCAGAGGAGCTGATCGCCGAAGGTCTCGCCGCGCTCGACGACGAGCGAGCGTTCGCGCTCGACCGCGTGTTCTGCCTCCAGTGCGCCGCCGAGGTCACGATCGATCACGGTGCCGCACGCGACGCCGTCGCAGCGATGGAGGAGGCGCAGCAGCTCCTCGCCGCGACGCCGCTCCGGTCGAAGTTGCTCGAGCTTCGCCTGTTCATGGGCCTGGCGGAGGCGTACCGCGCCGCGGGGCGCAACCGCGAAGCCGCCACATCCTTCGAGCGGGCAGCGGAACGGCTCTCCGCTCTCGGCCGCGCCGACACCCAGACTGCCGGCACGCTCTACAACAACTGGGGCCTGGCGCTCTACGTGCTCGGCCGCCCACGGGAAGCGGAGGCTCAGATGCGCCGGGCGATCGCGCTTTCGAGCAGTGGTGACGACGAGCAGAGCGTTTCGTCGATGCTGCTGCTCAATGAAGCGCGCGTGCTACGGAAGCTCGCCCGGTACGAGGAGGCAGCGCGCTACGCCGACCGTGCCTACGACGCCGCAGTCGCTTCCGGGCAATCCGTCGTCCTCTGGCAGTCCGTGCTCATCCGGTCGGCGTTACGCATCGCTCGTGGCGAGCCGGCACGAGCAGCTGCGCTGCTCGACGAGTCCGAACCACTCTTCGCTCGTCTGCTTCCGGCAGGGCACGTCGGTTTCGCGGCAATGCGGCTGGAGCGAGCGCTGGTGGCGCACGCGCTGGGCGACGACACGCGTGCGCGCCAGTCGCTCGACGAGGCGATCGACATCGTGGAGGCGTCGATCGCCCTCGGGCACGAAGGCGACGCATACCTTCCCGTGCTGCTCCTGCGTCGCGCCGAGATGTTTCTCGACGGACCCCAACAGGCCGAGCGCGATGCGCGCCGAGCGCTCGAAGGCATGCTCCATTCTGCGGGGCCGGGGACCTACTCGTACGAGGTCGGCGAGGCGTGGCTCGCGCTCGGGCGCGCCCTTGCTGCCCAGCCGCACCGCGACGCCGAGGCTCGCGACGCACTGCGAGCCGCCACGCTGCATTTCGAGGACTCGGTCGGCGCGGACCATCCCACCACGCGCGCCGCGCACGCCACGCTCGCCGCTCTCGCCACTACGCCCAACGCCGCCACCGTGCCGTAGCACGGCAGGGGACGACGGGCCGCTCGACACCGGTGCACGGAGCGACCCGCGCTTCGCGCTCCACGACGTCGATCACGCGTCGACACCGAAGTAGCCCACCACCACGCCCACGGTGTCGATGAACCCATGCGCGAGTATCGGAACCCACAAGTTCCGCCCCGCCAGCACGTACGCCGCGCCGAGGATGAGCCCGGCCACACCCGAATCCACGATCCCCGACGGTCCCTTGTAGAAATGCCCGAAACCGAAGAGCACCGCGCTCACCACGACTGCCGCCCACGATGCCCCGACCGAGCCGCCGAGCGCATCAGCGGCGCGGTTCAGCAGATAGCCGCGATAGGCGATCTCCTCCCCGAACGCGGCGAACGTCCAGACCAGCCCGAGAAGCAGTAGCGCCTGGCCCGCATTCCCCGCGAGATCGTCGGCCACCGAGGGTGCCGCCGCTGGCGGCCAGAACCGCTGCGTCAGCGGATCGATCACGAAATCGCCGAGCACGATCCGGAGCGCCGCCGCGCCGGCGGCGATCGCGATCCCGGTCCGCCACGAGCGAGTCGATGCGAAGCCGAGCGCTGCCCAACCGCCGCCTCGCAGTCGCAACGACACCAGCGCCGCGGCGCAGAGGATCGGCACTTCGTTGGGCAAGGCGCGAAACACGTTGTGCCCGATGACCACCGCGGCTCCGACGACCACTTCGACCGTGCTGATTGCCCGACGCGAGCGATCTCGTTCATCCATCATCGGCATCCCCCACACTCGCGCGCGCCTCGGCTTCCGCGTTTCACCACATCGAACCACGATTGCGCCGTCGCCGCACCGAAGCATGAGCGCGTGACGGGGCGGTCGTCCGCGTCGTGACTTTCTGCCGTGGATACGGGTTAATCTTGCTCGCCGCGCGACGCACGACGAGAAGAACCGAGGATCCGAATGCCGCAGCGGAAACGCCCTCGCTACGACGTCTTCCTGAGCTACAGCAGCCGCGACGCCGACTGGGTCCGCAGCAAGCTCCTGCCCGCGCTCGAAGGCGCGACGCTCGTGGTCTGCATCGACTTTCGCGACTTCGTCCCAGGCGCGCCCTCGGTGACCGAGATGGAGCGAGCCGCGATCGACAGCCGCCACACGGTGGTCGTGCTCTCGCCCAACTATCTAAAGAGCGAGTGGACGGAATTCGAGAACCTGCTCGTTCAGACGCGTGATCCCGCCGCGCGCCAGCGCGCCATCGTTCCCATCCGGATCGCCCCGTGTGAGGTTCCGCCGCGTCTCGAGATGCTCACGCGCGTGGACTTCGTGCCACCGGCAGACGAGGCGAACGCGTTCGAGCGCTTGATCGACGCGTTGCGAAAGCGGCCTGCTGCACGAAGCAAGAAGACAGCGGCTGCTGCGTCGCCGAGCGCTGTGGCGCCCAGCGCGCCGAATCCGCCAACCGTTCCCCCGCTCGCGCCACCGTTCAGCAACACGCGAGACCTCGCGACAGCACTCTTCGGCACGCTCTCCCCGTGGTTCCCGAAGCTCACGAGCACGGCTACCGCGCGCGGCGAGATTCCCGAGGCCATCGCACGACTTTGGGACGCCTGCGTTCGCGACCGTGCCGCCTCGCAGCGATTTCGGGCTGCAGTCGCGCTCTGGAAGGACGACCCGAACGACGCGGACCACGGAACCCTCGTACGCACCGAGCTGACGGCGCTCTTCGATGCGCCTCAGCCGCTCGCTGCCGAAGTCCGCGCGTCGCTCACGCGCCTTCGGGAGCAACAAAGCCCGAAACCTCCGCCCGCCACGTATCACGCCGTGGTGAAAGGCTCCGGCGTCGTTGCCCAGGGCAAGGGCGCGATTGCTGCCGGGGCTGGCGCCGTCGTGATCGGCGGCAGCGCCCAAGTCCACGGCGGTGTGCACGTCAGTCATCCGCCGTCGGACGAACCCAAACGCGCTGCCGAGGAAGCAATTGCGGCGTATTGCGTTTGGATCGCGCGGCAACACGCGGGGCTACCGCTGCGCGGCATCGATCTCGGCGCGAGCGACGCCACTTCGGCGGACAAGCCGCTTAGGCTCGCATCGGTCTACGTCGATCTCGCCACGACCTCGCGCGACGAGCTGGCGCAGTCGAAAGGCACGAGTCTGCGGTCACGGGCCGCAGCCCCCGACGAACTTGGCGGGCCGGAACACGACGCACCGCCGCTTTCGGCGCTCACAGCCCTCGCGCGGAACCCGCACGTGGTGCTTCTCGGCGGGCCGGGATCGGGCAAGTCCACGTTGATGGGCTACGTCGCGATGAGCCTCGCGTCCGGGCAGTCGCCGTCGCCAAGCGAGCCGCGTCGCAAGCCAGCCACGTCAACGACGACCGGGCTAGCGCCCGATCTCATTCCCATCCCCATCGTGCTTCGCGACGTGGCCGCAGCCCTTCCGGAGTCGATCACCTCCGGCAATCCGAAGGTGATCTGGGATTTCCTCGCAGCCCGCCTCACGGAGCAGAGCCTCGGTGAAGCGCTCGCTCCCCTACAGGCCGCAGCACACAAGGGCGGCGCGATCCTGCTCTTCGACGGCCTCGACGAGGTCAGTGGCGAGCGGCAGCGGAAAGTCATCGTCGAGGCGGTCCGCGCGTTTGCTGAGCGCTACCCCGCGAGCCGCGTGGTGGCCACCTGCCGCACGCTTTCGTATCAAGATCCCCGCTGGCGCCTCGCCGACTTCGAGTCCTTCGAGATCGCGCCCTTCGACGAAGCGCGGATCGATCGTTTCATCCGCGCCTGGTACGCCGAGCTGGCGTCCGTCGGCACGGTGCGGGAGATCGAGGTCGGTTCCCTCGCGCAGCGCCTGAGCACCGCCATTCGCCGTCCCGATCTCTGGCGGCTGGCGCCCAGCCCGCTGCTGCTCACCGTGATGGCACTGGTTCATACCCATCGCGGCCGGCTACCCGATGCGCGGGCGCTGCTCTACGAGGAGACCGTGGATCTCCTGCTCTGGCGCTGGGAGCAGCTCAAGCAACGCGGCAGCGAAGGACCGTCACTGCGACGGCTGATGAACGAAGCAAGCGTCAACGACATGGACTTCAAGCGCGCGCTCTGGCGGCTTGCGTTCGAGGTTCACGGAGCGAGCGCGGGACAGAGCGACGACGGCGTCGCCGACGTGGGCGAGCATGCGCTCGAACTGGCGCTCGCCGCCCTTCATCCGAAGCGCGACAAGGGCTGGGCAGACGCGGTCATCGACTCCATCAAGCACCGCGCCGGTCTCCTGCTGGAGCGCAGCCAAGGCGTCTACGCGTTCCCGCACCGCACGTTCCAGGAATACCTGGCGGGTGCGCACCTCTCGACACAGGGTGATTTCGCGCGGGCGGCGGCTGGCCACACGCGAGAGCTCGACCGCTGGCGCGAGGTGATCTTGCTAGCGGTGGGCCGGCTCGTTCACGTCTCCGTCGACATGGACAAACCGCTCGCGCTCGTGGGCGAGCTTTGCCCCGCGAGCGCAGGAGCCGAGGCGCTCGCATGGAGGCGGGCGTGGTTCGCCGGCGAGGTGTTGCTCGAGGTGGGTGTGCGGCGTGCCGCCGAGGGCACGCTCGGTGCAGACCTTCTGGATCGCGTCCGCCAACGGCTCGTCGACTTGCTGCGCCAGAGCCCGCTCACTGCGCGCGAGCGTGCCGAGGCAGGTGCTGTGCTCGCGCAGCTCGGCGATCCGCGGCTCGAGGTGACGTCCGTGGATCATATGGCCTTCTGCACTGTGCCCGCAGGCCCGTTCCGGATGGGGAGCGACGCGTCGCAAGAAGCTGGATCTTGGGACGGGAAGCCCGCGCATGAGGTCACGCTCGCGGACTTTGAGATCGGGAAGTGGCCGGTGACCTGTGTCCAGTACGCGGAGTTCGTCGAGTCCGGCGCCTACAACGACGAGCGCTGGTGGACCGAAGCGAAGCGTGACGGGTTCTGGAAGGCCGGGGAGGTCAAAGGACGGTACGAAGACGGGCCAACTTCGGGACCACTCGAGCTTCCGTCCGCGTACACCGCGCCGAATCAGCCGATGGTGGGCGTGAGCTGGTACGAGGCGCTGGCCTTCACGCGCTGGCTCACCGAGCGCTGGCGCGCCGCGGGCCGCATTCGTCCGGATCAGAGCGTGACGTTGCCGTCCGAGGCCGAGTGGGAGAAAACGGCGCGCGGCGGGATCGTGCTGCCGAACGACACCCCCAACGCTTTCCCGGCGTACCCTTGGGGCGATGAGTTCGATTCGAATCGGGCCAACACCGGCGAGGCGGGAATCGGTCGCCCGAGCGCCGTGGGCTGTTTCCCGGGTGGCGTGAGCCCCTACGGTGCCGAAGAGATGATCGGCAACGTGTGGGAGTGGACGCGTTCACAGCGAAGGGCGTTCCCCTATCGCGCTGACGACGGCCGAGAAACGCTCGATGCTGGCGCCGACTCTGGCCGTGTGGTTCGTGGCGGTGCGTTCCTCAACGATCTTCGCCTCGCCCGGTCCGCGGCCCGCGACGACGTCAATCCCGACTACCGCGACGACTACCTCGGTTTTCGCGTGATTGTTTCTCCCCCATGATGGGCTGGACTCTGGCCCCTCTGGACTCTGGCTCTCTTGCTGTGCGGCACGCCTCGCGGCCGCACGCTCGCGTACAGCGAGCGCTGGCCGGATCGCACCCGCACCCCCTCGCTCGGTAAGAACGGGAGTCAGCGGCCCATGGGACGTGAACGCAAGCGGACACGGATGAAGGCGAAGGTGGCCGGGAGCGGGGCTGCCGCGCAGGGGAAGAAGGCCACGGCCGCGGGTGAACAGGGCGTTGCCGTGGGCGGCGAGGCTGAGGTTCACGGTGACGTGATCGCGCCGGGAGCGATCAAGACCGTGAATGTCTACAAGCGCGGAACCAATGGCGGGAGCGGCGGACCGAAGGCTTCGCGTTCGAAAGCACTGACGACCTATCTCGACAAGTTCCGGCGTGCGTGCCTGCTGCTGCCACTCGCACCACTTGGCGGGGACGAAAGCTGCGAGAAGGAGCCGACACTCGAGGATGTGTACATCGATCTCGATACCACGGCGTTTCGCGAGCTGACGGATGCCGAAAAGAGGGCCGAGCCCGAATGGCAACGGCTTGCGCGCCGGCCAGGGGGTGGCGACCAGCGACCCGTGCGCGCCGTCGAGGCGTTTCAGGACCACACCCGGTTGGCACTGCTCGGCGATGCCGGCTCGGGCAAGAGCGCCTTTCTCCGGAACGTGATGGCGCGGCAGTGCGGGATGCTGCTGGGCGAGAAGAGACGCAAGGATGCGACCGCCACAACGGATCTGGGCAGTCTGCTGCCAGTTCTGGTCACGCTTCGCGATCTGGTGCCGCGGCTGGTGTCGCTCGACGTCGATCGTCTCGGTGACGCCAAGCGCGCCCAAGCCCTTTGCCGCGCCCTCGAAGATCAGCTCGCCGACGATCTCGAGTCGCTAGGCGCCAAGGCGTTCACGGACACGCTTCTGGAACGGCTGGAAGCGGGCTCGGTGCTCTTGGGCTTCGACGGCCTCGACGAGGTACCCGAATCGGCGCGGGAGCGAGTTCGCGCGACCGTAAGCGCCGCCCTTCGAGCGTGGCAGGTGAAGCGGGTGGTAGTGACGTGCCGAACTCGCTCGTATGAGGGCAAAGGCGAGCTCAAAGGTTTCACCGCGTTCACGCTGGCGCCGTTCGACGAGGAGAAGATCCGCCACTTCGTGACCGGTTGGTACGAAGCCCAGCGGGTGATCGGGCGCTTCGACGAACGCAAAGCCAAGGATCGTGCCGAGGAGCTCGCGACCGCGGCGACGGGAGCCGATCTGCGCGAGCTCGCCTCCAACCCGATGTTGCTGACCACGATGGCCTTGCTTCACCAGCGCGACGTCGGGCTACCGAAGGAGCGGGTGAAGGTCTACGACCTCGCGGTCCAGGTGCTGATCCAGCGCTGGCAGCGGCACCGTGCGGGAAGTGCGGGGATTCACGAATCGATCCAGCCCTTCTTTCACGAAACGAACAAGCTCCGTGAGGCGATGGAACGGCTCGCGTACGAGACTCACCGCCTGGGCAGCGACGCCGGCCGCAACCGCGCGCAAGGAGACGGCAGTGGCTCGGGCGACCTGGCGCGGGGGACGGCCATCGACCTCCTCGATCGCCACCATCTCAGCAGCGCCGCCGCTGCCGAGCATTTCTTGGATTACGTGGACACGTGTGCAGGGCTCTTGATCGGGCGCGGCGGCGCTCCGGGCAAGCCGAGCGCATACGGATTTCCACACCGCACGTTCCAGGAGTACCTCGCCGGGGCGTTCCTGGTCTCGCAGCGCCACCCGGAGCGACAGATCCGCAGGCATGCCGAGGAGGGGGATTTCTGGTCGCTGGCAGTGGCGTTGGGAGGCGAGGAGCTCTTCTTCAACCTGCGCCGAACCCACGAGCTTCTCGACCTCGCGTATCACCTCTGCCCGACACGCGCGCCCGCAGCGGCTGCCGAGTGGAGGGCGCTGGTGTGGTCGGGTCGAATGGCGGTGGTGGCCGAGCGGAAGACGATCGAGGCCGACCATGAGGAGCCGGACGGCGGCGGCGCCTACCTCGACCGCTTGATCGGGCGCTTGGTCGAAGCGCTGGCGTGCCCGCTGCCGGCAGTCGAGCGCGCAGAGGCGGGGCGCGTGCTGGCGCAGCTCGGTGATCCGCGCGAAGCCGTGACCTCCGTGGATGCGATGGCCTTCTGCGTGGTGCCGGCAGGACCGCTCCGGATGGGGAGCAATGACCCCGATGAACTCGTAATTGCACCCGAGAAACCTGTTCATGAGGTCGATGTAGGCTCATTCCAGATCGCTAGGTGGCCGGTCACTTGTGCCCAATACGGGGCGTTCATTGCAGCAGGCGGGTACGCCGAGGAACGGTTCTGGCCGGAAGCGAAAGCCGCGGGCGTGTGGAAGTCGGGAACGATCATGAGTCGGTTCGAGCAAGAGCCGACGGCCGGCCCGCGCGTTCTCCCCGCCATCTACGGCTTGGCGAATCAACCGATGGTCGGGGTGAGCTGGTACGAGGCGCTGGCCTTCACGCGCTGGCTCACCGAGCGCTGGCGAGCCTCTAGCAAGATTCGCCCGGAGCAGAGCGTGGCCCTTCCCTCGGAAGCCGAGTGGGAGAAGGCCGCGCGGGGAGGCAAGACCGTCGCCGATGGATCTGCGAACGCGGCGCCCGAGCGTCGCTACCCGTGGGGAGACGAGTGGGATCCGGAACGGGCAAACACGTTCGAATCGCGCATTGGCCGCCCGAGTGCGGTGGGATGCTTTTCGAGAGGTGCCAGCGTGTACGGCGTTGGGGATCTGATCGGCAACGTGTGGGAGTGGACTCGATCGCTCACAATGGATTACCCGTACCGCGCCGAGGACGGGCGCGAAAGGCTCGATGCTGGCGCGGACTCCGGCCGTGTGGTTCGTGGCGGTGCGTTCTTCAACGATCCTCGCCTCGCCCGGTCCGCGGCCCGCTACGACGTCAATCCCGACTTCCGCTTCGGCGACATCGGTTTTCGCGTGATTGTTTCTCCCCCATGATGGGCTGGACTCTGGCCTCTCTGATCTCTGGTTCTCTGGTTCCCTGACCTCTCGGCCCGCCGTCAGGCGGGCCGTTCGCGATTTTTTTTTTCGCGCGGCAGGGCCGCCGGCCGAGCAGGAGCTAGGCCCTCCGAGAGCAAGGTTCCTCTTCACCCCACAGAGTCCGATGCGCCGCGAAGTGCCTTCACCTGTGGCGCGGGTGTTGCGTATGATCCGCGACGCGATGGCTCGCTCGGCACGAATTGCCCTCGTCCTCGCCGTCACGCTGGTCGCGCTTCTCCCGCGCGTTGCCACGGCGCGCGTCTACAAATGGGTGGACGAGAAGGGGCAGATCCACGCCGAGGGAAATCCGCCGCCGATCGAGTACGAGTGGGCGGACAAGGCGGGCTTCTTCTACAACCGCCCCAAGGTCGAGGGGAAAGAGCTCCAGCACGTTCGGCCGCGCGCGGCCACCGAGGCTGCGGCAGCAACTGCCCACGCCAGCGGTGGTGGCGGATCCGAGATCGACGGCCTCGTGCGCCGCGTCGAGGGGCTCGTGAACAAGGCGGAACGCCAAGCGCTGGCGTTCGACGAGGCGTCCTATTCGCCGCGCCAAGCGGGCGGCACGAGCCCGCTCGATTCGCCGTGGGCCACGTGGGCTCGGGGGTTCCAGTCGGAAGTGGAGTCCGTGGCGCGAGCGGTGGATTCCACGTCGGGTGCCCCGAATGCGCTCGGGTACGCGGTGAACGCGCTCAGAAGGCTGGGCGACGGTGGCTCGGGGCGCTCGTCGGCACCGTCGCGCTCGTCGCGCGAGTCGGTGATCCGGGACGCCAAGCAATCCCTCGCGAACGCACGCAGCGAGCTCGAGAAGCGCGCGGCGGAGAAGGCCAAGCCCGCGCCGCCGCCCGCCGAGCGGCCGTCGATGATGGACGAGGGTATGCCGATGATGACGCCACCGCCCGTGGTGCTGCCGGTGATCCCCGGCGCACCCATGGGTATCATCGATCAGGCCCCCATCAAGATGGCGCGCATGCGTCAGGCGCTGGTGATGGTGGTCGCCACCGGCGGCTGCGAGGGCATGAGCGCGAGTGGTTCCGGTTGGACGTCCACGACGTGGGCGCAGCACGTGGTGGACACCCAGAACAGAGAGCAGCGCGCGAGCCTCGCCGAGGCGCAGAAGATGGCGCCGGGCTCGATGGCGCTCGAGCCGGTGTCGTTCGTGGTGGGTAAGCCGAAGCGACCGTGGCAGATCGCGGTGATCCCAGAGAACGACCGGGTGCGCGTCGAGGCCTACGGCACCGACTTGACCAAGCCGTTCCAGGCCGAGGTGCTTCCCTGCGCGGGTCCGTGATCCGCTTCGCCGTACGCGTGTTCAGGTCGCCGGCGGCAGGATCTCGGCAGATGTGCCGCGATGCCGGCGGTAGACGTCGAGCACCCATCGGAACCCGGGGCGATCAGCGACGCTCGCACGCAGATCGACCAGCGATTTCGGCCACGGTGCCGGCAGCGGGTACGAGAATTCGGGCGGGCGGATGATGGCCGTCATCACTGCCGCCGCGGCGAGATCGGCGACGCTGAATCGATCACCGACCAGGTAGCCGCTCGGACCGATCTCGGCTTCGAGCCGATCGAAGTGCGAGGCGAGACGCTCTCGTGCAAGCCGGACGTGCGCCGGATCGGCGCCCATGTTACGGCGGAACAGCGGACGAAGGACCGGAAACGCGATGCGCCATGCAATGCGCACCGCGCCCGAGAATCCATCCGTTGCCATACGTGCGCACGCGGCGGTGTCGTCGAAGTACGTAGACCAGAACAGACGCCGCAGATCCGGTGCGACGGGGTCGTCGAAGTATGCCTCGATCGCGAGCGCTCGCGCGCGTTCCGCCGGATCGGCGGGAAAGAGCGGCGGATCCGGGCGCAGCCGCTCGATCTCTTCCAGAATGCGGCTCGAGCCTGCGAGTGCGCGTCCGTCGAGTAGCAGGATGGGCAACTTGGTTTGGCGTGTCAGCCACAGCGCCCGCGCCTGATGGAATCCCGGGAGCTGCGTCTCGCGACG
>CAYVDO010000091.1:0-5324 GCA_964450125.1 uncultured bacterium
GCGAACCCGAACGTTCACGCATAATCACGGTGTCAACGAAATCGGGGCAAGATCAGTGGTGAAGCTGGTGTCGGGAAATCCTGCTGGGCAGCGCACGTCGCGCTCCAGCGTCTCGAGGCAGGTCGACCGACGCTCTTCTACCGGATGAACGACCTGCGCTCCGGTCTTTGGGAGACTCTCGCGGCGGATCTGGGTTGGGAGCTATCGCCCCAGATCGCCCCTCCCGGCGCTGCGAAGAGGTTCTTCGACTGCGTAACCACGGGGCCGCTCGTCATCATAGTCGACGGACTCGACGAGGTGCCGGCCGAGACGGGGCGCGACATCATCAGCGGCGCACTCAGGCAGCAGCCGCGGTTTGGATTCAAGCTCGTCATTACGTCGAAGCCGAGGGCGTTTGCTCGGAACCTGGAGGACCCTTCTAAGGTCCCGACCACACTGGCGCGCGCCCAGCCCGTCACCGTTGATCTCGGGGAGGTCCGGTCGAAAGAGTTCTGGAAGATCGTCCAGCGCTACCGCCAGGTCTATGGCTTTCGAGGAGAGCTGGACCCGCGGATCCTCACGGATGCACGCCGAGAGTTATTCCTTCTGCGTGTGCTCTTCGAGGTCGCATCGAAGGATAGTGGCGGGCGCGTCACGTACTCGACCCGCGAGCTCTATGAGACCTACCTTGCCAGGATCTTGCCCGACGGGGAGGATCGAGCGGAAGTCCGGCAGTTCCTCGTTCGGCTGGCGACGCGCCTCTTCGACCAGGACACCGCCACGATCAGCCGGGCCGTGCTTGATGACGACACGTTCGTCGCCCGTGACCCACGCCGAATCGCCGATCTAGTCGCTCGGAACGTCCTCACAGAGCAGGGGGATGGGGAGTGGACCACCGAGATCGGCTTCTATTCCTCTCGCGTTCGCGATTTTGTGATCGCCTTCAAGGCGAACGCATGGCCGAGGCAACAGCCTGACGCGATATCACGGCTCAGGGCCGACCTCGCGGGCTCGGGAACGCGGCGGGACGCGATCTGTCTTTACCTCACGCTGTGCGATGGCACGCATGCGCGTGCTCTCCTTCCGCTCGTCTACGACAACGCCGTGGAGTACCTGTCGATCTACGAGCGGCTCATAAAGAACCACCTCGCGATCCTTCGACCTCAGTTCAGCCCGTTCACCGAGGGACGTGTGGGATTCGTGGGTGACGTCGATCCGGCGGACCAGCTTGTGGGGCGGCACGGGTTCCGCGTGATTCGCGGCGATGAACGATCGGTGTTGCTTCTTCCCACGGCCGATGTGAACCCGTTTCAAGGTGATCGGCGCCTTCTCGAGGTCGAGGGAGGAGCACGCCCGCGGTGGTCGCAGAGCAGCGGGTTCTTTCAGAAGCTGAATGTCCTGAGTGAGGTCTTGGGCCACGAGCTGGCTCCCGGACTCGATCGAATCATCGCCACGGGGTCGTTGAACGAGAAGCGCTGTCGTGCCCTGCTCGTCGACCGCCTGCTCGCGAGTGTCTATCGGCAGGTCGAACGACTGCTTCGCCAGCCGCGGAAGTGGTCATTCACGAGCGTGACGACGGCTGAGGTCCGACAACTGATTCTTAGGGCGCGAGCGAGATGGGTGCTTGAGCAGGAGGAACGGGGACGCGCTGAGCGCGAGGGCCGACGTTGGGTTGGAGAACCCGACGGCAGCGACGAGCCGGACTATGAAGCAATGGCGGCGGAGACTCGTCGGCTCGATCAGCAGGCGGCAGCAGCGGCACTGAGCGGCGTTCTCATGCCATTTCCCCCGTACTGTCGACCGTCAGGGGCTGAGGATCGGGACGAACGCCTTATGCAAGACCTGTCAGACCTGGAGACGTTGGGGGTCACTGAGATCAGGGCTGACGAGCACACGGCGTTCTTCAAGAATGTTGACCACGTCGACAAGGGCGACGTCGCCGATTGCGTGGAGCCCGTCCGTGGCTTCCTCTTGACTCTGTTCCGCGGCTTCTACAACTCCATGCCGCAGGTCTTCGAGGATTCATTTGGAGAGCGGGCTGCCTGGTTCGATCGGTACCCTGGTGGTCCGTTCAGGGTCCGGGTCCATGCATGGGTCGAACTGGAAGGCGATGGCCCGCGGCGCTTTGTGGACGCGCATGTGATCTGGCGAGTTCGGCGAGGCGAACCTTCGGACGGTGACCCGGTTCAGGTATTCGTGAAAGCTGGTGAAGGGCCGGGATGGTTCTACAAGAACATCTATCCTGATGCGATTTACGAGGAGACGACTGGGCTGCGCCAGCTACGGAATCCCGAGCAAGCCTACATGGAGTGGGACGGCGAGCGACGGTTCACGGCGAGCCGCGCACTGGTCTATCGCTACATCCAAGGTGGGATGAGGGCTTTTTTCGCGAAGCTGGCAGCCGCGGAGGGCCTATCACTGGACGCAGTCGTGGGTCTAGCAGACAGGAGTAGATGGTTGGCATCGCCCTTTGCCCCGAACGGATCGTACTAGCCTCTCGCTCCATCACTCCGACGGTCACCGCATTGCGTGATCGCTTGGGAATCTATTGAATCGGTATAGCCCTGCAACGACGCCGCCCGGATGTTGGCTTCTCTTGTCGACATTCAGAACTTCGCCGCCTTCCCGTCGCCTTCTGGGCCACGAAGCGGGTCCGCAAGCGGACGAGAAGGGAAGTCGAACGTCGAATAGTCCACATAGAGCCCCGTCCATCCGATCAGATGAAGGATCGTGCGATGGACCAGGCTCCGATACGCATGAATGGTCAATGAGAGGGCCTGGTACTGCGCTGGATTGAAATGCCCGCCATGCACGGCGACGTTCCGTGCCCTCAGGGCTTCCTCCTCTACCGCCCCAATTGGGAGACCGATCTCGGGGAAGAAGCGGCGGATTCGCTCATTCACGCCGAACTCATTCGCCCTCTTGGCCTTCGACAAAATCGCGCCAGCATCAGCCTCGCCATTGAGTTCTTTTGCGAGGGTTTCGATGGCCTCCTTGCTCTTTTTACTCCAGGCGTCGGCGGGCAGATACAGACCGCTCGATTTTGATCGCTGTGACTTATACCAAGCGCTCGTCAATCGTTCGAGCGCGGACGCCAGGTAAGGAAGTTGGCCCTCCAAAGGGGCACTGTCGGACATCCAGAGGAGCCAAATCACATGACCGAGATCAAACTCTTTGAATCCTGCAAGCACCCTATTCGTTATTTCAGATAGGGCAGGACCTGGGTCCTTGAAAGTCTTGAGGTCCTTTGTCAGGGTAACAGGCACTGGTGGTTGACTAGGACGCGATGCAAGATGGGGCGCGTCGAGGACCGTCGACGATCGAAGGTGGTGGAGAAGAGGCTGTCGCTCCGCGTTGAAGTACGTATACCCGACCGCGTCGAGCGGGCGACCACAGGCAAAGCTGAGAGCGTCGATATATTCGTCCACCAGCTCCCAGGTCGTAGGATCGCCTTCGGGGAGGAAGGGAAACTCAACGGCAACAGTTCGCCGTCCGCTGGGAACCACTTCGCTAGGCACCTTTGCAAGAACCGTGGCTGCTGGACGGCCGGGGAGCGGATCGAGGCGGATCCAGTCGTTGCTGTATGAACCAGGACCAAAGTCAGTCTCCTCCGGTGGACGATGCCGAATCGTACCATCCCGTCGAAACGTGCGATTTGGCCAGAAGAAGTCCTCTGATGGTCCATTCAGGCACCACACCGCACAGACGGTCGGTAGCGGCAGCGGGCCGAAGGTCGGGAATGCGGTGAGCCTGTCCAAACCAAAATCGAGCTCGACCTGGAAAGCCGAGTTGCCGGAAGGGTCAATCACAAGCTTTGCGCCGAACGACCCGTCCCAGGCGCCATCAACAACAGTACGCTGTGGTGCTTCCTCACTCTCGAGCTCGATCGGATCGAGCCGAACGACGAATTCGCCACGGCGTGTGGGACTTCGTGCAGGCAAATCGCGTTTCGTTCCACGGGCGACTCCCTGGAGCTCCCACGAGTCACCCCAGCGAACTTCTACGCGCTGGTAGTCGGGCCCAAGCGGAGAGTCGGCACGGAGATCCATGTCCCATGGAGTCCTGAGAGCGAGCCATTCCCAGTCGGGGTTGCTATTCATCGTTGGTTCGCCTCCGGTGCGGAGAGCCTTTGGGGCTGGCCTGTCTCTAGACGCGCGCTGGCGTGAGGTTATCAGCGCTCAGCGGCCTGCACCCTGCGGGCATGCCACGGCAGCTCGTCGTTCGGATAAGGGCCTACGTCACCTCTTCCAAGTTGCATGCAGCGAACGGCGTATAGAGCCGTCCGGTTCTTGACGACGTCAATCTTGAGTGCTGCACCCCGCGATGCTCGCGGCACATGCTTGGACCGTCGCATCGTAGACGCTCGTTCCGTGCATCGTGAACGCCAATTCCGACGATCGTGAACACCCAGACCGCGGGGTGCCGGAGGGCTATCCCAGGTGGGGCCGCGGGCTCGGTCCGGTGACGCCGCTCGGGACGGTCCCAGCGCCCGTCCGCTCGATCCAGGGGCGTGAGGGCGCCCGGGAGACTATCCGTCGTGCCGAGCGCGCCGGACTCGACGGGCCGACGATAGCGGTGAGGCTCGCCCCGCGAGTTCGAGAGCCGGCTCTATCCATCCGTCCAGACATCGGCGAAGACGCCACCGGACACCGTGCGGATCCAGTCCGAGCTCAACCGGCCGGGCGTCACGCTCCAGCTTCTGCGCCTCGCATACCTCGACCGCATTTGCGCGCACAGACCGCTGCGACATTTCCGTTTGATCTCTCGTCGCGGGGTGCGGGTGGTCGCGTCCCCCCAATGGTGTGAGCCCGACGCGGAAGGCCGCGATGCGGGCGGCATTGGGCTGCTAGCGACGCCGCCGAGAACCCGAGGACGGCGGCCCACCTCGGCTCACCGGATTCGTGATCGACCGGACCGGATCAGTCAGATCGATCGGATTGATCGCATCCCAGCGCTGCGCACCGCGGTCCGCACCGTGCCTCCCGTCCCGGCGGACGCCCGGGTTCGTACGCGCCGCTTTGGAAGCCGGTGATGGAAGGTGCACGCCGAACGTCGATCCCGCTCCCCAAGCGCACTCGCTGCGGCCCACCGAACGGCGTCGGTCTGACTACTGTCGTTCTCCTGGATCGCTGGCCAGGCCAACTCCTCGAGACGTGCCCGCACACCCGTCGACCGCACTCCGACCGCAGCGCACGCTGCAGCCGCCGCCGCCCGCACCCACACCGAGCGATCGTAGAGTAGCCCCGCGACCCGAGGCGCAGCCCCCGCGGCGAACGGGCCGAGCTTCGCCAGCGCGAGCGCCGCCCACGCCCGGACGGGGTCCCGCTCGTCGTCGAGCGCGGCGA
>CAYVDO010000091.1:5334-22297 GCA_964450125.1 uncultured bacterium
GGATCGCAACGTTCCCGGCAGGTCCTGCGCGCTCGAGGAGCTCAAGCCACGCGCGTGCCTCGCCCTGGTGATGCCATCGGATGGCTCTCGTCCATGATCGGGAGTCGCCATAGCGCGTGAGATGCCGCAAACGCTCGATCTCGTCGCGGGTGAGGCGGGAGGGACATTCGAGGTCTCCGTCGCGGCGAACCAGCGCAACGCTCACATGCACTCCCTTTCCGTTTTTGCTCGCGCGGGTCTCGGACGCGAGCCCGCCGGCCGGGCCGCGTGCGAGGGCGTACGCATGTGCAGCGATGAGATGCCACAGCCTCCGGATTCCGGTGCGCGTCTGACGCACGCGGAAATCTCCGCTGGGCGACGCGCGTCCGCCGCGCGAGCGAGCAGCGCGGTAACCACTTCGCGGACCACCCGGCTTGCGACCCGACCGCACCGTCGGCATCGTACGAATTCGCTGACGCCCTGGCCGTGACTGCAGCCTCCGTAACACGCCGCGGTGAAGCGCTTGATGTGGTGCCGACTGTCGGAATCAGCCGGCGTCAGGTTCGCCAACGCCAGCAGTGCGAACGTCACCACCCGCACGTCGTTCGACTCGAGCGCGTCTACGATCGCCGGCACCGCCTCGATCGCCGCACGCCCGATCACGCCGAGTGCGTGGGCCGCCCACGCCCGCACTTGTGTTCGCGAATCGTTCTGAAGTGCGTCGAGGAGGGCCGGGACGAGGGGAGTACGGCGCAGCCGAGGGTCGTCGAGCGCGTCGGTGAACGTCCACCGCAGACGCTCATCGTCGATTTCAATCAGGGCTCGCCAACCGGTGGGCGCGATTGCCATCGCCGCGATCAGCGCGGCGACGCGCTCGCGCGGATGGGATTGCGCTCCCCGGCCGACGAGGCCGATCGGCGGCGACATCGCTTGCCTCGATGACGCTAACCGTTGGCCGGTGATGATGGCGGCGTGATCGGGTGCTGAGTCGATGCAAGTCGTGGGGCAGGGGGAAAAGACTTCGCGCATGGATTCCTCTCGTTTGACCGTTCGAGGTCCCCACGATTGAAAACGCCGTGCCAACGTCGATCCCCAGCGGATTCGCGAAATCACAAGCCATCCCGCCCGCGACCCGTTCGCGGCGCGTCCCAGTGAGACACCGCCAGCGAGACGTTCTCACGCACGGCCGTGTTCGCGTTGGTCGACCTCGGCGGTGCGATGGAGGCCCCTCGGCGTGCATCGGGCTCGATTGGGCACACGGCGATGCATCGTCATTTCTGCTTTGTGCGCGCGACGTTGCCCCGCGGCGCGCGTGATTAGCCGTCGTTCGACTGCGGTTCGGTGAATGCGCGCGACGTCGCGGAAGCGCTCGATCCACGTGCGCCGCGGGGGGATCGCCGTGCGGCGGCGATGGCATGCCGATTGGAAAGGGGCGTTCGTCACGTTGACCATCGCGACGCAACAGCCACCTCTTCCTATGAAGCTCGACGACACTCCACCGAAGGCGCGCAACTCGCGCGCGCTGTTCGTGGGACGCCTCTTCGCGGTTGCGCTCGTGCTGGTGCTGGGCACTCAGTTGCTCTCGCGTACCAGCTCTGGGCGAGTCGCGATCGTGTCCGAGACCCGGGTGCTTGCGTCGGTGGGTTGGCTGCTCGGCCACGGTGCGGCCGTACGCGCGCGTACGCCCGGCCCACTCGTGGCGGTGTTGGATCGCAGCCCTCTGGGCCCGGCCGTGGAGCGGCTCACCGGTATGGCGGTCGACCAGTGGCGTTCGGGATCCCTGACACCCGGCGCCTTGCTACTTCACTGTCTTCTCGGTGTCCTCCTGCTGGTCGGCTCGGCGCACTTCGCCCCGGTTGCCATTGCATTCACCGTGCGAGGCGCGGCCACCGGGCTCTCGCACGCGATGGGTCATCATTCGTCCCTGCGCGAGCTGCCGGATCCGTTCGCGCTCATTTGGTATGCAGACGCGCCGCTTGCGGCAGGGCGGGCACCGAGTCCCCGCTTGGTTGCGCTGCCCGCGCTGACGCCCATTCCGCTCCGGCCCATCCCGCCAGCCGTGCGTACGCAGCACGGGCTCTCGCCCCTCGGACGACGTCTGCTGCAGATCTACTGTGCCGCCCCCGCCACCCCACCCGATGTCCAGGGTGTACGCGGCAAGCAGACGCTGCTCGCGCACGTCCTCGACACGTCCACACGCGCCCGGCGGTTGGCGCCGACGTTCGGGATCGAGCCCTGGCTCGCGGAGGTCCTTGTCCTCGCGCACGATCTCGGGAAGGTCTTCGTGTTCCGGCGGGCCACACCGAGAGACGGCTGGACGTGGTCGGGCGAGCTTCACTCGCGGGCCAGCGCGCGGGTGCTCTGGCGCGTGCCGGAGTTTCGAGCGCTGCCGCACGACGTCGGTGAAGCCTTGCGCATGGTCGCGAAGTACCACCACGATCCGGAGAACCTTCCACTCGATCTGCGCCCAGATGACGACACGCCCGGCACGCTCGCCCAGCGTTTGCTCGCGCTGCTTCGACTCGCGGATCAGCAATCCACCAACGACGCCAAGTCCGTCGTGGCACCGAGCACGGAGCGCGAAGCGCGCGTGCCGCTGCGCGAGGCGATCGAGATCGCGTTCGAGCGCCACAACGTCAACCAGCACAAACCGGACGCGCACTACCAGGGCTTCGTGTTCGCCGACGGCCTGCTGGTGCTCCCCGAAGCTGAGTTTCGAGAACGAGTCATCGACGCGCTGCGGGAGCGCGATCCGGATCTGGCGGTGGAGCTCGGCAGTGCCCTACGTCGCCGTCGCGGCACGGTCCACAAGGCGCTCGATCTCATCGTGGACCGGTTCCGTGATGCAGGCGCGCTCGTCGAGCAGCCTCCAGGAAGCACTGAGGCGAGTGTGCTCTGGAACGTCCGAGTCGGGCGGAAGACCTGGAACGCGTGTCTTCTGCTCGACACACGCGGACTCGTTTCCGCGTCGCTCGGCGTGACGGAGGTGTTGCTGGCTCGTTGGGGAACGGCGCCCTTCGATCGGGAGATTCGGGGGCCGACGCGGGTAGGTAGTGCGGCCCCGGCTCCTTCGATCTCGTCGACACCTTCCGAGACGGCCGCGCCGACCGTGGATGCGTCCGAGATCACGCCGCACGTGGGCACCGTGCCCGCACGGCAGCGCGGTCGTACTGTCAGCTCGCGGCCGCGCGAAGATCCAGCGCAGGAACCGCCCGCGTCTCACCTCGCTCTGCGCACGATAGCGATTCCGATGTCGGATGAAGCGCGCGGCGTCGTCGCGGCCCGCAGTCAGGCGTTCGGGCTCTCTGTCGATGACCACGCCCGGAATCTGCTGATCCGGGAAGCCGCCACGGCGGCGGCGCGCTTCCTGAAACAGAGCGACCTACGGACTCGCCTGCGCTCGGTGCCGCTCGCCGAGACAGGCACTCACGTGACGGATGCCGAGTTGGCCCCCATCGTGTCGGCGCTAGCGGCCCGTGAGCAGCTCGCCGTGAGCGCGTGGATCGTCCGCGCGCTCGATCGCGCTGTCGGGGTTCGTCGATGAGGGCTGCCGTGGTTCTCCTGGTGGCGCCCCTCGTTGCGACGGTCATCGCGCTCGCGGTTCCCGCAGCGATGCCGTCTCTCCTGGCCGCGCTCGTGCTGGCTTCTTGGTTCGTTCCGCTACGCCGATCGCTCCCGCGACCAATAGGCGCGTCGCCACCGGTTGTGCTGGCGATGCACGATGGTCGACCTGTCGTGCTCGAGTTCTCGGACCTCGTGCGCCACACGCTGGTGCTCGGTCAGAGCGGCACCGGCAAAAGCGAGCTCCTCTTCGCACTCCTGGCCCAGCATCTCCGGATCGGCGGCGGGGCACTCTTCGTCGACGCCAAGCTGGACTACCGCACCCTCGACCATCTCCGAAATCTCTGCCGTGTGCTCGGGCGCGACGACGATCTGCGGGTGCTCAACGTCGACGATCCTGCGCAGTCGCACACCTGGAACCCCATGCTCAGGGGCGACGCGGACGAGATCGTGAGTCGCTTCATCCTGACCTACGGCGCCGTGACCGGGGACGCCGATCACTGGGTCAACATGCAGCTCTCCGCTCTCCAGGCGATCGTGGGCGCACTGGTGGCCCTCGGGAACCCGTTCACACTCCGCGACCTCTACATCCTGGCCATCGACCCGCACCTGATCGAGAGCGATCTGATCGGCAAGATCGCGAAGATGCCGCGCCGTTCGAACGCGCTGAACGAGGCGTATGAACACTTGCTGATCTGGCTCGATTCCTACCGGGACCATGGCGTCGGGAAGGCAGGCAACGCCGGCCCGACCGTGAACTTGCGCCGTGTGAAGACCGATCTCGGAGGGGCCGTGGGGCGGTTGGGACCCTTCTCGCGCGACAAGATCCACGCGGTGGTGGGAGCGCACCATCCGGAAATCGACTTCTTCGAGGCGATCCGGACCGGCCAGCTGCTCTACGTGATGCTGCCCTCGATGGCGAAGTCGAAGCTCGGGCAGAACATCGCGAAGATGGTGCTCTCCGATCTGCGCTCGGCGCTGGCGGCGGTGCAGAAGCTCGAGGTCAAGCCTCCGCCGTTTCTGGCGATCCTCGACGAGTTTGGATCCTACGTGCTCGAGGGCATGGATCGAGTCTTCGAGCAGGCCCGAAGTGCCGGGCTCTGCCTCGTGCCCGCCGTCCAGACCGTCGCGAACTTTCGGGCGGTCGGCGAGGACGTAGCGCAGATGATGACCGGCAACACATGGACACGGGTCTACCTGCGGCTCGGTGATGCCGATTCAGCAGAGTGGGCCGCCGATCTGGTCGGGCACGAGGAGCGCTGGTTCGCATCGGTCAGTGAAGGTGCCACTCGAGGCCGGACCCTCGGAGGCAGAGACCCGCTCGGTGCCACCTCTCGCGGAAAGTCTCAGTCCGAGGGATGGACGAAACGGCTTGATCACCTGGTTCGGCCGCGCGCGTTTCAGGTGCAGGCCGTGGGCGAGGCCGTCGTGCAGCGTGGACCGACGCACGTCGTCGGAGTGCGGTTGCCCATGGTGAAGATCCGACCCGAGGCGCTCGCGCGGGTGCCGAAGGTCGAAGCACTGCGGCGGCCGCGACGGGTACAGCCGGCGAAGACGCGGAGCGGACTACCGGTCGACTACTTCGATGCGACGGTCGCAGCGCGCGGGTACCACCAGGCACCGCCCGAGCGAGCGCCGACGCCGTCGCGCGAGCGTGACCCGGCGACGGAGACCGAGCGGGGTGCGGCGTGACGGCGCGAGGCCGGGAGAGCTCAGACGCTCACGCGACCTCGTCGCAGCTGGGTGGCGCAGGCAGCGATGGCATGGCGACGTGTCCGCTCACACGAACGATCGCGCAGCTTGCCGAAACGAGCGCCGGCGTTGATCGACTGGCTCGCGCATGTCGCGAGCTGGTGCACGAGAGTCACCGCATTCCGGGGCCCCCGCTCAAGCCGAAGCTGGTGCTCTATCTGGACTCGAACGAGACCGCGAGTCGGGAGGCCTTCCCGGCGCGAATCCACTGGACGCTTCAGTGCTGGAACCGGAAGAGCCGGACGGCGTACTTCCAGCGGCCCGTCGGTGGGGGAAAGCTGAACGTGCGCGTGATCCGCCACTACCGCTACCGAGCGATGCGCCACGAGCTCGAGGATCTGGAGCGGCGCCGACGTGTGCTCGCGCGGACGCTGCGCGATGTGCGCGGTGTGTTGCGTGGGGTGCAGCTCTCGCTCGCGGCGGCGAACCGTCGCATGGATCGGGTGTTGGGGCGATGACGCGGGCGGAAGGTCAACCGATGTGCGCGCTGTCCGAGGCAGAGGTAATGGCGCTGATCGATGGCCTGCTTCGACTGCGAGTCGGGCGGCGGTGGCATCTGGACGCGGACGTGCGGACGAGCGCCGCGCATCTCGCGATTGCGGAGGCGCTGGCGGCGGAACGCTCGTGGCTCGCGGGCGAGTTCGAGGAGGCGGTGCGCCGACGATTCTTATCGGAGCTTCGTGTCGAGGCGCGTCGGGAAGCGCGACGTCTGGTGCGGGAGGTGAGCATCGTCGATGGGAATGACGGCTCGCGGTTGGAACGCGCCGACCTCGAGACGCCAGAGGTGTGGGTTGCGGCGCGGGAGCTCGCGGGGCTCGTGGTGCAGCGGGCGCGGGAGATCGAGCCACGCTGCGAGATCGGCGCGGGGAACGCCGCCGAGAGGGGGCGCGGGACGGTGCTGGGGCGGCCGTGCGGCGCGCGGGGCGCTGCGTCGCGGGCGCGGGTGCACGATGCGGCGCCGATAGCAGCAGTCACGCAGCGCCGTTGGCGGGCGCGGGCGAGGGAGGCGCTTCGCGGCGCGGCGAGAGAGGTGATAGGACGCTGAGGGGGGAGTGCGTTCGACCGGTTCGTCTTGAGACCCACAAGTTGTGACAGACGGATTGCCGGGAACGCCGGGCGGCTACTCGCAGGGGTATTTCAGCGTACGGCTAAGGCCGGCGTCCCGAGCAACGCGCGAGATCGCGGCGCTACATTGGTCGCTTGCAAGAGAGGGCTGAGGTTCTCCGACTGAGCAGCGCCAGATGGTCCGGTCTCATCTGGGCGACGAGCACCCGCTTCAGCGCTGCTGCAGGACGCGGACTGGCGCGGCTAACGTTGTCCGCGGCACACGGGCCGTTCGCGGGGCGGTGTCCGACCGGCCGGGCTAGACCGGGCGAAGTCGTGCCGCTGCTGGGACAGCGCGCGCCATTGGTCCCAAAAGCGACCAGAATGCTCGGTGCACGAGATACCCAAGCGTCGCGTATCGCACTTGGAGCAGCGTTACGCCTGTGCCCCATGTTTTCAGCGGCGCAGCGAGGTCCGCCTTGATGTGCTCGATTCCACGACTGTCAGGCTTGCCCGTCCATGGTACTTCGTTCGCCCGGACGAACTCGGGAAGGCGCTCGATCGGCAGACCAATCGCCTCAACGGGCAGTGGAATTTTGCGCTTCCGCACCTCCGTGCATACGTCGACAAGCCCCATGGCCAGGGTGGCAGCACGCTCTGATCTGTAGCCGAACAAGACCGAGCCGAGCATTCTTCTTGCAGAGTTGCACCATTTGGATCCCACCATGAGGCAGCGTGCGAGTTCAATTCGCGCGTTTGGTGAGCCGGTCGTGAATACGATTCCGAGCAACAGCTGTGTCCCTTCCACGATATGGCCACGCAGAAGGAGCAACTGCGCAAGTGTTAGGCCGTATGTCGGATGGTGGAAGCCCCAGCGGGCTCGGAAGCGCTCTACGAGATCGTGCTGCCTCCTGAAGAGTTCGTTGTCGCACGCCGGTGACATCTGCATCAGCTCGTTGGGCCACTGACGCTCGCCGCATTGCAAAGTGAGCGCGACCGCATCTGCAAGCTGTTCCCGCCACGCCCGAATTCGAAGGTCAACGAGTTGATTCGCCGCTTTCGCGCATTCCGGATCAAGCTGCGTGCAACGGCGCGTAAGTTCAATCGCCTCGTCGACGCAGCCTGTTGCACCAAGGATGTGAGCAATCGTTAGGTCGAGATATCCACACCGCCGCCGATAGCGATCGTCGTTATGAGTACCATCCGTCGCGCGGGCGGCCTCATCGCGCGCCCGTCGCGCCAGCTCAAGCGCCTCTCGGACTCGCCCTGCCTCAGCCAGGGAGAATGCGACAATGGACGCAATTGCGCCTTCGCCTCGCATTAGTGACAACGTCCATGTTTCCGCCCGCCCGCGGTCGTAGTAACGCACGACGCGCCTGAAGTCGCCGGACCAATATGCGAGCCGAATTGATCTCGCGAGGGCTTCGGTTTGACCGATTACGCCTGCGACTTCAGCCAGCCTAGCCACAATCGTCGATGCGCCGAAGAGCATTGAGGTCCCAGCAACGACAAGCAGGCTCGGTGCGTGCAACTGGTCCAACGAAGTGGCGGCTCGGTCTAACCGCTGAATCACACGACGCAACAGCCTTCTGTCGCGACGCTCCCCAAGTTCCTCGAATGAATGTGCCTCCGGTCGGGGGAGTTCGACGCGCCGAGCGCGAGTGTTGATGCGAAACGCGTGCGCTTCGTGCGACGCCCAGCCGCAAACCAGTCCTATGGTCAGCGCAAGTAAGCCAAGCGGCGAATCGGTTAGGGCAAGTACGGCCGAGCCGCCCACGAGGCCGAGTCCTGCAGCTGCGAGCAGGATGGTGAGCAGGGCTGCGTACCAGTATCGAAGGGCGTGATTTCGGAGTAGTGCGCGCGCGTAGTCCCAAGGGAAAACGAGAGTCGGCAAAAAGATCCAGGCTACGCCGGCAAAACGCACCAGGGGATACACGCCGAATCCGAGTACGACGAGTGCCGGGAAAAGGACCCATGTCCACGCGGGCAGCGAGACCGTAATCGCCGGCAGAAGGAAGTGCGCGAGTCCTCCGCTCATCCCGAGCGCCAGGAACAACATCGCGACGGTCTTGTCCGTAGCCACCAGGCGCCAGTTCCAGAGACCGCGATCTCGGAGGTCCAGAACCTGCTCTGCCTGCGCTGCAACGCGGCCCGGTCGCGGAAGAACATCGTCCGCGAGGCTAAGCGCAACAGCGAGAACCAGTCCGCCGGCAGCTAGGCTGAAGAGCGTGAATGCGAGCGTCTCGAGCGGTCCGAGTAACACGAGCGAACCCATGCACGCCTACGAGGTCAGCGGCTCGAAAGACGCTACGAGGAGGGAACACCACCACAGCACGACGCATGCCATTAGGCGGAAGGCTCGGCCGCGAAAGGGCCCGAAGCGCCGCCACCGCATCGGCTTCGCTGCACCCACCATGATGATGATCCCACAGATGGCGGCTGCTGTCAGCGACCAAATGAAGACCGCGACCGATAGCCGGTATGAACCACCCGGGATGCGCAGCACGACGGGGCCGGCACCCTGAAGGAGAAGTGCGGTCAGGAGCACCGCACCGGCAGCTGCGATCAGTGAGAGGCAACACTCGAAGCTATCGCGTGCTTGAGTCGACGAACGCAGAGGTCGCACGACCATCCGCAAATCTGCTAGCCTCGAGCCGTCGTGACTGTCGCGGAACGCGACGTCGTACCTCGGTGGCACTGGCCAGGAATTTGCGTGATGCTTCGAGCGAATACGTAGTACCTCGAGAATGTCGTCGGTCTCACCAGTACTGGCGAGCCCGGTGTTGACGTCCACGTTCAGATCCGCGAGATCGAGCGTTGCATCTGAATCTGCAAGCTCCAGAATGTAGCGCCCAGCGCGGTTCGCGCCGTCGCGTCGCCGCAGCATGTGGCAGTGCGCCGAGACCACTCGCACCAGCCAGTCGGCCGTGACTGGAATGAGGAATGTCCCGGCGAGAGGTAGCCACGGAAGCGATTGGGTGATGTGCCAGTCCATGGGTGCGCGTATGTCCCCGACGCCATCTGCAGCAAGACTCGACACTCGTACGTGATCGCGCGGGTCGCGTTGCCGCGCCACCACCCGTTTTGCCGCGGCCAGATTGGTCACGCAGCCTCGTTGACGCTGCACCGTGCGCGTGTCTCGCTGGTGCGCAGCCTCTATGTGCGTTGATTTCTGGAGACTAGGGGAGGAGACGTGCCGGGTCAAGTAGCTAGAGGTCGTCAGGATTCTTTCGTGTGAATGGCCTCGAGCCATCGCGGGGAGCTTACGCCCAGACTCATCAAACCGCATGTTCCTCCCGCCCGAGACCGCGGATCCTCGCGGTTGCGCCCGACGGTGCCGCGCCTTCCAGAACGTCCGTTCGTTTCGGCTGCGTGATCCGCGACGCGCGAAATGAAGCTGAGTTGCGGACATGCGGTCCCCGGACCCCGCCGCAGGGGCCTTCGACGGCAGGCGGCATATCGCCTGAGGACGTGCGCACTCCGGACGGTCATCCCACGCCGCAGGCGCGCGGGCCGCAATCCGCACGGTCGCAACGCCCTCGAGCGCGCGGGCCCTGATCGGCTTCACCTGAGCGTGTGAACCGCGAGGGAGTTGCACCGTGGGCACACTTTCACAGCTTTGCTTACTGCACCGACCCAGCTGCATTCAGCACAGGCTACCTGAGCCATCTGATCCTTGCGTCCATTCGACGAGCGTCGCAGAACGAAGTCGAGCAACCGAGCGCCCCGCGACCTCGTCGCCGCCTGCTGCGCCGGCGGCTCTGGCTGTTGCCTGGCGCCGCGATGGCTTGCCTCATCGCCCAGCGCGCATGGCGTCGATAATCGCCTGGTGATTGCTCGGACGAGCGTTTCGATATGACGGTCGAGCGGACCCGGATAGGCTTCCAACCAGTGTGCTCCGCTGAGGTGGAACTTCAACCCCCCGGTAAGCGGCTGATTGTCGAGACGCCATGGCACGATCGGGATGCCGGTCTCGGCAGCGATCGAGATCTCCTTGCTGACCGCCGTGGATGCGTCGGCGTTGGCTGAGAACACGAGCAACACGATTCGGCACGCTTCCACGGCATTCGCAATTTCGGTCGCATACGCCGAGCCGGCGGCAAGATCGCGCGGCGCGATCCAGCACGCGAGGCCAGCGCGCTCGAGACCATCACAGATTGCGCGAGCCACCTCTCGATCCTCGGTGGCGTGGCTGATGAACACATCGCGGGCCATAACAGCGCCCGAGTCTAGACGAACGTTTGGAGTGCTGCACCCCGCACTCCGATCCCGGGCGCACGTGCACGAGTACGAAACTCTCGCGTCTCTCTCGCGATGAGCCCAGGCGACATCCGATGTGCAGCCCGGGGTTGGGATGCGGCGCGGCGGTTCTGAATCTGAAGTAGGTACTCCGCGCGAATCCGGTACTCGGGAGTAGAGACTCAACCGAGCGCCGTGGCGGTCGGTGAGTGGGGAAGACGAGCCCAGGGGTGACCCTGGGCTCGTGCCGGCCTCACCGGACTCAGAGGTGGTGGGGCCGGGTACGACTCGTGGACTCGTCGCTCAGTACCGCCGCGGACGGGCACCCGTGGTGGGCGCGCCGCCTGGCTTCTCGGGATCCGGCGTTCGCTCGAGGGCGATCCGGAGGATGCGACGCATGCCCCCGTCCGAGCAGCTCTGCCAGGGGGGCAGGGTGTCGCAGACGAGGGTGACGGTCTTCCCGTTGTTCGGGAAGGCGAGGCCGAAGCGGACCGGTGTGTCGACACCGGCGACGTGGCCTCGGATGACCGCGCGCTCCCCGGGGTCGGAGGCGCGCAGGATCGGATCGTTGGACTCTCCGTTCTCGGCCTTGGGCCGCATGAGGATCATCCGGAAGGTGAGCCGGCCGTTGGCTTCGGTGAGCGCTGGAAACTCGCGCGAGAGCCCGACGACGAGGTCGTCGCCGTCGCGATAGGCGTCGCCGACGAGCTGCCAGGTGGGATCGCCGGCTCCGGCCGGCTGGGGGTACTTCACGAGAAACTCCGACTTGGGGGACTGCGGGTTCGACTGCGGGTTCGACTTCGGCATGACACGACTCCGGGATCCCCGCCCGTAGGCTGACAGGGATCGGTGGGGCTGCTCGGGGAGCAGCCGTTCGAGATCCCTGTCCGCCCGGGGTGCCTACGACCCGGGAGGTGGCGATGGGCCGATCGGGGGTTCGTGCCGATCGGGGTTCACACCGGTGCACGCATCCGGTGAGGGATGGGTGTCCGGGACGAGCGACGAGCTTCCTCCCAAGGGCCGTTACGGGCCTCGGGGGAGGCGACTGCATTCGCTAGGGTTGCTTCATGGGGTCTCCTTTCGGTCGGTTGGGTGGGGGGCTTGGCGTCATGTGGTGCTCGGATCAGACGCCGATGGTGACGAGGAAGAGGCAACAGCCCTGGCGGTTCCAGAGTGTGAAGGCCGAGGAGCCGCCGACGACCGAGACGTCGGACGGGGTCTCGGCGTTCGTGAGGCCCGTGACGAGGTCGCCCCAGGGTTCGAGCTTGTCGGCGGCCTGCCAGGTGAGGGGCACGTCGCCGACGCGGTTGCAGGTGTCGATCTTGGGGAAGAGCTGCTGCTCGGTCATGCGGTTTTGGATCTCGGTCTTCGGGTCGAAGCGGACGTAGCGGCTCGCCGAGGTCGAGCACTCGCTCCCACCGGACACCTCGAGGCCCATTCCTTCGAGGATCGAGCTCAGGTCGAGCAGCGTCGATGGATCGAAGGAGGTGGCGCCGAGGGCGTCGGACCAGAGCGCATTCAGGTTGAGCATCCCGGGGGCGTAGCCGAGGTGGGCCGCGGTGTAGGCGGCCTTCGCGTGGGCGACGAGGTCCGAGGTATTCACCGTGTGGCCGTGGCGCATGCGCAAGGGTCCCCAGGAGCCGAGGCAGAAGCCTTGGATCCGGTCTTGGATCGAACCCGTCCAGTCCGAGATGGGTCCCGCATCGGGTAGCGAGGGCAATGCGTTCTCAAAGTCCTTCAACGCCGTCGTGTACTCGTCGAAGACGTTCGTGAGGGCGTCGGAGCTCGGCAGCGTGAAGCCACAGTCGGTGCACGAGCCGAAGGTCTGGGTGAGGGTGGGGCCGGCGAGCGAGAAGCCGTCGGTGCCTTGGAAGACCTCGGTCCAGGCGGGGCCGAGCTCGCCGAGGTCCAAGTTCGGGTCGGGCGTGAAGGCGGAGGCGGCGCGATCGGCGACGTCGAGGAGGCAAAGCCCCGGTAGTGCCGTGGCGAAGGTCGCGAACGTGGATCCGGCTGCCGCAAAGTCTCCCGTGGCCACGTTCTCGATCGAGCCGACCATCGTGTCGAAGAGGTCGCAGACGCCGGTGAGCCAGCAAAAGTCGAGCTCGCTCGCGTAGGCGAGGGACCAGCCGCAGAGCGAGCCGGGATCGTCGCATTCGAGCTGGTAGGGGGTCGGGAGCGCGTGTTGGATGACGTACGAGTAGACGTACGGGATGCCGAAGGCGTGCGCTTCCACGAATTGCGTCTTCCGTCCCGTGGAGGACTCCGCCGAGGCGATCGCCGGGGTGAAGCTCGGCAGGCTCGGGGGATCAGTCACGCCCGGGAGGATCTCGCCGAGGATCAGGTCCTCGAGCAGGTCGTCGAATCCGAGGTCGTCGACGAGAGCGATGAGCTCGCCGGCGATGGGGAGGAAGGACGTGAAGCCTTCGCTGGCGCCGGTTTCGACGAACGCGACGGGTTCGGAGTAGGAGAACGCGACGCCGAGGGCGATGCTCGCGGGGGGCACGTACTTGACGCAGAAGCCCGTCACGCGCATCTGCAGGCAGTCGTCGCTCAGGCTCGCCTCGTTGAAGTAGAGCGCGGTCACGTTCTCGACCGCCGCCGTGCCGCGGCGGAGGGATGCCGCGTCGACGGGAAGGGCGAGCGCGAGCAGTGTCAGTGCCGCGAGGGCGCTGCGTGTGCGGGACGATCGAATCATGTTGGCCCGCCCGCGAGACTGCTCGAGGTAGTCGTGGATGAGGCGGCCGTCGTCGCTTCGAGAATCTGGGCAAGGGCGCGCTCGATCTGAGGCAGGGTCTGGGGGCTCGGCAGCCGCACGTGAATGGGATTCGCTTCCGCGGTGCCGTTCGGAGGCGCTGGCACGATCGCGACCAGTGAAGGCACGGCCTCGACGCCGTCCTCCGCGATGGCTTTGGCGATCGCGGTGGGGCGCTCCTCGATCGGAAACGTGAGTGTGAAGCGTTGCCGGTAGGCGCGGACGCGTTCGGGCGGAGTCGATCGAGCGTCGAGGGGAACGGGAATGCCGACGATCGCGAGGGACGGGCCGTAGCGGCGAGCCAGGGTTTCGACGACCGGGGTGAGGGCCGCACAATGGGTGCATTCGGGTGCGAAGTAGTACCGGAGTCCGAGCGCTCGGTTCGCGAAGGAGCGAGCGCCCTGCGAAGCGTTGACGCCGGTGTTCGTAGCGGACGCCGTCGCGATGCCGCTGCTGATGCGGGCGTCGCTCGCGATGGGCTCGTGCGTGAGCGCGTCGCGTTCGAGCGCTGCCGTGAGGCGGTCGTGCAGGCGCTCGGTGCGCAGCTCGTCGAGCACCTGGCTCGGCTCGCGCGGGATGACGGCGCGGGCGTGGATCGTGTCGGAAAGGTCTACGAGGCCGCGAACGATCTCGTCATCGACACGTCCGGCACGCAGGTCGAGCACGACGGAGCGGATGGCGGCTTGGGCTTCGACGTGGCGGAGGTTTCGCTCCATCTGATCGCGCAGGAATGCGGCGGCGTGGGCGCGATCGGGGTGTTCGATCAGGCGATGGAACGAGAGCGGTGCCTGCTCGTTGGCGACGAGGGGGCTGCGTTCGGCGTCGACGTGGGCGTCACGATCGGCGCGGGCGATTTCGAGCTCGAGGAGACGGCGCAGGAGCGAATCGGTGGTCTCTGTCCAAGAGGAGGTGGACTCCGTGCTCTCGATGGACGCCTCCGGAGGTGAGAGGACCTCGGGGGCGAGGGGGGTCGAGGAGGTGAGATCCGTTCCATGCGGTTCGACGCGACACGTTTCGCCGAGGGGTGCGGGCGCGGGACGACAGCGGAAGAGTCCGTGGTCGGTCGCCGCGTCGGCCGGAAGCGCTGCGCATACGGCGCCCACGATCGCAGCCGTGAGCGATCGGCGGATTCCGAGCCGGATCGAAAGACTAGAACCCACGGGATGCCAGCTCGGCTTCGGTGAGGTCGCCGGCGATCGCGTGCGCGATGCCGCGTCGGACCTGGACCAGGGCGGGATAGGTGTCGACGCCGAGGAATCGTGCCCACGCCGCGGATGCGGGGAAGGCCGCCCGGAGTGTGGATGGAAGCGTCCCGCGGGCGGCACGGAATTCGGAGCCCGTGACGTCGGTGAAGAAGACGACCGTTTGGCGGTGCGCGCGGGGTTGTGACTCATCGGAGCGAGGCGCGGGAGGCGCAGTGGACGCGCTCGATGCGGCGCACGGGGCACCAGGGGACGACGAGGAGCTCAGGTCGGGTGAAACGCTTTGTGACCGCAGCGCGAGCAAGCGTTCGGAGCGGGGATCGCCCGGGTGGACGAACGCAAACTCGAACACTTCGAGCGAGGGCGGTAGCGGCACTCCCGCGGGGAGTTGCGCCGTGAGATCGGTCGTGTGGGTCGTCACGGGTCCGGTGTGGGACGCGAGCCCGGTGGAGAAGTGCCTCGCGTTCCACGCCTGACCGGCGGCGGCGAGCTCGACGCGGCTGCCGAGTTGGATCGCGGGGGCGAGCGTTTCGGCGAGCTGTTGGATGGATTCGCGGTAGTGGACCCGGCAGCTCGGTCCCAAGCGAACCCACGAACTGGCCGGCGATGCGTCCGCGGCGTGAGCGTTTCCGGCGATCACGATCGATGCGCCGAGCGTGGCGGCAAGACGTGTCGTGGCGGTGAACGCCCGAAGCATCCACGAGCTCGTCATGACGGACCCCGACGCGACGCGTGCGCGACCTGAGCGCGAGCGACGAGCGTTTCGTAGATGCGCCGAATGCGCGCGGCGTAGGCCTGTCCGCGGGCACGATTCGACGGACGTTCCGGGCCGGTGTGGTAGCGCGCGACCGCGCGCCACACATCGCCCTTCGTCGCCGCCAATTCGTGTTGCAGCACGCCCGCACCCAGGGTGGCGGCGACGGCTGGATCGAAGAGGTCCGCAGCCGTGACGTGGACGGAGCCTGCGGCGTTGATGCGCGGGAGCCACCGGGTGTTGATCTGGAGCGCTCCGATGTCGAGCTCGCCGCGGGCGGCCGCCGCCGCGTGGGAGTCGAGCAGCGCCACGGCTTCGGCACGGGACTCAGGGAAGAGCGCTCGATCGGCGACATGAAGCGCGAACGGGTGCATTGCGGACTCGTGGAACGCGATCGCCGTGAGGAGCAGTGGATCGATGCCTGCGCGCTCCGCCGCGGTGAAGACGGCGGCCACGGGCCCGTCTTCCTTCGCCGCGGCTGGGTGGATCTGCAGGGCGGTGAAGAGAAACGCCGCACGCGCGAGGGCGGATCGGCAGACGTGCGAGAGGAACACTCGCGTCATGGCCGCGCTCCGCTCACCGAGTCGGCCAGCAGGGCTTCCAGGGCTTCGACACTCGGCGGTCGCCCGAGGGCACGGGACTCGCGTCCATCGCGCACGAGCACGAAGGCCGGCACCTCGGTGATGCCGCGTGACTCGGCCTCGGCGGTGGCGAAGCGGACGTGGACACGGCCGCTCGCGTCGTGGACACGGCCGGCTCGTCGCAGGGCGTCGAGCACGGCGGGATCGCGAAGCCGTTCACGCCAGCGTGCGATCACGTCGTCGGCGAAGGTCGTGAAGACCGCGGTGGCGTCGGCGTATTCGAGCAAGGGGTTGCCGAGGTAGACGACCTCGGCATCGATTTCGGGATGGGCGTCGATCCAACCCTTCACGAGCGCGTCGAGACTCGCGTCCGCTTGCGCGCACGTCCGGCTCGTGAAGTACACGAAGCGCGATCGTCTGCTCTTCTCTGCCACGGGCGGCGCGTGACCGACGGCGCGCGCGAGGGTGCGGCGGGTTGCCGCGGCGGCGCTCTGCCGCAGTCGATCGACGGCCGGCGCTTGCGTGCGTGCCTGGGTGCGCGCGCGCTCGGCGAGATCCTCGACCACCGCCGGATTGGGTGCCCGGTCGTCGGTGCCGCGCGGCAGCGGCGGCATCGCGTCCTGTGCATGCGCGAGGGGGACCGTGATGAGGCTGAGCGCGACGAGCGTGCACGCGGTCGTGGTGGCGCCGAGCCGGAGGAGGCTCGCGGAAGTTCCAGCATCGAAAGCGTCGGCTTCGAGGCGGCGGGTCATCGGCAGAACCTCCCGGTCGTAAACCCGGGCACCGGGATGGCCGCGCCCGATGCGACGCCATTCAGGTCGATCGTGTGGTCGCTTCCGATCCCGAAGTCGAGCCGCCAATCGGTGTCGTCGGCGCAGTCGGCGGCACAACCGTTGGCGAGCAGCGTGAACGGAGGGTTGGGCGCCCAGTTGGCCCACGGGTGCGGGATCGTGGGGTCATCCCAGCCGACCGTGGAACGAAGCCGGAAGGTGAAGGAGAGCCCACGTCCTCCTCCGGTGCAGACGGGCGACGTACCGTTGACCACCGGAGGAGGCGCGGTCGTGTCCCACGCCGGTTCATTCAGGTGGTACTCGAGTGC
>CAYVDO010000092.1:0-22110 GCA_964450125.1 uncultured bacterium
GATGGCGTCGAGGCCCGACACCACCTGCGCCATGGCGTCGCGCAGCGCCTGGTGGCTGCGTAGCGCCGCCCAGTCGAATCGCCCCGCGGGAAGGATGCGCTCGGCCAGCGAGGCGAGGATCTCGACCTCGGAACGCATCTCGCCGGGCACGGCGGGTGTACCACCCTCGGAGAGACGCACGTAGTTGAACATCGATTCTTGCGTGGTCCATTGCGACTCTTCGTCGCGCGCCAGCGCGGGCAGCACGATCGACGTTTGCCCTCGTCCGTGGATGTGGCCCTCGTTGAGCTTGGTGGTGACGGCGCAGGTGAGTGGGATGCGGCGAAGCGCTGCACCCGCCCACTCGCGGTCGGGATTGCTCGCGAAGAGATTGCCGCCGAAGAGCAGCGCGGCCCGGATGCGCCCGTTCTCGGCAGCCACCATCGACGCGTACGTGTCCTGGCCGGGCTCGCGCGGCACGCGGATGCCGTAGAGCGCCTCGAGCTTGGCTGCGAACGCTTCCTTCACCGTGGGCGAAACGCCGCAGGTACCCACGCCCTGCACGTTCGAATGGCCGCGGATCGGTACCAGGCCCGCGCCGCGCCGCCCCAGCCATCCCCGTGCCAACGCCAGGTTGGCGAGAGCCAGGATGTTGTCGACGCCGTGGACGTGGTGGGTGAGCCCCATCGCCCACAGCATGAGCCCGCGTTTGGCGCTCACGAGCATCGACACCGCGCGGCCGAGGTCTTCGCGCGCGAGGCCGCTTGCTGCGACCAGCGTGTCCCAGCTCGTCGCGCTCAGATCCGCTTCCACCGCGGCCCAACCACTGGTGAAGCTCGCGACGTACTCGCGATCGACGCCGCCGGCCTCGATCACTCCCTTGAGCAGCGCCTTGAACACCGCCACGTCGGCGCCCACGTGCGGCATCAGGTAGAGGTCGGAGATGGTCGAGCCGACGAGCATCGACCACGGATCCGACGGCACCCGGAACCGCACCAATCCCAGCTCGCGAAGCGGATTCACCACGATCACGCGGCCGCCGCGTCGCCTGAGCTTCATGAGCTCGGTGATGAGGCGTGGGTGATTGCTCGCGGGGTTCGCGCCCGCCACGATCGCCAGGTCCGCCTCCCCGAGATCCTCGAGCGTGACCGAAGCGGTGCCGGATCCCATCACCTGCTGCAGCGCTACACCGGACGCGGCGTGGCAGTAAAACGAGCAGTTGTGGATGTTCGGCGTACCGAAGGCGCGCGCGACGAGCTGCAACAGGAACGCGGCCTCGTTGCTGGAGCGCCCCGAGGCGTAGACGAAGACCTCGTCGCGCGGTGCCTCGCGGAACGCCGCGGCGGAGCGATCGAGCGCCTCGTCCCACGAGGCGCGCCGAAAGTGGGTGTCGCCTGGCTCGGCGAGGATCGGGAACGCGAGGCGGCCCAAGCGCTCGCATTCCGCCGAGGTGAGCCGCGCCATCTCCGCGATGGAGGTGGAGCGGAAATATTCCTCGTCGATCACGCCGGCCATGTCACCGGCTTGGGCTTGGATGGATTTTTTGCAGACCGACGGGAAATGGCCGGTCTCGTTGACCATGCCGCCGGATTGGCCGCCCATGCCGAGCGCGCAGGTCTTGCACGCATTGCGGGAGCGCAGCCGCTGGTAGAGCGGCAGCACGCCGCCGGCCTCGCGGCCTTTCTGGAAGATGTAGGCGACGGCCTTGAGGCCGCCGCCCGAGCGGACGTTGGGTCGGGTCATGGCTGAGTCTCGTTGAGCTGGTCGGCCGCAGGGACCGGTGCGGAAGTCGTGGCGTCGTCGTTCGCGCGCGCCGCCGCGGGAGGCGGCTCGGCGCGCGCACGGCGCCGGAACGCCGCGAGCTGAGGGTTTGAAGGATCGAGATCGGGCATGCAGATCGGTTCGAAGCGGGCCGTCAGCGCGGTCTCCAGGCACGCCATCGCCTCTTCGTCATACCGCAGGCTCTCGCGACTCAGCAGCACGAAGGTGGTGCGCGGATCGTCGACGGCGGCCGCGAGGCCCTCGGAGCCGCGCGACGCGACGGGTCGAAACCAGAAGCCGATTCCGATCGCCACCCCCGCGAGCCACTGACGGAGCCGTCGAGTCCGTAGGAAGAAGTAGACCGCCACGAGCTGCATCGTGGTTGCGGGCAGATCGGTGCCGCCGCTGGCCACGTACGAGGCCACGCCGGGCACGATGGAGAGCGCGGCGAAGAAGAGCGCGCGCGCGGACGCGAGCGAGCGGGTGAGCTCGACGGCGACCCGACGCGCCAGCGTCGCGAACGCGACCGAGGCGATCCGACTCACCGTGAGCACGGACGCCGGGAATTGCGCAGCGTTGCTCAGAATCACGGCCCAGCCGAGGTTGTGAAACGGCGTCACCAGGGTGGTCGCATCCCAGACGTCCATCCGCGCCGCTTGCGTCATCCACGAATAGCCGTCGCCGCCGAGGACTCCGTACGTCGATTTCGCGTACGCCCAGCCGAGTGGAATCGTCAGCAACACCAGCCATGGACAAGCCGTGGCCACTCGCTCCCAAAACGGATCGGAAGGCGGATTCGCGTGACCCGCCCTGTCGTTTCGCAACGATCGGACGCCGGCCCGCTGACTGCCGTGCCCGAGTCGACGAATGCTCCACGACGCGAGGACGACGATCGCACCCCGGAAGGCGAACTTCGGATTCACGCCCGTACCGAGAGCCGCATCCTCCGAGATCGGACTCGAGGTTACGACTCGAGCGGCGGAGGGACGCGTGCAGCAGGCTTCGGCGGGCGCGATTCGATCCCGCGCGGTATGCGAATCAAGCCTCGCCGCCCGTGGGCTGCGATACCCGCAACAGCATCTGACTCACGCGATCGGTGGCAGCCTCCAGGCGCCGCCGCACGTCGAGCTCCTCGAGAAACGCTTGACGGCCTTCGGCCTCGGTGAGCACGGCTGCTCCCACCAGGTCGGCGAGCTTTGCGGGGTCGCGCTCTTGAGCAGCCGCACGCGACAGCGGACGGGCGCTGCTGTCGGGCATGGCCGTGGCGAGGTCCAGCACCAGGCGTTGCAGGGTGATGGTAAGCGCCAGCAACCGATCACGATCCTCTGGGCGCACTACGTCGGGAACGAGCGCCGCGCGGATCTCCCGGTAGGCGCGCGTGGCGGGGTGCTCGTCGAGCATCCGCACGCGAAAGAGACCGTGCAGCAGGATGTTGAACCGGCCGTTCGAGAGCTTCTCGTCTTTCTCCACGTACCCGACCCCCATCATCGGGAAGATTGCCGGCCGGCCTTCGTAGTTGGTTTCCCAGCCCGGTGCCAGCGTCGCCACGGCGAGAACGCGATCGCCTGCCAGGCAATCGGCGATCATCTCGCGGTAGCGCGGCTCGAACACGTGCAGCGGCAGGTAGCCGCCGGGCACGAGCACCGACCCGGGCAGCGGGAAGATCTTGAGCCGCTCGAGCGCGGCTTGGTGCTCGGGGTCTCGATTTCCCATGGAGGCGCTCGTGTCGGCGCGGTCACCGACGACCGATCACGGCATTCTAGGCGGGTGCTTCATGCCGAGAAAAGAGGTTTCCCACCTCATGCGAGCGGAGGGATGCGCCGATATACTCGGCGCTGACCTCGGTAGCGACGAAGACCGCCTCGCCTCGACGTGCCATGACGAGCCAACCGCCGATCCAGCCCGCGCTGGAGGAGGAAGCCCTCGAAACACGCGAGTGGCTCGCGTCGTTCGCGGAAGTGATTCAGCGCGCCGGTCCGGGGTTCGCCGCGCGGCTGCTCGATTCCCTCGAAGAGCATGCGTACCGCGCAGGCGTGGCCATTCCGTTCTCGGCCAACACGCCCTACATCAACACCATCCCTCGCGACCGGCAGCCGCGTTTCCCGGGCAGCCGCGAGATCGAGCGGCGCATCAAGAGCTGCGTGCGCTGGAACGCGATGGCGATGGTGGTGCGCGCCAATCGTGAAGAACCGGGCATCGGCGGACACATCTCCACCTACGCCTCCGCGGCCACGCTCCTCGAGATCGGTTTCAATCATTTCTTTCGAGCCGCAGCGGGCGACGATTCCGGCGACCAGGTCTTCTTCCAAGGGCACTCGGCACCGGGGATCTACGCGCGCGCCTTCCTGGAAGGACGGCTGGAGGCCGAGCAGCTCGCGAGCTTCCGTCGTGAGCTGCGCCGCGGCGGCGGTCTCTCGTCGTATCCGCATCCGTGGCTGATGCCGGACTTCTGGCAGTTCCCCACGGTGTCGATGGGGCTCTCGCCGATCCAAGCGATCTACCAGGCGCGCTTCAATCGCTATCTCGAAGATCGCGGCCTCAAGGACACCTCGCGCTCCCACGTGTGGTGCTTCGTGGGCGACGGCGAGAGCGACGAGCCCGAAACGCTCGGTGCGATCACCCTCGCGGCACGTGAGGCGCTCGACAACCTCATCTTCGTCGTGAACTGCAATCTGCAGCGTCTGGACGGTCCGGTGCGCGGCAACGGCAAGATCATCCAGGAGCTGGAGGCGGCGTTTCGTGGCGCGGGCTGGAACGTCGTCAAGGTGATCTGGGGCGGTGACTGGGATCCGCTCCTCGCTCGCGATGCCGATGGCGCGCTCGTGCGTCGCATGGGCGAGGTCGTCGACGGCGAATACCAGAAATACAGCGTCGAGCCGGGTGCCTACACGCGCGAGCATTTCTTCGGCGTGTCGCCGAGCTTGCGCGCGCTCGTCGAGGACATGACCGACGAGCAGATCCGTCGCATGAAACGCGGCGGTCACGATCCCGAGAAAGTTTACGCCGCCTTCGATGCGGCCACCCGCCACACCGGAGCCCCCACCGTGATCCTCGCCAAGACCGTGAAAGGCTACGGGCTCGGCGAAGCGGGCGAGGGACGCAACATCACACACCAGCAGAAGAAGCTGAACGAGGACGAGCTGCGCGAGTTCCGCACTCGCTTCGGCATCCCGATCTCGGACGAGGACGTCGCCAAGGCGCCGTTCTACCGACCGCCGGAGTCCAGTCCGGAGATGCAGTACCTGCGCGAGCGACGCGAGGCGTTGGGCGGCTACTTGCCGCGCCGCCGCGTGAGCGCGCCGCCCATCGAGCCGCCGTCGCCGTCGCTCTTCACCGAGTTCCACCAAGGGACCAACGGCCGCGACGTCGCCACCACCATGGCATTCGTGAAGATCCTCGCGAAGCTTCTGCGCGACAAGTCGCTCGGCACGCTGGTGGTGCCGATCGTGCCCGACGAGGCGCGTACCTTCGGCATGGAATCGCTCTTCCGCCAGTGCGGTATCTACTCGCACGTGGGTCAGAAGTACGACCCCGTCGACTCCGACAGCCTGCTCTACTACCGCGAGGCCCGGGACGGGCAGATCCTGGAAGAGGGGATCACCGAGGCCGGGTCGATGGCGTCGTTCATCGCCGCAGGCACCGCCTACGCCACCCACGGCATCAACACGATCCCCTTCTTCATCTTTTATTCGATGTTCGGTTTGCAGCGGATCGGCGACTCGATCTGGGCGGCTGCCGACATGCGCTGTCGCGGCTTCCTGATCGGTGGCACCTCGGGGCGCACCACGCTCGCCGGCGAAGGCTTGCAGCATCAGGACGGCCAGAGCCATTTGCTTGCCTACGCCGTACCCAATCTCGTCACCTACGATCCGGCGTTCGCGTACGAGATCGCGGTGATCGTGGAAGACGGCATCCGGCGCATGTACGTCGATGGCGAGAGCGTCTTCTATTACGTCACCGTGACCAACGAGCCCTATCCGATGCCGGCCATGCCGGACGGCGCGCGCGAAGGCATTCTGAAAGGGATGTATCTCTTTCGGCCTGCGGCGAACGAGGCGAACGGGCTGCGTGCACAGCTCCTCGGCAGCGGTGCGATCCTGAAGGAAGTGCTGGAGGCGCAGACGATCCTCGCCGAGCGTTACCACGTCGCTGCGGACGTTTGGAGCGTGACGAGCTGGAAGGAGCTGCGGCGCGAGGCGCTCGCCACCGAGCGCTGGAACCTCTTGCATCCCGCGGATCCGGCGCGGCGCCCGTACGTGAGCGAGTGCTTGGCGTCGCGGCCGGGACCGATCGTGGCCGCGTCGGACTACGTGAAGGCGCTGCCCGACTCGATCTCGCGCTGGGCACCGCGTCCGATCGCATCGCTCGGCACCGACGGTTTCGGCCGCAGCGACGGGCGACGGGCATTGCGCGACTTCTTCGAGGTCGACGCGCGCTGGATCACCGTCGCCACGCTGAGCGCCCTGATGCGCGAAGGCGCACTTCCTTTCGAGACCGTCACCAAGGCGATCAACGATTTCGGCATCGATCCTTCGAAGCCCGACCCGGTGACGTCGTGACGTGCGCTTCGCGGTGGTTGCAGCGGTACCTCGTGGCCGCGTCGCGCGACCGGTCGCGATGGGAGAGCTTCGTATGCCCGTCGAGGTGAAGCTTCCCGAGGTCGGCGAGAACGTCACCTCCGGTCAGGTGGTGCGGCTCTTGGTGGCGGTCGGTGACACCGTCGAGAAGGGCCAATCGATCCTCGAGCTGGAGACCGACAAAGCCGCCATCGAGGTTCCCGCGGATTCGGCCGGCGTCGTGAAGGCGATCCACGTACGCGTCGGCGACGTGGTTCAGGTCGGTCAATTGCTGCTGACGCTGGACGGCGCCGCTACGAACCAGACGATCACGGCTGGAGCGCCCGCACCGGTGACGCCGTCGACCAAGCCGGTCCCGCCGGCACCGGTAGCGCCGCCGACTGCACCGGCGTCACCTGCACCCGCACCGGCGCTGCGGGCCGAAGCGCCACCGCCACCTGCACCACCCACCGCGCGGTCGCTCGCGGGATCTGCCCCGATCGTCTCACCCCCATCCGCGCCAGCCGGCGAGCCAACGAAGCCGGCGCCGGTCGCACAGGCGGCGCGCCTCGTGCCCGCGGCGCCGTCGGTGCGCCGTCTCGCCCGCGAGCTCGGCATCGAGATCGACGAGGTGGCGGGATCGGGACCCGCGGGGCGCGTGTCCATCGAGGATGTGAAGGCCCATGCGCGGCGGATGCTGAGCGGCGCGAGCAGGGCTGCTGGCGTGCCGCCGGCCGTTGCCGCGGTGGGGGAGTCGACGTCGTCCTCGGGCGCGCCACCGCTCCCCGATTTCACCGAATGGGGCGAGGTCGAGCGGCGCAGCATGAGCAACGTGCGGCGCCTCACCGCCGAGCGCATGAGCAAGGCGTGGTCGGTGATCCCGCAGGTGACACAGTTCGATCACGCCGACGTGACCGAACTGGAAGCGCTGCGCCGGCGTTTCGTCGAGACCCACAAGCCCCAGGGGGTCCGCCTGACGCTCACCCCGATCATCCTCAAGGCCGCGTCCGTGGCGCTCGTCGAGATGCCGCAGCTCAACGCCAGCTTGGACGTGGATCGCCAGGAGATCGTGCTCAAGAAGTACCGCCACATCGCCGTTGCGGTGGATACCGAGCGCGGACTTTTGGCACCGGTGGTGCGTGACGTCGACAAGAAGCCGGTCTTCGCCCTCGCTCACGAGGTCGAGGACATCGCGCGCCGCGCACGCGAGAAGAAGATCCAGGTGAGCGAGCTACGCGGCGCGACGTTCACGGTCACGAACCTGGGCGGCATCGGCGGTACGGCATTCTCGCCGATCGTGAATCATCCGGAGGTGGCGGTGCTCGGAGTGGCGCGCAGCGAGTGGACACCGCGTTTCCAGAGCGGAGCGTTCGTGCCACGGCTCATGCTGCCGCTGGCGCTCTCCTACGATCATCGGCTGGTGGACGGAGCGGACGGTGCCAGGTTCCTGCGCCGCGTGGCGGCGCTGCTCGAAGATCCGCTGACGCTGCTGCTCGAACCGGTGTGAGCGGGCGCATCGGAGGCCGGGGCAAGGAACGCGAGCGAGGCCTGAAATGAGCGCATGGAGAAACAAGCCCATTTTTCAGGGGTCGCGAACGGCACGCGCCAGCGGCGCGCCGCGAGCGCAGCGAGGCGCCTTGGGGGTGGGGCCCCGCAAGAACCACGCTTCTTGCGGGGCGGAGGGGCTGGAACAGCCCCCCGAGGAAACGTCAGCTAGTCCGGAAGTAAAGCGCCGAGCGCTTGCTGCAGGAATAGCGAGGCGAGGATGAGCAGCGAGCGCGTGGACGTGGTGGTGATCGGTGGGGGGCCAGGTGGCTACGCCGCGGCGTTTCGCACTGCCGACCTCGGTCTCTCGGTCGCGCTGATCGACGCCGATCCCCGTCTCGGTGGCGTGTGTGTCAATCGCGGCTGCATCCCGTCGAAAGCACTCCTGCACCAGGCGGCGCTCATCCATGCGGCACGCGAGGCCAGCGCCCACGGTGTTGCGTTCGCTGCACCGGCGATCGAGCTCGACAAGCTACGCGCGTGGAAGGACGAGGTCGTCGCCAAGCTCGGCAACGGCGTAGGCGATCACGCGCGGCGACGCAAGGTGCGCTACCTGCGAGCGCATGCGCGCCTGCTGTCGTCGAGCGAGGTGGCGATCGAGCCGCTTCCCGGCGACGCGGCCGCACCTCACACGCTCACGTTCGGCCACGCCATCGTCGCCACCGGTTCTGTGCCGGTGTTTCCGCGAGTCTTCGAGGTCGGCGATCCGCGCGTGATGGATTCGACCGGCGCGCTCGAGCTTGCGGAAGTGCCGAAGCGGCTGCTGGTGGTCGGCGGTGGCTACATCGGCCTCGAGCTGGGCACCGTGTACGCGGCGCTCGGCTCGGCGGTGACCGTGGTCGAGAAGCTCGACGGAGTCCTGCCGGGTGTCGACCGCGACCTGGTGCGGGTGCTCGAAAAGAAGCTCGCGACCCTCGTCGCCTCCATTCAGCTCGCGACCGAGGTCGTCGCCGTCGACCCGCGCCGCGAGGGTGTCCACGTCCGCATGAAGCGCGCCGACGGCACTGCTGCCGATGAAGTGTTCGATCGCGTGCTGGTCGCCGTCGGCCGCAGGCCGAACGTCGACGCGCTGGGGCTCGAACACACGCAGGTGGGCCGCGACGAGCGCGGTTTCATCGTCGTCGACGAACGCCGCCGTAGCGCGGATTCGCGCATCTACGCGATTGGAGACGTGGCTGGCGAGCCGATGCTCGCGCACAAGGCCGCCGCGGAAGGGAAGGTTGCCGCCGAGGCGATCGCCGGCCATCCCGCCGCATTCGATCCCCGTGCGATCCCCGCAGTGGTCTTCACCGATCCCGAGATCGCGTGGTGCGGTCTCACCGAATCGGAGGCGAAGCGTCAAGGCCGCACCGTCGAGGTGTTGCGCATGCCCTGGGGTGGCTGGGGACGCGCGCTGACCCTGGGGCGGCCAGACGGCGCCACCAAGCTCATCGTCGATCCGGGGACCGAGCTGCTGCTCGGTATGGGGGTGGTGGGCGCGGGCGCGGGTGAGCTCATCGCCGAAGGCTGCCTCGCGATCGAGATGGGAGCGCTGGTGCGCGACGTGGCGGACACCATCCATCCCCATCCGACGCTCTCCGAGACAGTCGCCGAGGTGGCCGAGTCGTTCTTCGGGACCGCCACCCACTTCGTGCGCCCCCGCCGCGATCGCGGCACCCCGAACCCCGGTTGAGGTGAAATTCGCGCTGTGCTACCGTCCGGCGCGCATTTGCGCGTCGAGGCTGAGCAGATTTCTCCACGATTTCAGGAGGAAAGCGCCTCCACGTCGAGTGCGGACGAAGCACACCCGTTGCGGGCAGGATCCTTCGCCGCGTGAAGCCGATGGCCCCGATCGACGGCGCCCCCGCGATCGCTTCCGTGAAGGCCCAGCGGCGGCAAGGCCGTCTTACTCGGCGCGCGTTTGCCTGGTTGCTCGCGCTGCTGGTGGCAGGCATCGGCGCTCGGCCCCTCGCCGCTCAGCCCGAGACCACGAGCGATCTGCCCACGCTCACCGGCGACGCGCTGCTCGAGGGGCCGGAAGCGCGTCCCCCGTTCGTGGAGCCTCCCAAGCCGCGGCAGCCGCCCGCGTGGCGCGGGGTGGTGGCGCTCCCACGCGCACCGGCAGACGTGCGCACCGAGATCGAGAAGCTCTGGGACCGACGGCGCCAGGCGCGTTCGGAGTCGTCGCCGACGGCTGATTCGCTCCTCGACAAGATCTACGATCTGGCGCTCGGCAGCGGTCAGCAGCAGCTCCCCGTACTTGCAGCCGCGCTCTTGCGTGAGGCGGCCGCCGACCTCGGACGTGGCGACCTGGAGCAGGCCGACGCCCGCGTGCAGGCGGCGCGACGAGTTGCCCCGGAGCTGCCACAGACGCGTTTCGCTCGCGCCGAAGTGTTACTGCGCAGTGGAACCGATCACTGGAACGAGGCGTTGCGAGAGCTGAGCGACGGCTTCGAAGTGGTCGAGACGAGCCTCGCGGAGCGAACTCGCTTCCAGGCGACAGCGCTCTTTTACGGGCTCTTGGTGGGCCTGGCGATCACCGTGATCTTCCCGCTCGTCGTGGTCTGCCGCCATCGACGTCGCCTCACCCACGCCCTCGAGCACCGGTTGCCGAGCTGGTGGTCGCGCACCTTGCTGGTGACGGCCTGGCTGCCGATCCTGGCCGCGACGCTGCGAGCGCACATCGGCCTCGGCTGGGTGGCGCTGGCGCTCCTGGTGGGGGTGTGGCTGGCTGGCGACGTGCGCGAGCGGGTCGTGGGCGTGGCCTTGGGCGTATTGCTCGCGCTGGCGCCGTGGGGTGTCACGGCGCTCGCCGATCGGATCGCCGTGCACCGGCTCGCGCTCGAGGATCCGGTGGTCCGCGCTCAGAGCGAGAGCTACGCGCCCGAGCTCATAGAGCAGCTCGTGACCGAGGTGAAGCAGCACGGCGAGGCGGTCGAGCCGCTCGCCGCGCTGGCGCTGCTCACCAAGCGCGCCGGACAGCTCGACTTCGCCGAGGCCGCGTGGCGGCGCGTGCTGTCGCTCGATCCCGATGCGGCGTGGGTCCACAACAACCTGGGCATCGTGCTGTTCCACGCCGGTCACGAGCAGGAGGCGATGGTCGAATTTCGACGCGCCATCCAGCTCGACCCCAGCCTCGCCGAGGCGCACCTCAACGAGAGCCAGGTGCTGCGGCAGAACTTCGTGCTCATGCCCAGCCAGGACGCTTTCGCGCGGGCCCAAGCGATCGATCCCTTGCGCGTGAACGCGTTCCACGTCACGAGCGCGCGTGGGTTGAACCGCTTCCTGCTCGACGCGCCGTTGCCGCGCGAGCGCCTCACGGCGCGGTTGGTCGCCGACCCCGTGAGCCGCGCCCAGCTCGCCGACTCACTCTGGACCTCGCTGGTGCGCGGTGTGTCGCGCCGCGCGTTCCCGGCGCTGGTGGTGGTGCTGGGCGTGGTGAGCGTGATCGCCGTCCGGCGCAGCCCGTTGGCGGGACCCGTGCCGCCGGCATGCTCGCGCTGCGGTGCGCCGTTCTGCGTGGTGTGCGGCGTGCGCGCGGCGATGGGATCCGAGTGCGAAGGGTGTCTGTCGCTGGCGCTCGGCAATCCGATCCTGGATCCCGTGTTCAAGCAGGAGCGGCGCCAGACCGTCGAGCGCGAGCGGCGCAAGCTGCGCTGGTCGGCGCGCGTTCTCGGGCTGGTGCTCCCCGGTGGGGGGCACGTGCTGATGGGCCGTACCTTGGGCGGATTCGCGTTGCTCACGTTGACCAGCGCGGCTGCGCTGGTGTCGCTGTTCGGCTCGGGGATCGTCCCGCCGACGGCGGCGGTGTGGGGTGGCCCCGTGGCGCTGGGATCGCACGCGCTCGCGGTGCTGTGGTCGATCGCGAATCTGCATCTTTTCGTGGCGTCGAGCCGCGAGCTTCGGGTGTGACGTGTCGATCCGCGGCGAGCTGACCGAGCTGGACGTGCCAGGGCTGATGCAGCTCATCGCCACTCACGGCAAGACCGGGACGCTCGCCGTGCAAGACCCCGACGATCACGAAGTGCACGTGCTGTTCGAGTCCGGCGACATCGTGGGCGCGCTGGTGCCCGAGCGCGGCGAAGCCCATCGCGTGGGCGAGCTCTTGGTCAAGGCCGAGGTACTGGCACCCGAGGATCTCGAATGGGCGCTGCGCGAGCAGAAGCTGCGCGGGGTGCGCCTCGGTGATCTGCTGGTGGCCGAAGGCAAGATCGCCAAGCAGGACCTGGCCGACATCCTGCGCGTCCAGATCTACGAAACCGTGTTCCGCGTCTTCACCTGGCGCCAGGGCAAGTTCGAGTTCCGCGCTGGTACCCCGGAGTTCGAGCGGGGGTTGGTGGGGCCGATCAAGACCGACCATCTGCTGATGGACAGCTTTCGGATGGTCGACGAGTGGCCCCAGATCAAGAAATGGGTGCCGAGCTTCGATCGAATCGTCGAGAAGACCGAGATCGGTGAGAAGGTACGCCGGCCGCTCACGCCGCGCGGCGGCGACCCGGGCGGCGGGCTCAGCGACGCCGAATGGCTCATGCTCGACCTCGCCTCGGAGCACCTGAGCGTGCAGCGCGCCATCTACCGTTCGCGGATCGGCGAGTTCGAGGCGTGCAAGGCGCTCAAGGGGTTGCAGGAGAAGGGCCTCTTGCGACTGGTGGTCGCCGGCGAGGCACTGACCAAGCGCCTGATCGTCGGGCAGCGGCGGCTCTGGAACGCCGGCCTGACGTTCGCTGTGCTCAACGGCGTGCTCGTTGCCGCGTTCGTGATCACGGCCGGCGCGCTCCTGGCACCGGTCCTCGTCGAGACCGGCTCCGGCCGAACACTCGAGCTGCTTCTCGGTCCCGACGACGACGGGTTGGCGCGGGCGATCGTGGATGGCCGCGCACGCGCGGTGACCGAAGCGCTGGCAATCTACAAGGCCGAGCACGGCAGATTCCCGGACGACCTCACCGCGTTGGTCCGCGACGGCCTCGCTTCGGGGATCGACCTCGAGCTCGCCTCGCGCAGCTATCGTTACGCGGGTCCGGAGACCGGGGCGCTGCTCCCGGTCCCGGCAGGCGCGTGATCGGAACGAACGAGCGATCCCCATGGACGACGTGAGCCGGGTGTTCGAGTTTGCGCACGCGAATGCAGCGCGCACGCTCTTCGGTGAGAAGAACGAGGCGCTCAAACGGCTCGAGGAGCTGGCGCACGTTCGCATCCACGCGCGCGGTCAAGAGGTGCGGATCGACGGCGCCGAGCACGACGTCGAGCTGGCGTCACGGGTGCTCTCGGAGCTCTTCGAGCTCATCCGTGCCGGGCATCCGGTATTTGCCGACGACGTCCAGCACGCGTACGCGATTCTCGCTGCCGATGAGCACGCGCACCTCAAGGACGTGTTCCTCGACACCATCTACGTCGCCGCCGACAAGCGTCGCGTGGCGCCACGCAGCCTCAACCAGAAACGCTACATCGACGCGATGCGGGCGAACGACCTGGTGTTCGGTATCGGGCCGGCGGGCACCGGCAAGACCTACCTCGCGATGGCCATGGCCGTGGCAGCGCTCAAGCGTCAGGACGTGCGACGCATCGTCCTCACCCGGCCGGCGGTGGAGGCGGGCGAAAAGCTCGGCTTCTTGCCGGGCGATCTGGCCGAGAAGGTGAATCCATACCTGCGCCCGCTCTACGACGCGCTCCACGACATGGTCGAGTTCGAGCACGCGGCGAAGCTCGCGGGGCGCGGTGTGATCGAGGTGGCGCCGCTCGCGTTCATGCGCGGGCGCACGCTCTCGGACGCGTTCGTGATCCTCGACGAGGCGCAGAACACCACCACCGAGCAGATGAAGATGTTCCTGACTCGCCTGGGGGTGGGCTCGAAGGCCGTGGTCACCGGCGACGTGACCCAGATCGACCTGCCACCGGCGACTCGTTCCGGTTTGCTCGAAGCGCTCGAGATCCTCGACGGCGTGGATGGCATCGCCTTCTCGTTCTTCGGCCCCGACGACGTGGTGCGCCATCGCCTCGTGCGGCACATCGTCGACGCCTACGACCGGCATCGCCCGCACACGGTCGCACGCCACGGCGATGCCGCGGCACCCGGGGCCCGCGCCGCAGCGCACGGCACCCCGAGGCGTTCGTGACGCGCCGCCGGCGGCGGGTGCTGATCACCGACCACGCTGCCCAAGAGCGCGTCGACCTCCGCGAGCTCGAAGGCTTCCTCGAGCGCGTGCTCGACGCCGTGGGCTCGCCCCCCGGCGAGCTCTCGGTGCTGATCGTCGACGACGCGGATATGCGCGCGCTCAATCGGGAGCACCTGGGGCGCGATCGCACCACCAACGTGCTCTCGTTTCCGCAGGAGGACTCGGGTCAGCCGGGCTCGCCGATGCTCGGTGATCTGGTGCTGGCGCCGCGCACCATCCGCCGTCAGGCCCGAAACGCTGGCCGTGATCTGGCTCGTGAGCGCGATCACGCGCTGGTGCACGCGGTGCTCCATCTGCTCGGCTACGACCACGTCGGCTCGCGTCGAGAGCGCGAGCGGATGCGCGCCCGCGAGCGCCAAGTGCTGGCGCTTCTCGGCCATCCGGCATGAGCGGCGAGGAGCCATGAACGTCGAGCGCCGCGGCGAGGGAGCGCTGCGCATCGCGCTGGTGCATCGTGTGTTCGCGCACGTGGGTGGCAGCGAGCGCGACCTCATCCACGTCGGCCGGTATCTCGCCGAGCGAGGTCATCAAGTCCACGTCCACTGCGCGCGTTATCGCAGCCCGCCCGAGCCCTGGTTCACCGCACATCGCTTGCCGGACTCTCGGCTCGGGCGCATGCGGCGTTACCGCCGGCTGCTCGCCGGCGCGGGCCGCGTGGCGGAGGCGGGCTACGACGTGGTCGTCGGCTTCGGCCGCACGCTCGGTCAGGATCTCTACCGATGCGAGGGCGGCACCCATCTCGACTACCTGGAAGTGGTCGCACGGCTCGCCGGCAAGCCGATGCGGCCGACGCGATACGACCGCTTCATCCTCGACGTGGAGCGCCGGCTGTTCACGACCGAGGCGCCGTTTCGCGTGGTGTCGCTCTCGACACTGGTGCGGGACGAGATCCACCGTGTCTACGGCTTTCCCAAGGAGCGGATCGACGTCGTGACCAACGGTGTCGATCTGGAGCGATTCCATCCTCGCAATCGCGCGCGCGATCGCGGGCCGATCCGCGACGAGCTCGGCATTGCTGCGGAAGCGCCGGTGGTGCTCTTCGTGGGGATCGGTTGGGATCGCAAGGGGCTTGCGCCGATCCTCGAAGCCGTGGCGGCACGGCCGTCGTGGCACGTCGTCGTGGCTGGGAGGGATCGCGAAGAACGTCGTTTCACGGGGCTTGCCGAGAGGCTGGCGCTCGGGTCGCGGGCGCACTTCGTGGGTGCGCGCACCGACATCGAGCGCCATTACGCGGCCGCCGACGTGCTCGCGCTCGCGTCGTATCAGGAGGCTTTCGGGAACGTGGTGCTCGAGGCCCTTGCCGCAGGGATCCCCGTCGCCGCGACCCGTTCGGTTGGGGCCGTCGATCTCCTCGCGGGCTCGCTCGCTGCGGGTATCATCGAGGGGGACGCCACCGGTGAGTCGGTCGGAGCCGCGCTGGATGCGCTGCTCGAGCGCACGCCCGAGGCGGAGCGGGCGGCCGCGAGCCGTGCCGCGGCCGAGCCCCACGGCGTTGACGCCATGGGCCGGCGCATGGAGCAAGTGATTCGCGCCGTCGCAGCCGAAAAGGCCGCGTGCGGACGCGTCAGGTAACCTGGCAGCGCAAAAGCGGTTGCTTTTGACGCCCCTCCGGCCGGTAGGTACATTGCGCCGGCTCTTTCGAGGAAACTCCACGTGGCTGCACGCGAAATCGTCAAGTACCCGGCTCCCGTCCTCTCCACGCCTGCGGAGTCCGTCACCGAGATCGGCGCCGAGATTCAGTCGCTATTCGACGATCTGGTGGCGACCATGTACGCCGAGAACGGCGTCGGGGTCGCGGCGCCTCAGATCGGAGTCGGAGTGCGAGCCATCGTGATCGATGCCGACGTCGAGCACCGCGGCGAACGCATCCTGAAGCTCGTGAACCCCGAGATCACCGCAGCCGACGGCGAGATCCTCTGGCCCGAGGGCTGCCTCAGCATTCCGGGATTGGTGCTCGACGTGAAGCGCCATGGGCAGGTCGAGGTCACGGCGCTCGACGAGACCGGTCGTGAAGTGAAGATCGAGGGCACGTCGTTGCTCGGCGTGGCGCTCCAGCACGAGATCGACCACCTCGATGGCAAGCTGATGCTCGATCGCGTCAGCGCGATGAAACGCGCATTCTGGCGGAAAAAGATCGCCAAGCACGGCTATCCCGTCGAGATGGGTGGCGGCGAGCGCGACGAGCGCAAAGACGGTAAGGAACGCAAACGCGCGCTCGGATGAGCCTTCGGGGGCTGTTCCAGCCCCCCGGCCCGTCTCGGTGCCGCATGCGGCCTGCGTCCGTAGCCGGTGATTCGCGTTTCGAGCTTGCCTCGCTGCTGCGCTCGGTCGAAGCTCTCGATTCACACTCTGGCCTGGCTCGCTGACGCGTCCGGAAAGCTGGCTTCGGCCGGCGCCCCGGCAACTCCCACGTCCTTGCGACCGGCCCGCTCTCTGGAGCCCCGGTTCGATGACTTCCATTCCCGATCGCCGTCCCAGCTTCGACGAGCGCCGCCTGACGTGGCGCAACGAGAAGCGTGCGCGGCGCTACGACCATCGCTATCAATCGATTTCTGGCCGGTTGTCGAACCGCCGCGTGCTCGGTACCTACGCCGCGGCGATCCGCCGGCATCCACCCCAGGGTTGGCTGCTCGATTGTCCGACCGGCACCGGGCGTCTCCTACCCGCTCTTCTGGGAAGCACCGCGCCGGTGCTGGGCGGGGACATCGCCCCCGAGATGATGCGGGTGGCCCGCGATCAGTACCCGGTGAACGCCACGCTCCGTGGATACGTGGGCATGGACATCTTGCGCCTACCGTTCCGCGACGGTGCGCTCGGCGCGGTCTGTGTGGCGCGCCTCACCCAGCATTGCGACGGTCCCGAGCGCGTGCGCATCCTCACCGAGCTCAAGCGCGTCACCAACGGCCCGATCTTCGTGAGCTACTACCATCGCTACACGTTCAAGTACTTCTCGCGCTGGTTGCGCGGGAGGCTCGGTCTGCGAAAGGGGCGCCTACAGGGCGTGAGCCGCGCCGAGTTGGATGCCGATGCGCGAGCCGCCGGTCTCGAGATCGCCGAGGTGCGCTGGGTGTTTCCGATTCTGTCGACCAACTGGCTGGTCACGTTCCGCCGTCCCGTCGGCGGCTGAACGAGCTCACACCGGGCGGTATGGGATCAGCAGGAAGTAGATCGCGACTCCGGTGACCGAGACGTAGAGCCAGAGCGGCAGCGTCACCCGCGCCCAGCGCCGGTGACGCACGAGATCGCCCTTCCACGCTCGGTACACGACCACCAGGATCATCGGCACGATCAACGCCGCCAGCGGCGTGTGCGTGAGCAGGATCGCGAAGTACACGGTGCGCAGCCAGCCGTCGCCGCCGAACCGCGTGGTGCCGGCCTGCGCGTGATAAGTCAGGTACGAGACCAGGAAGAACGTGCTCAGAACCAGCGCGCCGATCATGCACGCCCGATGCGTCGCCACGTTCTTGCGGCGGACCTGAATCCAGCCGACGGTCGCCAGCACCGCGCTCGCGGCATTGAGCACCGCGTTGAGCGCGGGCAGGTGCGAGATCACGTCGTTCATGCGTGGATCCACGGGCTTTTTCGCGCCATCACCACGCAACCCGCGAAGAGGGCCGCCGTGGCTGCGACGGTGATCGCGATCGAGAGCCCGAACGGCGGCACCGCCAGATCGGCGAGGCTCTGCGCGGGGTAGAGCACGGCCCGCAGCGCGCCCACGGCGTACGTGAGCGGATTCACTTTCATGAGCATCGCCAGCCACGGCGAGGCTCCAGCAGCGGGAAAGAGCGCGCCCGAGAGCAACCAGAGGGGGATCAGGAAGAGGTTCATGATCGCGTGGAATCCGGTCGTGGTTTCCATTCGCCAAGCGATCAGGAACCCGAGCGAAGTGAGCTGGAACGCCGTCATCGTCGCCACCGCGAGCGACTTGAGGAAGATGCCGGGGCAAATCTCGATGCCGCTGAGCGGGCTCAGGGCGAGCACGATGATCGCCTGCAGCGCCGCGACCGCCGTGCCGCCGAGCACCTTGCCGAGAACCACGGCGGAGCGCGGCACAGGCGCCACCAGCACACCCTGAAGGAATCCCGCACGGCGATCCTCGATGATCGAGATGGTCGAGAAGACCGCGGTGAAGAGCAGGATCAGCACCAATGTTCCGGGGAAGAAATACTCGAGGTAGGTCATGCCATGCGACGCCGAGCCTGGCCCCATGGAGTCCGGTCGGAACGAGCTGCTGAGCCCCGAGCCGATCAGCACCCAGAACACCAGCGGCGTTCCGATCGTGCCCAGGATCCGGTGCTTCTGACGCACGAAGTGGGTGAGCTCGCGCACCAGCAGCGTGAACGCGGGAAGCCACACGCGGTTCATCGGCTTGCCTCCGGATTCCCTTCCGTGTCGCCTGCGTCGGCTTCCCAAAGCGTTCGCCCGGTCACGTGGATGAACACGTCCTCCAGCGTGGGCTGGCCCACGGTCACCGCGCGGATTTCGTCCGGGAAGGCTCGCATCAGCTCGGCGACGAACGCCGCGCCGTCGGCACGCTCGATGCGCACCCCACGGTGGAGCAGCGTCGCCTCGCCGCCGAAGCGGGCGACGATGCGGTCGCGCAGAGCTGCCGCGTCGTGGGCTTCTACGGTGACGACCTCCCCGCGGATCGAGCGCTTGAGCGCCGCGGGCGCGTCGAGCGCCACCAGCTTCCCGCGCTCGAGGATGCCCACCCGATCGCAGCGCTCGGCCTCGTCCAAGATGTGGGTGGTGAGCAAGATCGTGACGCCGGTCTGTTCGCGGAGCTCGAGGAGCTGGCGCTTGAGGTCCCGGCGCGCGCCGGGATCGAGCCCCGTCGAGGGCTCGTCGAGGAGCAGCACCCGCGGGCGATTGAGCAGGCTTTTCGCCAGCTCGACCCGCCGGCGCTGGCCGCCGGAGAGGTGCTCGACGCGATCGGCGCCGCGATCCGCGAGCGTCACCAGCTCCAGCACCTCGCCGATGCGCGTTGCGAGCGGCTTACCCGAGAGCCCGTAGAGGTGTCCCGCGTGCCAGAGGTTTTCGCGCACCGAGAGCTTCCCGTCGAGGCTCGGCGACTGGAACACCACGCCCAGCTCGCGGCGCACGGCCTCCGGGGCGCGGGCGACGTCGTGGCCGCTGATCGTCGCGCGTCCGCCGGTGGTGGGGAACGAGGTGGTCAAGACGCGAAACAGCGTGGTCTTGCCGCTCCCGTTCGGGCCCAGCAGCGCGAACACCTCGCGGCTCGCGACCGTGAACGAGACCGGCCCCAACGCTCGACGTGTGCCGTAGTCGACGACCAGCTCTTCGATGGAGATCGCAGGCGCTTCGTTCATGCAGCGTCTTTCCGCAGCTACGGGGGGTCAGACGGCTTTGTCGATGGCCAGCACGGTGAGATCGAGCGTGAGCGCCAGATACGACCAGATCAGCACGGCGCGTGCGGTGTCGGCGTTGGCGGCCTTCGCGAACCGCGCGCCCGCCACCACCACCGCGACACCGCTGGCAGCGGCGCACGCGAAATACCACAGGCCCGCGAGCCCGATCACCGTGGGCACCAGGCTCACGGCGAGCAGTGCCACGCAGTTGACCAGCACTTGCCGGCCCGTGCTGCGACCATCGGGCTCGACCACGGGCAGGAGCTGACAACCGGCACGGGCGTAGTCGGTCCTGTAGAGGTACGCGATCGCGAGGCTGTGGGGCACCTGCCAGAAGAACAGGATCGCGAACAGTGCGGCGCCGGCCACCCCCACGTCTTGTCCCGCAGCCGTCCAACCGATCACCGGCGGCAGCGCGCCGGGGACGCAGCCCGCCACCGTCGCCAGCGGCGTGCGGGTCTTGAGTGGGGTGTATGCGAACAGATACGTCACGACCGTCAGCGCCGCGATGCCGGCGGCCAGTGGATTGGTCGCGAGCCAGAGCACCGCGAGCCCAGCGACCACGAGCGTGACGCCGAACGCCAATCCCTCGGAGGGCGCAACCCGCCCCTCCGGAAGGGGCCGGGTACGCGTGCGGTGCATGAGCGCGTCGGTTTCGCGTTCGATGAACTGATTGAGCGCCTGGCTCCCCGCCGCGCAAAGCGCCGTGCCGCCGAGCGCAGCAATGAGCGCTGGCCACATCACCGGTCCGGTCAATGCCACGTAGTAGCCGACCAACGTGGTCAGCAGCACCAGCAGCACCAGCCGCGGTTTGGTGAGCTCGAAGAAATCGGAGGCACGCTTGGCCCGTGTCACGGGGCCGACGCCGGTCTCGGCGATCGCCGTCATCCGCCAGTACTCGCGCTCGCCGCGGCGGGTGAACCCACGACCTCGCCAGCGGGCGAAGCGACTCCGCGGATGCCTCGGTAGACCAGCACCGTGGTGGACACGGCGGTCGCGAAGACCACCGCGCCATTCACCTGATGTGCCACCGTCAACAGCACTGCGGGCCAAGGCGCGAGCTCGGGCACCGGCGCCACGAACTTGGCCGCGTAGGCGAGAAATCCCAGCACCAACTGGATCCACGTGAGCTGCATCAGCGCGGATGCCATCCGCGCCGCTGGCGCTTGGTGCGACGCAGCGTGGGTTCGGAATCGAAGCGCAACCACCAACGTGATGACCAGCACGGCGCCCCCGAGATGCACGAATACCGTGCCCATGAGGTGGCGGAGGCGGGCGCCGAGCAGGATCTGGACGTAGAGCGCGACCGTGGTCGCGATCGCCAGCCGCTCGACTCCCTGGCCGCGCTCACGAGCGAGCGGATTCGCGAGCGCGTCCGACCAGAGCCGGGTGGTAGCAAGCGCCATTACCGCCATCAGCGCGAAGAACGAATGCGCGAACGAGCCGTGAACCAACGCCAATACGCGCTCGTTCTCGATCACCCGCAGTCCACCCAGGATCCCTTGGATCGATACGGCAACCACGGCGACGACGGCCAGTGAGCGCATCCAGCGGCGCGAATCCCGCCGCCACACAGCCACCGCCAGCGCCACGGTCAGCATGCCCACCAACGAGCCGAGCAGCCGGTGGGCGTGCTCGAAGGCGATCGGCCCGATCCAGCGGCTGACCGGGAACGTGAACATGTTGTAGCCGTAAGTGGTGGGCCAGTCGGGCACCGCCATGCCAGCGCCTTTGCTGGTCACGAGGCCACCGGCGGTGAGCAGCACCGCAGTGGTCGCGGCGGTGGCGCGCGCCAGATTGCGCACCGACCGGCTGGTGGTGCTCGAGATGGGCGGGATCGTCATGGTCGATGGCGCGACGACCCGCCAGGATCGCCGGGTTCGGTCAGTCGACCGTCACTCGACGTTGGCGTTTGCGCCCGCCGGTTGTTCGTCGGTGGGAAGACTCGTCGGGTCGCCGGTTGCAGCGTCGGGTGAGGCCGAGTCGGGCACCTCTGCGATCTCGCCCTCCGCGGCTGAGTCGTCCCGATCGCTTGCGCTCGCGGCGTCGGCGTCTTCGGTCTTCGCGCCGTTCTCATCCTCGGCGCTCGCGGTGTCGTCGCGGCCGAGCACTGCGACGTGGACGGGGCTCGCGTGCTGCCGACTCAGGCTGCCACCCGCGAGCGCGAACACGAACGCGCCGGTGAGCAGCGTCCAGGCCAGCTCGAGGCGCACCATGCGCCCGCGGCTCGGCTCGTGTGCTGCGCCGCGCCGTGCCACCATCACCACGCCGACCGCACACGCGGCGAAAGCACCCAGCACGGCAGCGAACAGCGGAAGCACGGCTGAATCGAGGTGTGCGCTCACGTGCGGTGGACCCTCGGTAGGACCGCTGGCAGGGCGGCTGCGTTTGGAAAAAAAACGGGCGAGAGGTGAGTAGCCGGTTCGCGAACGGAAGGGGCAGCCGTATTCGAGCTGCACGATCGATTTCCGCGCTTGGCGCGCAATATGCGGAACGCCCACGGCCCATGTCAACGCGCTGCGCTACGCCTCGACAACCCCGGCTAAGAGTGTGTCGGGAAATTCGCTCCCGACACACTCCTAGCCTCGCCGAAGGCGAGGATCGGCGAGCGAACGCGAGCCGACTTGGGGGTGGGGCCCCGAAAAAGTCACGCCTTTTTCGGGGCGGGGGGCTGGAACAGACCCCCGAGGAAGCATCAAGCGAGGAGCCTGTCGCCGTGCGCGGCACATTTTCCGACAGGCTCCTAGC
>CAYVDO010000093.1:0-16059 GCA_964450125.1 uncultured bacterium
GAACCACGTGCGATGTCTCCCCTGGAACCGGGGAAAATCAACAAACTGCTAGGAGAAGAAACCAATCATGAGAGCTGAGCGCTACGCGTCCTCTCTCGTAACACGCTCTGTGAAATTCATCCTGCCCCTGTCGAGTGGTAGAGGCTGCCTGAATGGTCTGACCTCTCCACATCACGTGTGCGCTGGCTATCAGCGTGGGGGCAACCGACCGCGGCCGTACCTCCCGCGGTGCCCAGCCTCGGCAATCGTATCCCTAGGGTTTGCTTCAAGCAACGCAGCCTACGGTCGTTAGTATGCCGAAGCCGAAGCCCCATTCCAGTCTCAAGAGCACAACGTCGGTCGATCTCCGTGTGCCGCGGCATCCGAGGCGAAGTCGACGACCTCGCCGTGTGTTCATCTCCTACGCCCGGGCTGACGCGAAAATTGTCCTTCCGATCGTACAGCTTCTCCGTGCCTCCGTTAGTTACTCAACCGTCGAGTTTTGGACTGCTGTCTTTGTTGATCAGCAAAACATCGTCCCGGGGGCGAACTGGAATTGCGTGTTGATGCAGGCGCTAGGAGACGCCGACACGGTCCTTGTGTTCTGGTGTTGCCACTCGAAACGGTCAGCCGCCGTTGCACGCGAGATCAACCATGCGATCTCCTCAGGCAAGGCCGTGGTTCCCGTGGTTCTTGATGATGTGAATCTGGCGCGTAGGCTCGCGCACCTCCAGTGCATTGATCTTCGTGATCTGCAGATTCACCCGCGCAGTACGGATGAGTGGCGAGCGGAGAAACGCCAGAAAGCGAAGAAAAGGGAGAAACAGCGGGTGGAAAGCGAGGACAAGGAGGCAATCGGCCTGATTCGATCCACCTTCAATGATGTCCGTGTCCAATTCAAGCGGCAGCCGGCAGTGGCTATGATCCTCACTCTCGAACTCGCGGCTTGGGCCATCGCGATTTCTATCGCCCGTCTGCATCGCGCCGAAAGGCTGAAACCCCTGGTTGCTGCAGCAGAACGAGTGGGCTCTATGCTTGGAATCCGCCCGGTCGATCCTGCGGGGTGGAGCGAAGCCGGCCGAGGCTCTTGAACGCTCTGGCGTCCACGGTTGAGACGGTTGTGATGGGGAGCCGCAAGGCGATCGGCAGCGCATGCGTGTCGTCGTCAAGGTGCACGAGGCACATCTGATCGCGAACTGGATCCACGCGTGGCCAAACGCATAGAGGGCGGCCTTGAGAATGCCGCGTATCGGTACCGACGTTGCCTGCGGGAGCTTCGACCAAATGTCTCAACGGAGGCGGAACTCAAGGAAGTCGAGCGTGCGCTCGCCGATTGACGGCAAGGTCAGAGGACAGCCACCGCCGCGTTCTCCTCGAAAACCGTTGCCCTCCGGATGTACCCCCGCAGCACCGTCATCGACCGATGCCCCGTCTGGTTCGCGATCGCCCGCTCCGAGCAGCCGCGCTGCGCGGCCGTGGTCACGAACCCGAGCCGCAGCGAGTGGCCCGAGAACCGCTCGGCATCGAGCCCAGCCGCCAGCGCCGTCCGCTTCACGACGCGCGCCACGGTGAGCCCATCGGTGCGCACGACGCTCACGTTCCCGTGCCGATCGAGCGCTCGAAAGACCGGTCCCTCGATGATCGCCGCAGCGTCGAGCCACGCGCGCAGCGCCCGCACGGGGCACGTCGTGGCGTCGGCGCCGTACGGAATCGCCTTCCGCTGCCCGAGCCCCTCCTGATCGCTCTTGGAACGCCTGAGCGTGATCACCAGCCCCTGCCGCTCCTCGATCACGTCCTCGACGTCGAGCGCAACCAGCTCGCTGCGCCGGAACGCCCCGACGAACCCGACGAGCAAGAGCGCCCGGTCCCGAGCACCATGGATCGTCGCCGGCAGCGTCGCCAGCATCGCCCGCAGCTCGGCGTCGGTGACCGGCGCCTTCGACTCGGTCGCCCGCCCCAACTCGCGGCGCAGCCCCTCAGTGAACCGCTTCAACCCGGGATGCTGGCTCGGTCGGGGCAACCCCGCGTCTTGATAACGGAAAGTGATACCGGCGAGATCCAGCCCTAGAGTGTTCCACTTCAATCCGCCGTCGGCGCGGTCGCGCAGGTATTCGGCGACGGTCGCGGCTGCCCCCTGGGGGTCGGCGTCGAGCGCGACACGGCCCTCGTGGGCGCACCAGGCGGCGTACTGTCGCCAGGCGCGGGCGTAGTTGGCCAGGGTTGCGGGGGCGCGGGACTGGCGCGCGGTGGCCCGCACGCGCTCGGCGCGGATCGTTTCCCGGCCCGACTCGCTTTTAATAGGAGAAACTTTGGACCCGGGATTACCGTGGAGGGCCTGTTTCGCGGGGTTTTCGCGAGGGCGGCCGGGGCCGGAAGCCGCCGAAACCGCCTCGGTGGCGGCTCCGGGGCGCCGTTTTCGTGTACCGAGCGCGCACTCGGGCGCTACTTCCGAGCGGTTATCGCCCCCGGAGCCCGTCTCCGCCGCGTCCCCGGCCGCTCCCTGGTTCCCTGTCGGTGTCAGATTCACGTCACCCTCCCTGCCCTCGGGCTCGACAAGCAGTCGATTGTCGAGCGTGACAGATAGCGTGACGGGCGGGGATATCCAGTGGTAAGGATCCCAAGGCCCGACCGCTTTGCCGTCCCCACTCGATCGGAATCGTAGCGCAGCAACCGGGAGGTCTCGTGACGCGGGGCACAGCACAAGATCACCGTACGGCCGAGGCGCACACTCGCGAGATCTTCGCGAGCCTAGAGTCCACCAGCACAGCGCGTTGGAGCGACCTCCGCCGTCACATCCTCTCGCCAACCTACAAGGATGGCATTCTCCACCTGATTTGCAGTGGTGGTCTTGCAGACCCAGAAACCGGTCACCCAACCGGCATCCTCCCTATTCGATCTCTTCTGCACGTGCACTACGACTATCCAGAAATTAACTGGCGCGCCCTGCTGGACGGTCCTGTTGATGAGGTTCCGCCCCGACTCGCATACCTTGCCCACGTGATGCTTATAGCCTTCGAGCGCCGCCATCTTGAAATCGCTAGATCAACTGGCCCCCAACCGCAAGTAATCCATTTAACAGATCCCAGAAACATTCCATTCTACTCTGGCTTTCTACAAAAGACTCTATACGCACAAGCCTTGCCCTACTGGGGCGTGCCAGCCGTTTACGTCAGCCCTCTCGGACAGGATGGCCACAAGAACCCGATCTTGTCGGATTGCTCTCGTGACGTCTTTATTGATCGCCGCATAAATGATCAGCACTATAGCCGTGGCTACGTATTCACTCTTGATCCAAGTTCGATTTTTTATCTTGATCGTAAAGCCAATATTTGTTATCGATCTACATTTGCTCAACAGGTTTATGATCGATGCCCCACGCTTTTGCCGGGGGATGAAGAGATCACCGACCATGCGGCAACGCTCGAGAGGCTGTGCGAAGAGTGCCGCAAGATACCGCATCCCTTTGAGCGATTAGAAAGAATTATCGAGGTAGCAAGCCATCTCGAGTACAGCGTTCTTGGCTTTGCGCTCTTCGAGTTCACACATGAATTTGCAAGCGATCACTCGCCGAACCTCCACAAAGCAAACAGGCTCCTGCGAGATCTAGACAATCAACAACGGAGACTCTGGTCGATGGGAAGTTTTAAGTTGCCGTCCATTTCGTGTTTGCGCCGCATTCTGAATGAGCACGAGCTTCCGGATGAAGTGTTTATCTCTCGCGCATCGACCCACGTACTATGTAAGTTGCGCGCGTTCTTGGGCGATGACTACAAAGAAGCAGGAAACTGCGCGCGACTCTTCCTTCTCTTCAAGCTCGATTGGCAAATGCGATGGGAGGATCGCGACCGATCGAGCCAGTCTCAAGCATTGCCAAGGGGCGCCACCCTAACGGTGCCTCGAACCCTGCGATCCTGGTGTAACGTTTCGCACGATCGCGTGCTTTTCCAGTCAGCGGAGTGTCCCACTGGCGAGCCCCGTCTCACTGGCGTACCTCCGGAGTGGAGAGAGGTACTTCGGCGGCACCGCTTTACGGTGGAGTTTGAGCGGTTTGCTGAAAATCTGTGCACACACACTCACCACATTCTGCTGTCGCAAGAGATAGGCTGCCTTGCTATCCCATTCCAGCCCGATCCGCGCGGAGAAATGCTTCTCATGCCATCGGTGAAAGAGGGCCTTGTCGAGCGCGCGAATCTCGCATCCGTAGCCTTTCGGGATGGCCAGTTCACGGTAAGACCGAGCCGCGAAGCTGTCCAAGTGAACGTGTGTCGCCGGGACCTCGCAGGCTTTGATAGCAAAGCCAAGCGCACGTTTGGCTTCTTGTATCGGCGAGATCCGGTGAGTCCGCAGGACGCTTATAGACAGATCTTTCAGCGGGTGGTAGCCGACGCTACCTCGGCGACCATAAGCCTTGCTAGCCGATTGAGACGCACTCAACATGTAATTGTGATTATTCCTTTTTACAAAGAAAATGATTCGTATATTGGGGTGTCGATTGAAAGTGCTGACGCGCTTGTGGCACAAGGGCGGGACGTGATCCTCGCGTTGGCGACCAATAAAGATCCCGCCGACGCAGTAGTGAGTATCGCGAAAGTGGAGGCGGCGATACGGAGCCGACCTCGACTACGGGGTCGTGTCCACGTTCTTTCCATCTGCACAAGCGAAGTGAACGATCTGGGTCACTGGATGATCGAGAAGTATCTCAATGTTCACGTTGGGCTTAGTGCGGCAAGGACTGCGATGGACGCCGACGTCGAGGTGCCTTTCGTGGCAGTCTTGGAGGGCGATCTTCAGCGGGTAGCCAGCTGGTGGGAAGAGGTCTTCCGCAGTGATCCGATTTCTGTGGGAGTGACGCTGTTTCAGGCAGACGTGAGGATTGCGCAGACAGATGATGGGTTGCATTGTTCAGAGGTAACATTCGACAACTCTGATACGCTTCTAGCGCAATGCGTCGCAGGACCTCTTTCTGCCGCAATCTTTGGCAAGCGAGTTGGATCAATATTCGGTGGCAGCTTCTTGCTTAGAGCGGACGGAATCGATCCGATGCTGAGCCATCTCAATCGGTCGGAGCACTTGGAGTCGCTTGTAGAAACGTGGCTGTTGCCGGTAATTCGCCAGATGGGATCATGCAGAAGACTCACGGTCCCAACTAAAGTGCATTTGACGACGGACGAGGTGCGAGATGATGGGGCAGATGGACTCGCGATAAAGTGGGTAGCCGATCTCTTTAAATCTGTTGCGTCGTACATTATGCATGATACACAGCGCGGCTTGGGATGCGAGTTTGTCGGCGGTGATTTCCCTGGAGGAGAGATTGCGCCCTCGGATAAACGCTACATTGACCGGCGACTGGACCGATTAGAAGAGTTCGCTGAGCTAGAGGGTCGAGTCGGTGGAATCGTTGGAGATCGATTGTTGAATGCTCATCGGTGCGCCCTACACGCCGTTCAGCGTGCGTGGGAAGGTGACGTCGGAGAAAGACAAGACCTTGTCGTGTCGGCGGATGACTGGGCGGAGACGGTGATCAGCTTCTTGGTTCGAATCTGGGACGAGGGGCTGAATGCAAGTGATGATCTGTTCGCATTTCGATGGCTGCTCGACCTGCGCACGTTGGGATTCTATTTTGGCTGGAAACGGGTGGTGACTGATCCGCTGCCCTCTCGGAAGATAGTCCGCCGTTGTCGGCAAGCGATAGCAGCTGAGAGACGGCGTCGGGTTGCACGGTCGATCACAGTGCCCACGGCACGCGGGACGTAGGTACGCTGAAGAGCAGCGTTTTCAGAGCCGGCGATGTCGAGGCCGTGGCCGGCCTGGTCGTCTGACCCCCTCAGGCGCCTGCTGTCGATGGGTATCCGACCGGTGTAAGCGTCCGGCGAACCGCATCTTCTGAGCGGTTGGGAGGTGGTCGAGACTTGGCCCTCGTCAGGGGGCGGCGATGGAGACGCGGGATCGCGTCCGGTAATCCCAGGGGGCCACTGGGCTGCGTTCGGCCCGGGCTCGCAGCCTCCGAGCCCGGGCGACATCGGTGCGCTGGTGTTGAGAGGGCGCGGTGTGGTTCAGCCCGCTGCCGATGAGACGGCGCTGGACCGGGCGCAGCGATCGGGCGGCAGCTCGGACAGGCGCTCGTCGGGCCGGCCGGTGGCGAACTTCGCAACCACGTCCGCAAGGTGGGGCACCGTGTGACCGCCGTGCTGAGCGCAGGTTTGCAGCAAGATGCCGCCCCTCACCACCCCCTGCCGATCGGCTTCCACCGATCCTCATCCAGATCCGCCATCGTCATCCCTGACTCCGCGAGCGCCTCTTGGAGATACCTCTCCCGCCGCTCCATCTCCTCGCGCACCAACACCGCCATCCGCGCCTCGCTCGGCGGCGTCATCAGCGCGGCCCAATCGACGCGGTGCGCATGCGCGACGTGGTGGTGCACCGCGAGCGCGAGCGCCATCACGCAATCGTCGTGCACGCCGTGTGGCGCCGAGTATCGGACGCCCCTTCCGGTGTACTCGTACTCGAACGATTCCAACTCCTGCCGGATCGGCCCATCGGGGAACCGAACCTCGCGGCGCTGGATCGCCGCCCTTAGCCCGTCCATCAACTGCTGCTTGCTCACCCCGGTGAACTTGAACCCCTCGAACACCGATGACTCGCGCTGCAGGCGTTCCAAAATCGGATCCCCGACGCCGCTGCTATCGACGAGCGCCGGCACCTCGGTCACGGACAGAATCCGCGCCTGCGTCTCCTCCCACGGAAGCTGAAACCGCTGCCACCCGCGGCACACGCACATGTCGTCGTCGAGAGGGATGCCCACCGTCCAATCCACCGACTTGGCGAGATCCCAACCCCACACCGCGGGCTCGGCCGCCGACTCCTCGGCGACGCACTCGCGGATCGCATCGATCCCGAACGGGTTCCCCGAATCGTCGGCGGGCTCCCCCTCGAACTCCTGCCGGTATGCAGGATCCGGCATGTCGCGGCGCGCGGCCTCGATCTCACTCGGGTCCAGGTACGGGTTGAAGCTCGACGGGTAGCGCCAGCTCATCCACTCGGCATCGCCGCTTTGGCCGCGCTGATACAGGCTCCAGAAGTACCGCCGCCCCTTCGGTGTGCCGAGAAACCACGCGTCGCCCTTCAAGTCGGTGAGCGTCGGCCGAATCGCCTGCTGCCACGCCGTCTCCAGGTCGCGCACGACACCCGCTTCGTCCACGATCACACGCCCGTACTTACGACCGCGACCCGCATCGACGTGCTCGAGCGACCAGAAGTCGATCACGCCTCCACCCGCGACGCGGATCTGACGTTCCTGCACCGACGACGACGCGATCACCGGCTCGAATGTCTGCTCGACATCGCGCCACACCTCCAGCAGCAGCTTGTAGGTCGGCGCGAACCACGCGACGGGGAGCCCGCGCACTGCGGCGTCGACAACCCGCTCGATGCCCAGCGTGGTCTTCCCGAATCGCCTACCGCACATGAGCACGTTGAAGCGGCGCGCTTCCTGGACGACGCGCTGCTGGGAGCGGTGAAGCTTGGCGATCTGGATGTGGGGCATGGTCGCCTCCTTGGGCCTCAGCTCTTCTCCGGGATCGTGAAACGGTGACCGGGCCACCGAACCACCAGACCGCCGCCCCCGTGGCTCGTTCGTAGGCCGGGCACGCTGAACGAGGCCGAGGGAAAGAACGCCGGCCCGGGCGCACCGTCGAGCGTCCCGAACGAGAGTCGATCGGCCTCGAACTCGATGTGGCTCCCGAAACCACAGGCGGAGCACTCGAAGTAGGCCCATCGCTGATTGGGCCACGACACGTGACAGCGACCAAGCAGTCCGGCGGGTCCTAGCTCGACGTGGCACTGCGGGCATCGAATCGCCTCAGGCGCCCCCGTTTCCGTGCGAGCTTTCGTCATCACCTTCCTCCTCGATGGTGGGCGCACATCGACCCGTCTGCTCAGAACGGCTCGAACCACCCCGGTCGTGGCCGCTCGAATGGACCGCGCCGGTAGTCGTGGAACGTCTCGCGGTGCCAGTCGTCGCGTGGCGGAATGATCACGCCCCTCGGGACCACGCGCTTGCCGCGGTGCTGCACGGCGAGCGCGAGCGCCATCACGCAGTCGTCGTGCATGCCACGCGGGGCGGCGTACCGGACGCCGTTCGCCGTGAACTCGTACTCGAACGCCTCCAGCTCCTCGCGGATCGGACCGTCGGGGATGCGGATCTCTCGGCGCTGGATCGCGGCGCGCAAGCCATCCATGAGCTGTTGCTTCGAAACGCCGGTGAAGCGGAAGCCCTGGAAGAGCGACGAGTGGCGCTGCAGCCGCTCCACGATGGGATCGCCCACCCCCGAGGAGTCCACCAGCGCCGAAGCGGTCGTGTGCTCCAAGATCCGCGACTCGGTCTCCTCCCACGGCGCCTGGAAGCGCTGCCAGCCGGCGCAGACGACGCCGTCGCTGTCGAGCGGAATCCCCACGGTCCAGTCGACGCTCTTCGCCAGGTCCCAGCCCCAGACGACCGGTGACGACGTCGAGGGCAGCGCGACGCAGTCCCGGATCGCGTCGAGGCCGAACGGATTGCCGCCGTCGTCCGCGGGCTCGCCCTCGAACTCCTGGCGGAACGCGGGCTCGGGGAGATCGCGACGCGCAGCCTGGATCTCGTCGGGGTCGATGTAGGGATTGAAGCCAGTGGGGAATCGCCAGCTCGCCCAGCCTTCCTCGCCGAGCTGGCCGCGCTGATAGAGCCTGAAGAAGTACCGTCGGCCCTTCGGTGTGCCGAGGAACCAGGCATCGCCGCGGAGGTCCGCCAGCGTGGGGCGGATCGCCTGCGTCCACGCCGTTTCGAGGTCGCGCACCACGCCGGCTTCGTCGATCACGACGCGCGCGTACTTGCGACCGCGCCCGGCGTCGGGGTGCTCCAGCGTCCAGAAGTCCAGGACGCCGCCACCAACCACGCGTATCTGCCGCTCCTGCGTGCTCGACGACACCGTCACCGGTTCGAAGATCGCCTCCATCTCCCGCCACACCTCGAGCAGGAGCTTGTACGTGGGTGCGAACCAGCCGACGGGGTCGCCACGCACGAGGGCGTCGACCACGCGCTCGATGCCGAGGGTCGTCTTCCCGAACCGGCGTCCGCACATGAGCGCGTTGAAGCGCTTGGCTTCGGTGACCACGCGGGCTTGAGCGGCGTGGAGCTTCGGGATCTGGATGCGGGGCATGGGTCAGCCCTCCTGCTTCCCCGCCCACACCGGCAGCGGCCTCTCGACATGCTCGACCACGAGCTTCCCCGAATGGCTGTGCTCCGCCTCGACCTTCGGCTCCTTCCACTGGTTCCGCACCTTGAGCCAGAAGATCGTGGCGGCGACGTTCGGCTTCGGCCCCGTCGCCAGACGGAAGAGCGACTCCGCCACCTTCGCGTTCGCCTTGATCGCACCCTTCTTGAGCTCGTCCTTGTAGTGCCGCCGCAGCGTCGGCACGGCGATCCCCTGCAGGCTCGCGATCTCCTGCTGCGGGATGCCGACCGCCGCGAGCGTCTCGACGGTCTTCCGCGTCTCCGCGGTGGGGACGTGCGCGCGCCTCATCCCGACCTCCGATCGGCCTTGCGGCCCGTGAGCGTCTCCCAGCGCTGAACGATCACGTCGCAATAGCGCGGCTCGTACTCGATGGCGGCGCAGCGGCGTTCGAGCTGCTCGGCGGCGATGACCTGCGAGCCGCTGCCGGCGAAGGGCTCCAGCGTCAGCTCGCCGCGGTGCAGGTGGTTGCGGATCGGGATGGCAAACAGCTCGACCGGCTTCTGCGTCGGGTGATTCTTCGTGCCGTCCCGGCCGATCTCCCAGACGGAGCGCTGCGACTTGTCGCCGAGCCAGTCGGGCGGCTGGCCCTTGAGCCAGCCGTAGAAGCACGGCTCGTGGGCCCAGTGGTATTGGCCCGAGCGCGTAAGCACGAAGCCCGGCTTCGCCCAGATGATCACGCGGTGAATGAGTGCGCCGATCGACGCCATCGCGGCCGCGGTCGGGTCCTGCTGGCCGCCGATCTGGGCGTGCCAGAGGTAGATCGCCGGGTGGTCGAGGTGCGGGAGGCAGGCGCGGAACGCCGATTCCAGGAACGCCTGGAGCTTCTCGCCCTGGAGACCGTCGTTCTCGATGTCGCCCCACTCGGCGCTGGCGTTGCGGAATCCCGAGCGCGGGATGCCGTTCTTCGTGGCGACGTACGACACGCCGTAGGGAGGGTCGGAATGGAGCAGCCGCGCCTGCCGGCCCACGCATGCGAGCGCGATCACCGCCGGGTCGGTCGAGTCGCCGCAGACGAGGCGGTGGTCGCCGAGGAGCCACACGTCGCCGCGCTGCGTGACGGGGTGCTCGGGCGGCTCGGGGATCTCGTCCTCGACCACCTGACCCGCCTCGACGCCGAGCTTGCCGATGTCGAGCGCCGAGAATCCGGTCAGGTCGAGATCGAAGCCGAGCGACTGAAGCTCTTCCAGCTCCAGGCGCAGAAGCTCATCGTCCCAGCCCGCTGATAGCGCGAGCTTGTTGTCGGCGATCACGAGCGCCTTCTTCTGCGCGTCGGTGAGGCCGGCCAGGCGGATGGCAGGCACCTCCGCCAGGCCGAGCTTGCGGGCTGCAGCGAGGCGCCCGTGGCCAGCGATCAGGGTGTCGCGCTCGTCGATCAGCACCGGGTTGGTCCAACCGAACTCGCGGATAGATGCGGCGATCTGCGCCACCTGTTCGGGCGAGTGCGTGCGCGGGTTGCGGGCGTAGGGGATGAGGGCGTCGGTGGGGATGGACTCGACGGAGAGGGGCATCGGTGGCTCCGAATTGTACGTTCGTTCAATTCGAGAGTAACACAATACGCGCGTCGTGTCGGCGCGCATGCCCGTTCGTCTCACGCTGAAGCCGACTCGGGACCGTGCTTCGTCTCTCCGATCACGCCGTCACGCGCTGAACCTGCCACCGGTCGCGTCGCCTCGGCCCGGCGTCGCCGGGTCCGATTGCGCGCGCGGTACGTCGACACCTTGTACAGACAGCGCGCGCCCGAGAGGGCAATGATCACGAATCCAATCGGCACCGCCACGGCCAGATACGCCTTCCAACCACCGCGTTGCATCCCGTCGATCAGAGGGATCATATCGGCGATCGCGCTCACAAGAGAGAGAGCGGCAAGGGACAGCGCAGCTACCGCAAGCCCTCGATCACGTTGCTCAAGCTTTCGATCGCGAGCGTCTTGCGCCGCAGCATGTTGCGCCGAGAGGATCGACCCCACGCTATCGAGCAACTCCCGGGTCCTCCCAAGGTGGGCATCCACACTCCATGCCGCGTCAACGTGAGAAAAGATCTGAACAAGCTGATGATCTGCAGTCCAGAGGGCACTGTGGTACGAAGCGATAAGACGTGCAGCAAACACCTGAATGTTACGAAGACTGGCGACAACGGTGTCAAGATCGCTGGACGAGTCCTCATTGAACGCAAGCACGCTGAGCGCAGCATCGCCGCAAGTTGTCAGAAGCTTCCAACATGCAGAACGGATCACAAATACACGAACAATCCCGTCAAGGGTCAATCCCTCGCCGCTCAATCCTGCAATGGTAGATAGTTGCGCCGCATTCCAATCGATCCAGATTCTAGTGTCCGGACGATCAGCCAGGTTTAACGTAGGCATCGGCCGCGAATCAGAGGGGGCCTGATGATAGTGGGCCTCTTCAAGCTCGTCACTCGCGTAATCCGTGTCAACGTACTCCTCGGTATCAGTCAAGAAATAGACCCAGTCCGCTTCGGTGGCGCGAATCTGAGCCTTGTCACTCAAGTTGCAGTGCGCTGCGCAAATGGCAACCCCGACGGCAGCAAGCGCCGCAGCGAGCTTCTCCTCCAGAGCATCGGGCCACACCCTAAGAAGGCGACGAACATCAAAAACGTGTAGATCAATCTTAAGAATCGCGACTCCTGCACCAAACAAAATGCAGGAATGCCCGTCCGTGACAAGACTACCCGCTTGGGATTTCGCAAGAATATCTGCAACTTCCTGCAGTTGGTCGGTTGAAATTTCAATCGAGTGGGCATCCCCGAGCAGGGGCCGCATGTTGTACCGGCCGTCACGCCACGGCACTGGCTTGACATTGGGACGGAGCAAAAGTTGCGGCCACGAACTCGGATCGTAGCTGAGAGGCACGGGTGCAAGAAGAATTGCGATTCGATTCGCCATCACGCATTCACCCCTGCGACTCGTGCGCAGCAACCACGCTTCACTGCTCGTCGGAGCTGAGGCGGGGTGGCTTCGGCTCCTTAGCGGCGATGCGAATGACCCCACTTCAGCATGTCGATGAGCATGTCGTATGCCGGGACAGGTCAGGCAGTCAAGCAGATGGGGGAGATCGAGAGGGTGCGTGGCACAAGTTTCGCCGCCTCTTGACGCTTGCCCGGCGAGCAATCCGAGCCGAGCCGCGGCCGAATCGCTGGAACCGTACACTGTCATCTTGCGTGATCCGTCGTCCCCACTCGGGCATTGCAACTTGCTTGCTCGCGGGGCTTGGCTCGACTTCGTGACTCGAGGGATCTCGTCGACGCCCTTTTGCTCCGGCTGTGATACACGACGAAGTGGTTGCGGCTCGGCATGCCCCGATGCCCCGACGGCAGGGGTCCTCGTGACTATCTCTAGCTGCCACCAGAGCTAAGCCAGCCTTCAGTCGCCGGCCTCTCGCCCGTCCCCTCCGCCCACCTCTCCAGCGCCACCGCTACATACCCCGGCGAGATCTCGACCGCGCGACACGCACGCCCCAGCCGCTCGCACGCGATGATCGTCGTGCCCGACCCCGAGAACGGCTCGTAGACCAGCCCGTCCCACGAGTGCAGCACCGCCGTCACCAGCGGCACGCTGAACGGCGCCGGGTGGCCGTCGACGCCGCCCTTCTGACGCTGGATCCGGAGCACGCTGTCGGGGATCTTGTGGGTCTGGATCTCGTCGCTCGTCACCGCGGCGAACGAGCCGTCGGCGCTACGGAGCGCACCGCCCGTCTCGCCCGCGTGGATGCACTCGACCCACTTGTTCGGCCGGACTGGCCGCCGGTTGAAGTGGAACACGAACTCGTGCGACGGCGAGAGCCGCCCGTTCCAGTCGCCGCGCAGGCCGTGCATCTGGTCCCACACGTACCAGCCGAAGCGGCGGCCGCAATCTTGGACTCGTCCGCCTGACCTGCACATCGCTTGGCCCAAGACCGGCGCTGCCATATCATCGCATAGGATGGGCCCAGCGAGGCCGCGGCGGTGCTGCCTAAGCAGCCGCCGCCCCGAGGGATAGCAATGAAGATCTTTCTCAGCCACACGAGTCGCGACAAAACGATCCTTCGCGAGCTCAAGAGCCACCTTCCAGCGTTCATAGAGGCGTGGGTGGACGAGGATCGCCTGTCGATTGGCGACTCTCTCGCCTCCACCATCCGCGATGCAATTCAAGCCGCCGACTACGTCGTACTTTTTATAGAACGAAATACGGCAAGCTCCCATTGGGTTCAGATGGAAATCGAGTGCGCGCAAGACGAGGAACGACGCTCGGGTCGAACCCTCCTGTTGCCAGTGCTTCTCGATCCAAGCGACTCAAAACTCCTCGCGGATTTCAACCTTGGCGATCGACTCGCCCTTTGCCTCAAAGGGCCCGCGCGCAACGATGTTCGCAACCTCGCCGAAGATCTTTGCAGCCATGTGTGCGCGCGCCAATCTCGCGAGCTGGACGCAATTCGAGCTCAACAGCGTCAGACGAGAAGCAGGGATGCCGGGAAACCCGTTGCTAGTCTCTATCACGAATCTGCTTATGACTTCCTCGGGGAATGGTACGATCGCTGGTATGATCAGCACTGGAAGAGCCGTGACACTCAGGAAGCAGTCACGAGAATACTAAGATGCCGCGATTCTTGGTTTAGCGAGAATCAATCTTGGCGCATACTTGACTGCGCCTGTGGATCTGGAAACACATACGTAGCGTTTCACGGCGCAGGCTTTGCGCAGACCTTTGGCACCGATGGGTCCGCGCGCATGCTAGAGTGCGCCCGCAGGAATTGCGAATCCTATGGAGTACCCATCTCGAATCTGATTCTAGATCCTATCCGGTGGACGGATTTCGAAGGCTTTCGCGCCCACTTCTCAGAAGGCTCTTTCGATCTCGTCGTGAATACCGCGAATTCTCTGTGCCATATCCCTGCAACCGATGACTACCTTGGTCGAGCGTTAGCAAACTTTCGTCGCCTCTTGCGCCCGGGTGGCTACTTCGTCGCCGACACGAAGCGCTACATTGCATTTGCACCGCGGGAGGGCGCTGATCGTTCTCGTGCCTACCGCGAGCTTAAATTCACAAACGAGGAATGGCTTATTAGGGATGAGCGCCACGATGTAAGCCAGCTAGGAGAACTTGGCACCGTCTACTTTCACTCGAAGGTTCATCACGACATAGACTACGCGTTTGGAGTTCCCGTAGATCGATCGCTGATCGTTGTCACGGTGAGCGGCGAAAAGGTGGCGCCGCGCACATTCTGTATACCGTATTATCCCCTCCCGGCGCCTGTACTAGAGATGTGGATGTCCAATGCCGGGTTCGACACAATTATTATCGACGCAGATCCCTCGGCAACCCCCCCCCGTAAGTATGATCTGATCCTTGGTCGTCGGCGTGGCTGACTGACCCCCTGACGATTTGGATGCGCCCCTGTCGCCGCCGGCACTCGCTTCGGTAGCGCAGGCGAACGGAGCGCGAGGGTGGCTGCGGATCACCCGTTGACTTCCGGCAACTTCCCCGTCCCCTCCGCCCATCTCTCCAACGCCACCGCGACATACCCCGGCGAGATCTCGACCGCCCGACACGCACGCCCCAGCCGCTCGCACGCGATGATCGTCGTGCCCGACCCCGAGAACGGCTCGTAGACCAGCCCGTCCCACGAGTGCAGCACCGCCGTCACCAGCGGCACGCTGAACGGCGCCGGGTGGCCGTCGACGCCGCCCTTCTGCCGCTGGATGCGGAACACGCTGTCCGGGATCTTGTGCGTCTGGATCTCGTCGCTGGTCACCGCGGCGAACGAGCCGTCGGCGCTGCGGAGCGCACCACCCGTCTCCCCCGCGTGAATGCACTCGACCCACTTGTTGGGCCGCACGGGCCGCCGGTTGAAGTGGAACACGAACTCGTGCGACGGCGAGAGCCGCCCGTTCCAGTCGCCGCGCAGGCCGTGCATCTGGTCCCAGACGTACCAGCCGAACCGCCGCCAGCCCTGCTCGCGCATCCAGGCGATCCAGGCGTCCCAGTAGGGTTGCCACTCGCCGTCGTGGTGGACGAGGCCGAGGTTGACGAGCACCTGGCCGGCGTCGGTCATGGGCAGGTTCGCGAAGGCGCCGCGCATGAGGGCGTCCCAGTCCGAGAGCCCGGCGCGGGATTCGGCCGTGTAGTCGCGCTGCTGGGCATAGGGCGGCGACGTGAAGCAGAGCGCGGCGCGCTCGCCGTCCATGACGCGCGCGACTTCGGCGGCGTTCGTCGAGTCGCCGCAGAGCAGGCGGTGCTCGCCGAGCCGCCAGAGCTGACCCGGCTCGACGCCCCACTTGGAGCGCAGCTCCTCGGCGCGGTCGAGCTGGGGCTCCGGATCGTCGGTGTCGTCGGGCGCGGCGGCGCCGACGGTGAGATCGAGGTCGGCAAGCTCGCCCGCGCTGAAGCCGGTCAGGTCGAGATCGAATCCGGCGTCGCGCAGATCGGCCAGCTCAAGACGGAGGAGATCTTCGTCCCAGCCGGCGTCGAGGGCGAGGCGGTTGTCCGCCAACGCGAGCGCCTTCCGCTGGCTAGCCGTGAGCCCCGCCAGTCGGATGGTCGGCACCTCGGCCAACCCGAGCTTCCGGGCGGCCGAGACGCGGCAGTGGCCGGCGATGATCGTGCGCTGCTCGTCGACCAGCACGGGGTTCACGAAGCCGAACTCTCGGATCGACGCCGCCACCTGGGCGATCTGGGCGTCGGTGTGGGTCCGGGCGTTGCGGGCGTAGGGGATGAGGGCGTCGAGGGGGATGGGCTCGATTTGAAGGGGGGTCACGGATGCCTCCGAGTTATTCACTCGACTAATATAAACCTAGCAGAACAACTGACTGATGTTTT
>CAYVDO010000093.1:16069-22091 GCA_964450125.1 uncultured bacterium
CGCGCCCGCGCCCGGCCCTGCCCCGACTACGCCACGTCACTCGCGAGCACGTCGCCGAGCAGTTCCCGCGCGTGCGCGTCGGCGATTCGATGCCCATAGCGCCGCGGCCTCGTGCGCCACCTCAGGCACGCGCGAGGCGCGATCCATCACGGGCGAAGAAGGCTTGTCGCCCTCGCTTCTCGCCGCACGCACCAGTCGCGCGAGGACAGTCGGCAGGTCGGTCACCGGGAACCGCACCGAGATGCGGAAGCGCGCATCCGGCTCGACGCCCACCCCATCGTCGATGCCGTCGGCGACAGCTTCGCCGCAGAGAACTTCCGCGATGTCGGTGAGGTGAAGCTTCCACTCCCAGTCATGGCTTGTATCGGCTACGCCGAACGCGCGTCCCCAGACACCGCCGCCCCCCAAGGTCTCCGAATCCCACACGCACGCGACCTTCAGCAACGCGTGAGCGTCCTCTACAGCTTCGAGCTGTAGCCACACACGACCCGATCCGACGGGGTTGTCCTGGCACGAGTTCAGCGTACGAATTCCGAGCCGCCAGAGTGCTTGAACCAGGTCGGCGATTCCGACGTCGATCTCCACTTCCTCTCCAAACAGGATCTCGCTTGTAATGCCGAGGTTGGACGGCGTGCGAAGCACTACCGTGGCGTGATCACGGCCATCTTCGTGGCATTGCATTGGTCATCTCCATGCGATGAGGTTCGTTGATTGAGTTGAGCTTCTCGCGTCGAGGCTTCGCCCGACGCGGTCGTGATCGCTTGGTATCGGGACGCATCGGATCGGCTGCCGAGACGTGACGGGGCGCGAGTACGGTTCGCTCACGAACCCGCCATCGCCCGTGACGCCGGGGCTCCGCGCGGGGCAACGGCGCCGACCGCCACCACGCCGCGCAGGCGATCGAGCTTGTGTTCCACCGCCACGGCGACGGCTTGATGGGCGGTATGGCTCGTGCGCCAGCGCGCAGGCGGGCGCTCGCATCCGGCCACTCCCACCGACGGCTGCACCGGCTGAGGCTCGGGATCGTGGGTGAGCCACCCTACGAGCATCGTCAGCGGCGTCCCGGATGGACCACAGATGAAGGAGGCGTGCTACCCGCGCGACTAGCACGAGGAGCATGCGTGGCCCCCCGCCGCAGCCTGGTCGCCGCCGAGGGCGTTGGGGGCTAGCTCCGCGGCCAGCTCGAGTAGCAGCGCGAGCGCTACCTCGCTCTCACCGTTGGCATGCGCGCGGCGCGCTCGGGCTGCGAGCGCCCGGAGGTTTGCCCCCGCGGGGGCAAAATCGCTCAACAAAGCCCCATCGGACCCGCTCCGGCGCTCGGAGCGCGATGCGGATTCGTTAGATATTGTGGGGTTTGGTGTACTCTCGTGGGACGGGGGCTCGCGTTCGATTCCCGCCGCCTCCACCACTCAACCAGGCGGAACTCTTCGAGTTTCCGGCCGACCCATCGACCGTCTCCAGGATCTCTCCAGATTTTTCGGGGATCGACGGCTCCAGGCGGCGGAATCGCGGTTGTCCCGCGTTCTGCCGCCGACAGCGGAAACCACCGCGCCTTCCTCGATCCCCGCGATCACCTTCCGAGCCTGGCTGCGGATCAGCCCGCGCTGCCGCCCGCGATCCGAGAGTGCGCTCCGATCAGTGGCTTCCCGACCGGACCCCGGCCTGAAGCCGGAGCGCCTCCCGGTTCAACTCGCTCAGTCGACGCTGGGTGTCGGCCATCTGCTGCTGGATCTGGTTCAATTCCGTGAGCACCCACTGCGCCCGTTGGCACGGTCCGGGATTCGGAGACGGTAGGTCAGACTGCATGTCCCGCTCGCAAGCAGGTAGGGCCGTGTAGTTGTAGTAGTTCGCCCTGCTCGCATAGGTCTCCGCCAGGCGGCGGCTCTGGTCGTTGAGGTGCTCGATTTCTCGCAGCACTTCCTCCAGATGCTCACGATCGTCATCACGGGCCGGCGCCCGTCCCTTTGCTCGCGGTTTCGTCTCAGCCTCAGTGTCGGTCGTCGAGATCGTGCGAACGGCCAGTGCCGATGGTCCTGGCGTCGACATGTCAGCCCAGCCGTTCCAGCCCGAGAACCAGGAGATCGCGTAGGCCGAGCTGCCCCGAACCTGACATGTCCACGACCCTCCGGTGCCGAGAGCACCGGGTCCGAACCCAGCCGGGTGTCCGCCCGACAACTCCCGCGTCAGGTTGTATCGATACGGGTCCGGGGTGTACCGGAATTCAGCGCCGACCATCCGCCCCCACGTGTCGTACAGCTCGGCCCTCGTGGGAAGGCGCCAATCTCGGTACCCGCCGAGCGACAACCCTCTCGCGTAGCGGTTTGCCTCGGGCCAGGAGACCGCCTCGTCGTTGGAATACGTGGCCCACATCAGATTCGTCACTCTGTCGATCACTGTTCCGTTTCCGACCGGAGCAAATCGATCTCCGAGCGAGCGTGCCCGCTCGACCGCGGCCTGTTCAGCGTCCGGACTCCGCACCTTTCCGGTCGCGGCTTTGCCCCGCTTCTCGGATGTCACCGTGCATGCGGAATCGTCGACCGGCGCGGCCTCGCTAGCTGGATCTGGAGGACGCGAGTAGGTGCCCAACCGTCCACCTGGAAGCGCTACAACTGCCCTCCCATCGCCGAGCGGAACGGGGCGGACGGGGTCGGTGATCACGAGTCCGTCGGCAGGCCTGGTGACGCTGCGGTCCTCACTGGCGGTCCCAGGTGCTCGGAGCCAGCTCGCCGCAGCAACCGCCTGAGCGACGATCGTCTGGTCATCGTTGATGGCAGGCGCACCCGCCGACTCGGCGATGGTGGCGCGGAACGCGGCTTTCTCGGAACCCTGCTCAAGCCCGGCAGTGAGAAGTCCCATCGAGTGCAGGTTTGGCAGCGCCGGCGAGAGGTCCACGGCTGCTCGTGCATCACGGTCAAGTGACGTGCGCGCCTCGAAGATCGTCGTGTCGGCTCCATCGAGAGAGCTGATCCGGACCTTCACAAATTGCCCTGCGAGGTCTGGCGCGGGTTCGATCCGCTGCGTGATCTCGGTATGCGGTTCGGCGATGTCTTCGCCAATGGCACTGCGCGTGACCTCGTATACGCACTCGAAGAACGCCGGACGAGAACATGAGTACTGACCGGGGGGCCTTTCGCCACAGTCACGAAGGCACGCCTTCGGCAGGCCGAGGTACGGATCCCACGCTAGTAGGTGCCCGAGACCGCCCAACCAGTAGCCATAGAACACGTCAGCGAACCGGGCCTCTTCCGACCTCGACACCTGTCGAGCCACTTCGATCTTCTGGCGGCGCAGCACCTGTGGATCGGCTCCGAGAGCTCGTCAGATCTCTCGCGATGCGACGATTCCAAAAGCCGGATCGCTCGCTGCGCCTCGCCCGACGAGAGGTGCATGTAGCCCATCGTCGTCTGGAGACTCTTGTGCCCAGCGAGCTTCTGGATCGCGAGGGCCGGGGCGCCTCGCATCGCGAGGTGCGAGCAGAAGGTGTGACGCAGGATGTGGATCTCACCTGAGTCCCTGAGCCCGGCCTTCCGCTGGACTCGCACCATCCACTTCTGCTGGATCTTGGCCGTGATCGGTTCGCCATCGTCGGTGTAGAAGACGCGGTCACCCCGAAGGTGCCGGATCGCGTTCAGCGCGGCGCGGAGTCGCGTCGTCATCGGCACGACCCTCGACTCCATACCCTTCGTCGCGTTGATCTGACCTCGCCACTCGGCCTTGTCGATCGTGATGAGCGACTGCGAGAAGTTCAGGGACGAACGATCCAAAGCGACCATCTCGCCGCGTCGTAGACCGGCATCTCCGCCGAGCAAGACCATCGCGTAGATCCGCGGGTCCACTGCGCGAGCCGCGACGAGAAGGCGATCGTACTGCTCGAAGTCGTAGAACTTCGGGACGGTATCCGGAACCTTCACGAGCCGAATCCTACAACTAATCGGGTCGGTCACCTCCCACTCCGTCGCGACCTTGAGCACCATCGAGAGCACGCTCAAGATGTTGTTCATCGTCGAGGGCGAGTGCTCGACGAACTTCGCCTTGAGGTGAGCGATGTCCTCGTTCGAGATCTCGTGGAGTCGCCTATGGCCGAGCAGCGGATCGAGGTAGGCCCGGAAGGCGTAGCGCTTCGCGTTGATGCCACTCGGCTTGTGCTTGTTGCTCGTGCAGTGGCCCTCGATGAACCGATCCCAGAAATCGTGGAGCGTCGGATTCTCCTTCGGTTTGGATGACCCAGGGGGCGCTGCCGCCGCCGCGGCGAGGATTTCGTGCTCGCGTGCGAGGCCCCACTGCTTCGCCCCAGTCTTCGACGTAACTGGCGCCTTGGTCCGCTCGCGGTACGGCTTCCGGCCCGGCAGGAAGCCGAAGATGTCGACCTCCCACTCGCCGGGAACCGCTTTGCCGCTCTTGCGCTTCCAGGGGCGCACTCGGACCGTCACGTCAGCAAGCCTCTGTTCACCTGATCACGTGCGCTTCGAGGCGACGCAAGAGCTCGTCGCGGCGAACGCGAAATCGCCGTCCGATCCGAACCACACCGGGCAGTGCGCCACTGGCCGCGATCGCGTACACCGCCTTCTCACTCTTGAGCCTGAGGAGCGACGCGACCTCGGCTGCCGTGAGCAAGCTCGGAAGGGTCGACGGGTCCACAATCAGCCTCTCGCACAGATCGGTCATCTTCTGACCCGTTGCTTCGCCCTCGATCATCGAATCACTCGCCATCACCTACGCCTCCGCTCCGCCGCGGTTGAACCATGAAGGGAAGCGAGTAGAACACCGAGGCGACAACTAGACCCCAGAACGTAAAGGGCAACGCCCCCATCCCCAGCGCCTGGGTCAACTGCCCCACCGGTCCCCTCGGACCCATCGCGAGTAGCAGATAGAAGCCCAACACGGACGGTGGCAGCACCAGGGGCAGCGCTACGACCGCACCGATGGGTCCTTTCCACCGTGTCTTGGTACGCGCAAGCCACCACGCGATCGGTGTCCCGACGAGGAGCAGGATCATCGTGACGGTGCTTGCGAGGCGTAGTGCCGCATCCGCTGATCCCGACACCTCAGTTCAGTTCGCGGCGAAGTCGGCAATATCGCGAATCGGACAGATTGATCGACAAGCCGCTGAGCGATAGCACCAGTGCGCTCAGCAAGGCTCCAGCGCGGCGGGGCTTCGTTCCGGCTGATCCAGCGCGACGATGGAGCGGAGTAGGTCGGTGGACGTCGTCATTTCCGTTTCCGGCTTGGCGATGGCGTGGCTCAGTACGTCGAGCGTCGAATCGGGTCGGGGTCGATGGTGCCGAGGAATCGCGCAGGAGGAAGGCAGGATCGCCGATGAGCTATCGATCCCTGTGGTCAACGGCATCGCATTCACGGGCCGGTGGGGCGCTGCGTTGGCGACACGTGGATCTCACGCTCCGATCCGCCGGTCGTGAAACTGTGGAAGAAGCTGACCAACGGCGCGCAGCCGCCAGCCGGCGTGCGAAATCACCTCATGCCGTGCCGTGAGTCAACGCCCGACGCGTCGCGGCCCTGCGAAGCGAAGCGGCACGTCGAGCGCTTCGAGCAGCTCGCCGACGCGGGACGCGACGTCGGCTGGGGTTGGGGCGATGCGCTGTCGTCGGCGGCCAAGGCTGTGGCCGATTGCGGCGGTGCGGATGGCTGACGTCGGCGAAGCGGCGAGGCCGATACCGTCAGCCAGATGGCTTGAAGGTCGCTACCGCTCCGGAGCACGGGCAGTCTCCTCAACGGGCATGCTGAAAGGTCTTCACGGCAGAGACCAAGAGGATCGCTCCGAGAAGTCCCATCAGCATGGTGGGCGACACCGATCCCAGCAGCAGTCCGCCCAAAGCCGCACCGAGGATCGACCCGGCGATCATCCACTGCATCAGCGAACGTTCCTGCCGCAGGACCACGAACGCCTCGGCGCGGGTGTACCGGACGAAGCCGACGATCATCGTCGGCAGGCTCACCGTCAGCGACAGGCTCCCCGCAACCTTGATGTCCAAGCCATAGAGCAGCACGATCGTCGGGATCAGCA
>CAYVDO010000094.1:0-1682 GCA_964450125.1 uncultured bacterium
GCTCGCGCGTCGAGGCCACGCCGGGCGCTCGCCGCACGCGTCACCGACGCAATCGCGTGTGGCCTCGCGCGGTGGGAGCTTATAGCATGGCGGCTTACCTCGGATTGGGCCGAATCATGCGAATCGAGAGACAGACGGTCTGCAAGTTCTGCGGGGAGCCCGCGCCGCTCGCGTACCTCACGCTTCCCGAGGCTTGTGTGGAAGTGGTGCGTTGCGGGCTGTGCCGCATGCCGTTCGTCAGCCAGACGTACGACGACGAGAGCGCGCGCGAGCTCTACGAGCGCGTCCTCGGTGAAGGCGCGGAGTACGAGCGCTTCGAGCCGGCGCGCTCACCACGCTTTCGCTATCTGCTCGATTGCGTGCTGCCCGAGCGCGAGATCCAGGGGCTGCGGGTGCTCGACGTCGGTGCGGGCGGCGGCGGCTTCCTCGCGCTCGCGAGAGGGCTCGGAGCGCAGGTCGCCGGCATCGAATTCTCCACCACCGCCCGCCAGCACGCGCTCGCGAGCTACGGCATCGAGCTCAGCTCCACCCCCATCGGTGAACCGAGCTGGGATCGGCAACGGTTCGACGTCATCACCATCTGGGACCTCTTCGAGCACCTCGCGGATCCGCGGATGACGCTGCGCCGCGTGAGCCAACTCCTCGCACCAGGAGGCCGTCTCGCGATCACCACGCCCGCGCGCGAGGGCGCGCTCCACCGGACGGCGATCGGACTGGCGCGCCTCACCGGCGGGCGGTTCTCGTTCGTGGCCCGTCATCGGTACAACCTCCTCCACCTGCAGATCTTCCGACGCGCTGAGCTTCGCAGCCTGCTCGAGGACGCCGGACTCACGGTGCGGGTACTGGAGCTGATCGCCGACTACTCGTATCCGGGCTCGTGGTACCTGCGCACCGCGCACATCCCCGAGCCGGCGCGAGCGCTGATCGAGCCGATGGCCGACTGGGCGCTCGCTCGCTTCCCGCCGCGAAACAAGATCATCGCCGTCGCGCGCCGCGGGTGACCCACGACTCACCACGCAATCCACGGAGCCGCGACGTCCGCGTGTTGGACGTGCTCGTCGCGAGGTCCGTATAATCCGACGACGGTGAACGCTCACTTCCGAGCCCTCCCGGAGGACGCTGCAACATGAATCGACCCGGCGTGATGCTGATTTCCATGCTTCCCGAGATCCGTAACCTCGGGATGCTCTACCTCGCCGAATCCGTGCGCGCAGCCGGCCACGACGCCGGCGTTCTGTTCATGACGAACGTCCGCGCCAAGGACCGGGGCGGGATCGCGTTCGCGTACAACGTCGACGAGACCGACGAGGAGCTGGACAACGCCGTCCGCTTCGTCGCCGAACGAAAGCCCGACATCGTCGGGCTTTCGTTGATGACCGGCCACTATCACCGCAGCGTCGCCCTCACCAAGCGACTGCGCGAGGTCTGTCCGGACACCGAGATCATGTGGGGCGGCATTCACCCCACTCTCGCCCAAGAAGAATCGATTCAGCACGCGGACTCGGTCATCGTCGGCGAAGCCGAGGACGCGATGGTGGAGTATCTGCGCCGCCGCGCTGCCGGGGAAGCCCCGCGCGACGTGGGCAGCATGTGGTTCCGAGAGAAGGACGGGACCGTCGTGAAGAACGAGGTCCGGCACCTCAATCAGGACCTCTCGACGCTCCCGTTTCCGCGCTGGGACT